>MERK01000086.1 GCA_001770575.1 Betaproteobacteria bacterium RIFCSPLOWO2_12_FULL_64_23
CTTGGAACCCTCAATATGTAGTGGATCTGCTCAACTTGCAGCCGATACAGGAAATTTGATGCTCCGGCCCTGCTTGTCGCCCCCGCCGGGCGCAATTCGCCCGGCGCCACGGGTACAATACCGGGCGGTCGCAGGTCGCGGCCGGCTAAATCGGGATACTCAATGGATTGCGTGGAGGCGGGCTGATGGACAAGCGAAAAGCATGGCGGGAGCAGGAGCAACAGCTGGTTGAACGCTGGAACGCGGCGACGCAGCGTTACCACGAGGCTCAGGCTGAAGTGACGCGCCAGCGCCTGCCACTGGGCGAAGGCGCGCCCACCGAAGAGTGCGTGCGCACGGAGGAAGCGGCCAGAGTCGAACTCGAGGCCATGCGCAAGCAGGTCGCACGCATAAAGGTCGAATTCAGCACCGGCAAGCGATATTAGCCCGGTCGCGGCTTGCTCGCCGCCGGCGGCGCCGGCGTGAGCGCCTGCTGCAGGAACGCAGCGAATTGTCTTGACCCCGGTGCGGCGCTCCTGTATAAGGGCGGTGCAGGAATGTAAGGCAGTGGAATTGCTGGTCCGTCGTAGCCGCTTTGGCGGTACTCCTCAGGTCGTCGTTTTCCTCCTTGAAGTTCTCGCATTCGGGCGCAAGCCTTTTATAATTTTTTACTAGGAACAATAGACATGAGTACAGGTACCGTTAAATGGTTCAACGACGCCAAGGGTTTCGGCTTCATCACCCCCGACGGCGGCGGCAAGGATCTGTTCGCGCACTTCTCGGCAATCCAGGGCAACGGCTTCAAAAGCCTGCAGGAAAACCAGAAAGTGACGTTTGACATCACCGCCGGCCAGAAAGGCGACCAGGCTGTCAATATCAAGCCGGCCGAGTAATCAGCCAGGCTGAATGAAAAAAAGCCCGGGAAACCGGGCTTTTTTTCGCCTTGCCTAAGGGCGCCCCACCCCAGGACGTTGTTGCTTTTATCCATAACCGTGTTTTCCATACGGATGCGCTTTTCATCCGTATGGAAAACACGGTTGGCGCGCGGAGCGCGCAATGGTCGAAAACCGGCATTGCCCGATGCTACGGGATAGATCGAGCTATGGCGCTCGAACTTTTGGAAAAACCCACCCCAAGCCGTTGTTGCGCTTTTCTGTAACGGTGTTTCAGATCACACCTGCCGCACGCAGTCCACGTGATAGTGCCCGTCCTCATCCTTCACCAGTCCGTGAATGTCGGTCTCGAACCCGGGGAAGCGGGTGTTGAAGTCGCGCGCGAACTGCAGGTAGCGCACGATGGTGGCATTGAAGCGCTCCCCCGGAATCAGCAGCGGAATGCCCGGCGGATAGGGCGTGACCAGAACGCTGGTGACGCGCCCTTGCAGATCGTCGATTTCGACCCGGTCGATCTCGTGGTGCGCCATGGCGGCGAAGGCGTCCGAGGGCTTCATTGCCGGCTGCATGTCGGACAAATACATCTCGGTGGTCACGCGCGCCACGTCGTTCGCCTTGTACATGCCGTGGATTTGCTCGCACAGGTCGCGCAGGCCCATTTTTTCGTAGCGCAGGTGCTTCTGGCAGAACTCCGGCAGCACGCGCCAGATCGGCTGGTTCTTGTCGTAATCGTCCTTGAACTGCTGCAGCGCCGTCACCAGCGTGTTCCACCGTCCCTTGGTGATGCCGATGGTGAACATGATGAAGAACGAATACAGGCCCGTCTTCTCCACGATAACCCCGTGTTCGGCGAGATACTTGGTGACGATGGCCGCCGGAATGCCGGTCTTGGCGAACTTGCCCGACACGTCCAGGCCCGGGGTGATGACCGTGGCCTTGATCGGGTCGAGCATGTTGAAACCGGGGGCCAGATCGCCGAAACCGTGCCATTTCTCGTTGGCCTTGAGCACCCAGTCCTCGCGCGAGCCTATGCCTTCGGCGACGATTTTCTCCGGCCCCCACACCTTGAACCACCAGTCCTTGCCCCACTCGGCGCCGACCTTGCGCATGGCGCGGCGGAAGTCGATCGCCTCCAGAATCGATTCCTCCACCAGCGCCGTGCCGCCGGGCGGTTCCATCATCGCCGCCGCGACGTCGCAGGATGCGATGATCGCGTACTGCGGTGAGGTCGAGGTATGCATCAGATACGCCTCGTTGAAGGCGTGCCGGTCGAGTTTCTGCGTCTGCGATTCCTGCACCAGGATCTGCGAGGCCTGCGAAATGCCGGCGAGCAGCTTGTGCGTGGAGTGGGTGGCGAAAATAATCGAATCCTTGGTGCGCGGCCGATCGCGGCCGATGGCGTGCATGTCCTTGTAGAACTCATGGAAGGTCGCATGCGGCAACCAGGCCTCGTCGAAATGCAGCGTGTCGATGGAGGAATTCAGGGTCTGCTTCAGCATCTCGACGTTGTAGACCACGCCGTCGTAGGTGCTCTGGGTGATAGTCAGGATGCGCGGTTTCTTGCGCTTCGCGGCGCGCGCGAACGGGTTGGCCTCGATTTTCTTGTCGATGTTCTGCGGGCTGAACTCCTGCAGCGGGATCGGGCCGATGATGCCCAGGTGGTTGCGCGTCGGCGTGAGGAACACCGGAATCGCGCCGGTCATGGTGATCGCGTGCAGGATCGACACGTGGCAGTTGCGATCGACGACGACGATGTCGTCGGGCGCGACGTTGGCGTGCCAGACCATCTTGTTCGAGGTCGAAGTGCCGTTGGTGACGAAGAAACAGTGATCGGCGCCGAAGATGCGCGCCGCATTCCTCTCCGAGGCGGCGACCGGCCCGGTGTGGTCGAGCAACTGGCCCAGTTCGTCCACCGCGTTGCAGACGTCGGCGCGCAGCATGTTCTCGCCGAAGAACTGGTGGAACATCTGGCCGACCGGGCTTTTCAGGAACGCCACGCCCCCCGAGTGGCCCGGGCAATGCCAGGAGTACGAGCCGTCCTGCGCGTAATTCACCAGGGCGCGGAAGAACGGCGGCGACAGCCCGTCGAGATAGGCGCGCGTCTCGCGGATGATGTGGCGCGCGACGAACTCGGGCGTGTCCTCGAACATGTGGATGAAACCGTGCAGCTCGCGCAGGATGTCGTTCGGCACGTGGCGCGAGGTGCGGGTCTCGCCGTAGAGATAGATCGGGATGTCGGCGTTGCGGAAGCGGATCTCGTTGATGAAGGTGCGCAGGTTCAGCACCGCCGGATCGAGTTCCGGCCCCGGCGTGAACTC
Organism: Betaproteobacteria bacterium RIFCSPLOWO2_12_FULL_64_23; assembly: GCA_001770575.1. GTDB lineage: Bacteria > Pseudomonadota > Gammaproteobacteria > Burkholderiales > SG8-39 > 2-12-FULL-64-23. The sequence continues at coordinate 3,191 of MERK01000086.1, forward strand.
CTCGTCGTCGATCGACAGGATGAAGGCCGATGCGCGGCTCTGCTGCTGCGCGAACTGCGACAGGTCGCCGTAGCTGGTCACCCCCAGCACTTCCATGCCTTCCTCTTCCATCGCCTTGGCCAGAGCGCGGATGCCCAGGCCGCTGGTGTTCTCGGAGCGGAAGTCCTCGTCGATGATGACGATGGGAAAGCGGAATTTCATTCGGTTCTCCGAGTTTCGGAATCGGGCGGGGCACGCGCCACAGGCATTGGATCCGGACCGGCTTCAGGCGAGCAAATGCAAGCGGGGGTACGGCGGACGCCGCCAGAGCGCGGGCGCGCGCGCGACGAAGCGTTCGCCTGTGGGCGGGCAGTCTGGAATGCAGGTCATGCTATTCACCGTGGCGTAAGCGTCCCGGGCGATTTCGGCCGGATTATACGCCCGTCTGCCGGGAGTCAAGCGGAATACTTGGTCAGGCAACGCCCCGGATGCGAGCGCCGCGGCGCCGCTTGACCTGCTAACATTGCCCGAGGGGCCCTATGCAACAAATTGAATTTTGCTTGAAGCGCGAGTTTGTCCAATTGAACCAGCTGCTGAAGCTGACCGGTCTGTGCGACAGCGGCGGCGCCGGCAAGGCACTGGTGGCCGGCGGCGGCGTTTCGGTGGACGGAAGCGTGGAGTTACGCAAGACCTGCAAGATCCGGGTCGGGCAAGTGGTCGAACTCGGCGATGTGCGGATCACGATGGTGGCCGGGGGAGACGTTCCACGGGTTTGACCGGCCGCGCTGCCGGATTGCCTCAGATTTTCGGCAGCGTCACGCCTTGTTGCCCCTGATACTTCCCGCCGCGGTCCTTGTACGAGATCTCGCACACCTCGTCGGACTCGAAGAACACCACCTGCGCCACGCCCTCGTTGGCGTAGATCTTGGCCGGCAGCGGCGTGGTGTTGGAAAACTCCAGGGTCACGTAGCCCTCCCACTCGGGCTCGAACGGCGTGACGTTGACGATGACGCCGCAGCGGGCGTAGGTGCTTTTTCCGAGGCAAACCGTGAGCACGTTGCGCGGAATGCGGAAATACTCCACCGTGCGCGCCAGCGCAAAGGAGTTGGGCGGGATGATGCACACATCGCCCTTGAAGTCGACGAACGATTTCTCGTCGAAGTTCTTCGGGTCGACGATGGTCGAGTTGATGTTGGTGAAGATCTTGAAATCGTCCGAGCAGCGGATGTCGTAGCCATAGCTCGAGGTGCCGTAGGACACGATCTTGTGCCCGTTCGCCGTGCGCACCTGTCCGGGCTCGAACGGCTCGATCATCTTGTGTTCCGCCGCCATGCGGCGGATCCATTTGTCGGATTTGATGGTCATAAGGGCGTCGCCAATAATCCTTATATTGTCATTCCGAGGCCGCAGGCCGAAGAATCTGCTTCTTGCTTACCAAGAAAAGCAGATTCTTCGCTTCGCTCAGAATGGCAATTCCCAGGGTTCCACACGCACATTGCGTCGCGGACTACGTGTTCTGGATAACGATATTCGGGAACTTCGATGTCATGTCCTTCGCCTGCTCCGAGATCTTGACCGCGACGCGGCGCGCGATCCGCCTGTAGATCTCGGCGATGCGTCCGTCCGGATCGGCCACCACGCTGGGCTTGCCCGAATCGGTCTGCTCGCGGATGCGGATGTCGAGCGGCAGCGCACCGAGGAATTCGGTGTTGAAGTCCTTGCACATCTTTTCCGCACCGCCAGTGCCGAAAATATGTTCCTCGTGGCCGCAGTTGGAGCAGATGTGGATGCTCATGTTCTCCACGATGCCGATGATGGGAATGCCGACCTTTTCGAACATCTTCAGGCCCTTGCGCGCATCGATCAGGGCGATGTCCTGCGGCGTGGTGACGATCACCGCGCCGGTAACCGGCACTTTCTGCGCCAGCGTCAGTTGAATGTCGCCGGTGCCCGGCGGCAGATCCACCACCAGGTAGTCCACGCCCTGCCAGCGGGTGTCCTTCAGCAACTGCTCCAGCGCCTGGGTCACCATCGGGCCACGCCACACCATCGGCGTATCGACGTCGATCAGAAAACCGATGGAAATCGCCTGCAGCCCGTGCCCGACCATGGGCTCCAGGGTCTTGCCGTCGCGCGATTCGGGCCGTCCGGTGATGCCCAGCATGGTCGGCTGCGAGGGGCCGTAAATGTCGGCATCGAGGACGCCCACGCTGGCCCCCTCGGCGGCGAGGGCGAGGGCCAAGTTCACCGCGGTGGTGGACTTGCCCACGCCGCCCTTGCCCGAGGCCACGGCGATGATGTTCTTCACTTCGGGTATCAGCTTAACCCCGCGCTGCACGCTGTGCGAGACGATCTTGCTCGCGACGTTGACCGTGACCTTGCCGACGCCGGGAATGGCGCCGAGCTTTGCCTGCACCATCTTGCGGATCAGCTCGACCTGGGTCTTGGCCGGATAACCCAGTTCGACATCGAGCGACACATCGCTGCCATTCACCTTGATGTTGCGCGCCGACTTGGTGGCGATGAAATCCTTCTCCGTATTGGGGTCGGTGATTTCCTTGAGGGCGATCTGAATCTGCAATTCCGAAACTGACATTGTCCATGCTCCTTGGCGCTGCGCACCGCGCCGCTGGCGCGGCCCGGGAAAAGACCGCTATTTTAATGGATATTCGAGGGGCTGCGCGATACAATCGCGATCGCCCCCCGGTCCCGCGTTGCAGCGGACGCCGCTAGCGCCGCTGAACGCTTTTTCAAAGCCGGAACAAGGATGCCTCGCAAACTTTTCGTCACCACCGCCCTGCCGTACGCCAACGGCTCGTTTCACATCGGCCATATCATGGAGTACATCCAGGCCGACATCTGGGTGCGGTTCCAGCGCATGCTGGGCAATAGCGTGCATTTCGTCTGTGCCGACGACGCGCACGGCGCGCCCATCATGCTCAAGGCGGAAGCCGAAGGCGTCACGCCGCAGCAGCTGGTCGGGCGCATCGGCGCCGAGCGCAACAAATATCTCGACGGCTTTCACCTCGGCTTCGACAACTGGCACTCGACCGACTCGCCCGAAAACACCGAGTTGTCGCAGGACATCTACCGCAAGCTCAAGGCCGCCGGCCTGATTTACACCAAACCGGTCGAGCAGTTCTACGATCCGGTGAAGGGCATGTTCCTCGCCGATCGCTACATCAAGGGCGAGTGCCCCAAATGCGGCGCCAAGGATCAGTTCGGCGACGCCTGCGAGCACTGCAGCTCGGTCTACACCCCCACCGATCTCGGGAACCCATACTCAACGCTCTCCGGCGCCGCCCCCGAGCTCAAGATCTCGGAGCACTACTTTTTCAGACTGTCCGACGCGAAATGCGTGGACTTCCTGAAACAATGGGTCAACGAGCCCGGCCGGTTGCAGTCCCAGGTCGCGAACAAGGCGAAGGAGTGGCTCGACGGCAAGGAGGACAAGGCACTCGGCGACTGGGACATCTCGCGCGATGCGCCCTACTTCGGCATCCCCATACCGGATGCGCCGGGAAAGTACTTCTACGTCTGGCTGGATGCGCCGGTCGGCTATCTCGCCAGCTTCAAGCATTACTGCGCGAAGAAGGGCATCGACTTCGAGGGCGTTCTCGCCGATCCGCAGACCGAGCAAATCCATTTCATCGGCAAGGACATTATTTACTTCCACACCCTGTTCTGGCCGGCCATGCTGAAGTTCGCCGGCAGGCCGTACAAGGTGCCGGACCACATCTATGTGCACGGCTTCATCACGGTCTCGGGCGAGAAGATGTCCAAGTCGCGCGGCACCGGCATCAGCCCGCTGCGCTATCTCGAGATCGGCATGAACCCGGAGTGGCTGCGCTATTACATCGCGGCCAAACTGAACGCCAACGTCGAGGATCTTGATTTCAATCCGGATGATTTTGTCGCCCGGGTGAACAGCGATCTGATCGGCAAGTACATCAACATCGCCAGCCGGGCTGCAGGGTTCATTTCGAAGCACTTCAATGGCGATCTCGGGTCCTTCGGCAAGAACGAAGGGCAGCGCACGACCGCCGGGCCGGTATTGGCCGTCTGGGGCGAGGAAACCGCGATTCGCGAAGCGTACGAACAGCGCGAATTCGGCAAAGTCATTCGAGACGCAATGCGGCTGGCCGACCGGATCAACGAGTATTTCGACAAATGCAAGCCTTGGGAACTCGCCAAGCATGCGGATAATCCGGAACGCAAGGCAGAACTGCAACTCGTATGCGCAAATTGCATTTGGGGATTTCAAGTGCTGACGGTCTACCTGGCGCCGATCATTCCGTCGGTTGCGCGCGCAGTATTTTCGAAATTTTTCGGCATCGACAAATCGGTTTCCTGGGACGACCATCGCAACTTGGTTGACCGGGTCCTGCCGTATCAACATTTGATGCAACGTGTCGATCCAGGACAGCTCGACGCGCTATTCGACCTGCCGCCGGCAGCGCCGGCCAAGGAGCAGAAAGAAGTGACTGAAACATCCAAGAATGGCTCCCACAGCCGCTCTGCGGCCACCTCATCCCCTTCCACGCCGCATCCCGCCTCCCCCGGACCGGCGGCTCCGGCTGCCGCGGCCGCGGCCATTTCCATCGATGACTTCGCCAAGATCGATCTGCGCATCGCGAAAATCGTGAAAGCCGAGCACGTCGACGGCGCCGACAAACTGCTGAAACTCACGCTCGATATCGGCACCGAGCAGCGCACAGTGTTCGCCGGCATAAAGTCGGCTTACGACCCGGCCACGCTGGAGGGCCGGCTGACGGTGATGGTGGCCAACCTCGCCCCGCGCAAAATGAAATTCGGCCTGTCGCAGGGGATGGTGCTCGCCGCAAGCGGCGAAGCCACCGGCATCTATCTGCTCGCGCCCGATAGTGGCGCCCGGCCGGGGATGAAGGTGAAGTGATCATGTGCGCTGTCGGGGGTGACGCGCTCACCCGCCGCGTTGTCTGAATGCCAATGCAAGCCGTCTCTTCGCCACTGTCGGGCTCGCTCATCGTTGCCGCAGCCTGGGTCGCGATCGCCGCGCTGTCGCTGGCCCCGAGCGGCAATGCGTTCTTCGCCCGAAAATTCGCGTTTCCGTTGGGAACGCTGGCGGGCCTTGCACTGACTGCGTTCGGCCTGCAGGCAATATGGCTGGCGCCGGAGCAGATGACCCTGCCGCTCGGCCTGCCGGATCTGCCCTTCCACCTGCGCCTCGATCCCCTCGCCGGTTACTTCCTCATGCTCCTCGGCGCGGTTTCCGCAGGGGTGTCGATCTACGCCGCGGGCTATTTCCGCGACGAGACCGCCGGGCGCCTTGCGCTGATCGCGCTCGAGTATCACCTGTTCCTGGCGAGCATGGCGTTGGTGATCCTCGCCGATGACGCCTACCTGTTCATGGTCGCGTGGGAAACGATGGCGCTGTCCTCGTACTTTCTCGTCACCACCGACCACAAGCTGCCCGCAATCCGCAGCGCCGGCTTCCTCTACCTGCTGATCGCGCACCTGGGGGCGATCGCGATTCTGCTGTGCTTCGGCGTGATGAGCGGCGGCCGGGGCGATTACACTTTCGACGCATTGCGCGCCGCCGAACTCCAGCCGCGGTGGGCCACGGCGGCGTTCCTGCTCGCGTTCTTCGGCTTCGGCGCCAAGGCCGGGATGATCCCGCTGCATGCCTGGCTGCCCGAGGCCCATCCTGCCGCACCCTCGCCGGTGTCGGCGCTGATGAGCGGCATCATGCTGAAGACCGCCATCTACGGCATGATCCGCGTAATTTACGATTTGATCGGCAACGTCCGCTGGGAATGGGGAATGGTCGTGCTTGCGATCGGCGCCGGGACAACGCTGTTCGGCGTGCTCTACGCGCTGATGCAACACGACCTGAAGCGCCTGCTCGCCTATCACTCGGTGGAGAACATCGGCATCATCCTTCTCGGCTTCGGCATGTCCATGGTGTTCGTCGGCTTCGGCCACCCGGCGGCCGGCGCGCTCGGGCTGATCGCGGCGCTCTATCACACGCTCAATCACGCCGTGTTCAAAGCGCTGCTGTTCCTCGGCGCCGGCTCGATCCTGCACGCCACGGGATTGCGCAACCTCAACAGCATGGGCGGTCTGATACACAAGATGCCGCAGACGGCGTTCTACTTTCTCGTCGGCGCGCTGGCCATTTCGGCGCTGCCTCCGCTGAACGGATTCGTGTCCGAGTGGCTCACGTTCCAGACCGCGCTGCAGGCGCCGATCCTGAAAAACGGAGTGGTGCGAAGCCTGCTGCCGCTGTTCGCCGCGACGCTGGCGCTCGCCGGCGCGCTCACCGCCATGTGTTTTGTCAAAGTCTACGGCATCGCCTTTCTCGGCCGGCCGCGCGCGGCGCCCACGCAGGTGCAAACCGCCCAGGAGATCCACGACGCCGGCCTGATGGAACGATTCGGCATGGCCTGGCTCGCGGCGGGCTGCTTCGTGCTCGGCCTGTTTCCGACCTCGTTCCTGCTGATGCTCAACCGGGTCAGCGTTTCGCTCACGCGGCAGGGCCTGCCCGAAGCGGCCCTGGAATCGAATTGGCTGTGGCTGGTTCCGATCGAGCCCGCGCGCGCGAGCTACAGTCCGATCGTGTTCCTGATCGTAATCGTCTGCGTGACGCTGCTTACATTCATCCTCGTGCACCGCTACTACCACGGCCGCGTGCGTTTTTCCGAGCCCTGGGGCTGCGGCTATTCCGAACAGACGGCACGCACGCAGGACACCGCCGACGCATTCGGCCAGCCGATCCGGCACATATTCGGCCCGCTTTACCTGATGCAGCGCCACATGCCCGCAGCCGACGATGCGGCACCCCGGTTCTCGCTCAAGATCCACGATCGCCACTGGTACTGGCTGTACCTGCCGATCGCGCGATTGACCGAATACGTTTCGTCGAAGATCGCCTTGCTGCAGCAGGGAAAGATCAGCATCTACCTGCTCTACAGTTTTCTCACCCTGATCGCGCTGCTGATCTTCGTCCGCTGACTTTCGCCCACTGGCTTTCGCGCACCGACCCCCGCCCATGACCGACGCCCCCGGAATCGCGTTTCAGATCCTGCAATCGGTGTTCGTGGTGTTCGCCGCCCCGCTGCTCCTGGGATGGGCGAACCAGTGCCGCGCCTGGCTGCAGAACCGCTCGGCGCCGAGCATCCTGCTGCCGTACTACACGCTGGCCAAGCTGTTTCACAAGGACGCGGTGATCGCAAGCAACGCCTCACCCTTGTTTCGCATCACGCCCTACGTGCTGTTCGGCTGCATGTGGCTCGCCGCCGGAATCGTGCCGGTGCTCGCCACCGATCTGCCGTTCGCGCCGGCGGCCGACATCATCGCGCTGGTGGGCGTATTCGCCCTGGCGCGGGTGTTCTCGGCGCTGGCGGCGATGGACATCGGCACCTCTTTCGGCGGCCTGGGCGCGCGGCGCGAGATGCTGATCGGGTTCCTCGCCGAACCGGCCATGCTGATGATCCTGTTCACCGCCGCCTTCATCAGCGGCTCGACCCAGCTCAACACCATCGTCGAGACGCTGGCCCGTCGTGAATTCGCGATCTACCCCAGCCTCGCCTTCGCCGCAGTCGCCTTTCTCATGGTGCTGCTCGCCGAGAACGCCCGCATCCCGATCGACAATCCGACCACGCATCTGGAACTCACCATGGTGCACGAAGCGATGATCCTCGAATATTCGGCGCGCCACCTGGCGCTGATCGAGTGGGCCGTGGCGATCAAACTGTTCGCCTACACGACCATCGGCATCGCGCTGTTCGTGCCCTGGGGAATCGCCGCAGCCGGCGACTGGGGGGCGCTCCCGCTCGCGTTCGCGGCGCTCGCAGCGAAGCTCGCACTTGCCGGAGCCGGGCTTGCATTCCTGGAGACGCTGCTGGCGAAGCTGCGCCTGTTCCTCGCGCCCGAGTTTCTTTCCACCGCGTTTCTGCTCGGCGTGCTGGGGATGCTGACCCATTTCCTGATGCAGGGCTGAGGGCTGCACATGGGCCAATCACTGTCCAGCCAGTTGGTCAATCTGCTCGCCGCGTTCCTGCTGCTGATCGCCTTCGCCATGTTGTCGCAGCGGCGCATCCTGACGCTGATACGCCTGTTTGCGTGGCAGGGCGCGGCGCTCACCGCCTCGACACTGATCGTGGCTTACACGACCGGGCAGGTTCATCTGTATTTCTCCGCCGCGCTCACGCTGCTGCTCAAGGTGCTGCTGATTCCCTGGGTGCTGCATCGCCTGATCGACCGGCTGCAGATACGCTGGGACGTGGAGACCCTGATCAACATCCCGGCGACGATGCTGATCGGCATCGGCCTGGTGATCTTTGCCTTCGCGCTTGCCGCGCCGATCTCGGAGCTGGCAAACACGCTGACGCGGGCGACCCTGGGGATCGCGATGGCAAGCGTGCTGCTGTCGTTCCTGATGATGATCGTGCGGCGCAAGGCGGTGCCGCAGGTAATCGGCTTTCTGGCGATGGAAAACGGGCTGTTTTTTGCCGCGACCTCGGCTACCTACGGCATGCCCCTGGTGGTCGAACTGGGCGTGGCGCTCGACGTGCTGGTGGGCACGTTTATTTTCGGCATTTTCTTCTTCCATATCCGCGAACAGTTCGACAGCCTGGACATCCGGCATATGGAAAAGCTGAAACAGGACTAGCGCAGCATGGAAATCGCCCTGGTCCTCGGTGCCCCCCTCCTAGGCGGCCTGCTGCTCGCGCTGGTCGGCCACAAGCGCTGGGCGCCCGAGCTGAACGCGGCGATGAGCCTGGTGACCTTGGGCGCCGCGGCAATGCTGACCGGCCGCGTCATCGCCGACGGCCCGATGACGGCGATGGAGGAGCAGTTTTTCGTCGATCCGTTCAACGTGTTCCTGGTGGCCCTCACCGCATTCGTCGGCTTCACCACCGCGCTTTTCTCCCGCCCCTACATGCGCATCGAGGAGCACCACGGCCGCCTGAACGCGGCGCGCCTGCGCCTGTACCACAGCATGTACCAGCTGTTTTCATTCACCATGATGCTGTGCCTGCTGTCGAACAATGTCGGCATCCTGTGGGTGGCGCTCGAGGGCGCGACGCTCTCGACCGTGCTGCTGGTGAGCCTGTATCGCACGCCGGCGAGCCTGGAGGCCGCGTGGAAGTACTTCATCCTGTGCTCGGTCGGCATCGCACAGGCGCTGTTCGGTGTCATCCTGTTGTATTTCGCCGCGGAGAAGGTTTTGGGCGCAGGCGGCACCGCGCTCCTGTGGACGCACCTGTACCAAGTGCGCGGCCAGCTTGAGCCGACGGTGCTGTCGCTCGCGTTCGTATTTCTGCTGGTCGGCTTCGGCACGAAAGTCGGGTTGGTGCCGCTGCACAACTGGCTGCCCGACGCGCACGCGGAAGGTCCGACCCCGGTATCCGCGGTACTCTCCGGCCTGCTGCTCAATGTCGCGTTGTACGCGGTGGTGCGAAGCAAGGTTCTGGTCGACGGAGCCCTCGGGCACAATTTCTCCGGCGGCCTGATGATGGGCTTCGGCCTGCTTTCGGTGGTGGTGGCGGCGTTTCTTCTGTCGCGGCAGAAAGACATCAAACGCATGTTCGCCTATTCCTCGATCGAGCACATGGGAATCATGACCTTCGCTTTCGGCATGGGCGGTCCGGTCGCCGCCTTCGCCGGCTTGCTGCACATGACCGTGCACTCGCTCACCAAGAGCGCGATCTTCTTCACTGTCGGCCACGCAACGCAAAAAACCGGCACGCAGAACATGGCGGACATCCGCGGACTGATCGAGCAAAGCCCGGCCATCGGCTGGGGCCTGATACTGGGTAGCCTTGCGATCCTCGGCATGCCGCCGTTCGGCGTGTTCACGAGCGAGTTCATGGTGCTCACCACCGCGATGCATGAGCAGCCCTGGGCGACCCCGGTCCTGCTGGTGGCGCTGGGTGTCGCGTTTGCCGCCATTTTCGGCAAGGTACAGCCGATGGTGTTCGGCGAGACGAACCTGCGCCGGCTGCCCCACCCACCGGCGCTGGTGCCTGTGTTCGTGCACCTGGCGATAGTGCTGATGCTGGGCCTGTACATTCCACCCTACCTGGTCGACTGGTACCGGCAGGCAGCGGCCCTGATCGGTTGATGGAGGAACACCGCGTGACCGAGCTTGCACTTCACACCCAGCCCGTCGCCGGAGCGATGCCTGCATTTCGCGCCACGGTCGGTGCAGCGGAACTGCGCGGCCTGTGCGAGCAAACCCGGGCGCAAAAAGCGCGTCTGGTCGCGCTTTGGGGCAGCGACGAAACGACACGCGGCGGCGGCTATGCGCTGCACCTCGCGCTCGCGCTCGGTTCCGGTCTCCTGTGGCTGACGCTGCCGCTCGCGCGCGAGCATCCGCGCTACCCCAGCATCGCCGACATCTATCCGTGCGCGAATCGCATGCAGCGGGCGACCTACGACCTTCTCGGCATCCACGCGCAGGACAGCCCCGATCAGCGCAAGTGGGTGCGGCACCGCGCCTGGCCCGGCGGCGTATTCCCGCTGCGCAAGGCGTTCCCCATCGGCACGAGCTTCCCGCCGTCGGACGACCGCTATCCCTTCGTCAAAGTCGAAGGCGAAGGCGTGCACGAGATACCGGTAGGCCCGGTGCATGCCGGCACCATCGAGCCGGGGCATTTCCGCTTCTCCATCGTCGGCGAGAAGATCCTGCGGCTGGAGGAGCGCCTGTGCTACACGCACAAGGGTATCGAGAAACTTTTCGAGAACATGACCCTGGCCGAGGGCGCCAGACTCGCCGGGCGCGTCTCGGGTGATTCCACCGTGGCCTACGCCTGGGCCTACGCCATGGCGGTCGAGGGCGCCACCGGCACCGAGCCGCCCAGCCGCGCGCTCGGTCTGCGCGCCATCCTGCTCGAACTGGAACGCATCGCCAACCACTTGGGCGACCTCGGCTACCTCGGCAACGACGTGGCGCTCTCGTTCGGTTTTTTCCAATTCTGGCGGCTGAAGGAAGACCTGCTGCGTTTGCAGGGCGAGCTGTTCGGCCATCGCTACCTCATGGACCAGGTCGTACCCGGCGGCGTCGCGCGCGATCTGCCGCGCGACCAGGCAGAGCGCCTGCTGGCCCGGCTGGAGCAGATCCAATCCGAGGTCGTTGCGCTGAAAGCGATCTATGACGATCACGCGGGCGCGCAGGACCGCTTCGTCATGACCGGACAGGTGCTGCCCGAACTGGCCGAGAAGATGGGACTTGTCGGATTCGCCGGACGCGCGAGCGGCATCAAACACGACCTGCGCGTCGATTACCCGGTGCTGCCCTACCAGCAGGCCGGGGTGCGCATGGCCACGCATACGCGCGGCGACGTCGCTGCGCGCGTCTCGGTACGATTCGACGAGATGTTCGAGTCGATGCGCCTGGTGCGGACGCTCGCCAGCCAGCTTGCACCGGGCGCGATCCGGGCTCCGCTCGCCGATTGCATCCCCGGCAAATGCGGCGTCGGCTGGGTCGAGGGCTGGCGCGGAGAAGTGCTGATCGCGCTCGAGAGCGCCGATGCCAACCGGATCCATCGCGCGCATGCGCACGATCCGTCGTGGCAGAACTGGCCGCTGCTCGAGCGCGCCGTCCTCGGCAATATCGTCCCGGACTTTCCGCTGATCAACAAATCCTTCAATCTTTCCTATAGCGGACAGGACCTCTGACATGTATCGGCTGCTCAAGCAAATCGCGAAAACCGGAATCGTCAGCGAACCGCCGCCGCATCCGGACGAGACCCTGCGCCAGATCGACCAACAACTCGGTGAAGTGATTCTCAGGCACTTCGGGCGCGCGCTCGCCATCCGCCACGTCGATGCGGGCTCATGCAACGGCTGCGAGCTGGAGATCCACAGCATGAACGGCCCCTACTACAATCTGGAGCGGCTTGGCATCAAATTCGTCGCCAGTCCGCGCCACGCCGATCTGCTGCTCGTGACCGGGCCGGTATCGCGCAACATGGAACTGGCGCTGAAACGCACCTACGCTGCGACGCCCGATCCAAAGCTGGTCGTGGCGATCGGCGACTGCGGCTGTACCGGGGGCATATTCGGCGAGAGTTACGCCAGCAGCGGCCGCGTGTCCAATGTCATCCCGGTGGATGTGGCGGTGCCCGGCTGTCCGCCGACACCGATTGCGTTGATGCAGGGCATACTCACCGCGATCAGCTCGGGCGGCCGCGACCGCGCCTGAAGAACGCATGAGCATCCCGACGCTGCCGCTCATCGGCAGCATGCGCAAGGCCAGGGGCTGACGCGGCGCGGCTGGGTCGTCGCCATCGCGGGCGCGCTGCTGGTTGCGCTGCCGCTGAAGCGCGCCATGCGGCGTGACCGTTCTCACCTTGCGCAGCGACGCAGTGCGCCCGCCGCTCGAGCAGACGCAGCCGCGCGAGCGCGGCGTATTGCAGTAATGCGCGCTTTCGGATATAAACGATGCAGTCGCCACAACCTCGGGAAAACAAACACAAGCTTCAGCATGCAAAAAAAATACGCCTCTTTCCCGGGCAGGATGCTGATGATCGGCTTTGGTGCGGTCGGACAGGGCTCGCTGCCGCTGATCCTGCGCCACATCGATATGCGGCCGCAGCAGATCGCCATCGTTACCGCCAACGAATTCGGCAAGAACATCGCCGCCGGGTACGGCGTGCGCTTCCGCGTCGAACCGCTGACGCGCGACAACTACGCCGCCATTCTCGCGCGCGAGCTCGGCCCCGGGGATTTCCTGGTCAACGCCTCGTTCGACGTATCCAGCGTCGCCCTGATCGAGTGGTGCCAGCAGCATGGCGTGCTCTATATCGATGCCTGCATCGAGCCCTGGCCCGGCGGCCATACCGACGCCTCGGTGCCCGCCAGCCGCCGCTCGAACTACGCCTATCGCGAGGCCGCGCTGGCGCTGCGCGCCAAATTCAACTCCGGGCCGACCTGCGTGCTGATGCATGGGGCCAACCCGGGTCTGGTGTCGCATCTGGTAAAGCAGGCGCTGCTCAACCTGGCGGGCGAGCTCGGCGTGGACGCCGGCGCTCCGCGCAGCCGCGAGGCCTGGGGGCGGCTCGCCGCGCAGCTGGAGGTGAAGGTGATCCACGTGTCCGAGCGCGATCACCAGACCAGCCAGGTGCGCAAGTGCAACGGCGAATTCGTAAACACCTGGTCGAGCGAAGCGTTCTGCGGCGAGTCGCTGCAGCCGGCCGAACTCGGCTGGGGCACGCACGAGCGCAACTGGCCGCACGATGGACGCGAATACGGTTTCGGCAGCGGCGCCGCGATCTACCTCGACCGGCCGGGCGTGGCCACCCGCGTGCGCTCCTGGGCGCCGCACGAAGGATCGTTTCACGGCTGGCTGATCTCCCACGGCGAGGCGATCTCCATTCCCGACTATCTCAGCGTGCGCGAGAACGGCAAGGTGATCTACCGGCCGACCTGCCACTACGCCTACCACCCCTGCGACGACGCCGTGCTGTCGCTGCAGGAATTCGCCGGCAACGGCTGGCGCTTTCCGCCGCGCCAGCGCCTGCTGCGCGACGAGATCGATTCGGGCTTCGACGAACTGGGCGTGCTGCTGATGGGACACAAGAAAGGCGCCTACTGGTACGGCTCGCAGCTTGGAATCGAGGAAACGCGCAAGTTGTGCCCGCACAACAACGCCACCAGCCTGCAGGTGAATGCCCCTTACGTAGCGGCCATCGTCTGGGCGCTGCAACATCCCGCAGCCGGCATCGTCGAGCCGGACGAGCTCGACTATCAGGCGCTGCTCGAGATGTCCACGCCCTATCTCGGCAAATTGGTCGGCGTGTACACCGACTGGACCCCGCTCACCGGCCGTGGCAGCCTGTATCCGGATGACATCGATGCTTCCGATCCGTGGCAGTTCCGCAATTTCCGCGTGAGCTGACCGATCGGTTCCCTGCCCGGATGCGTGCGATCTGCATCCGGCGAAAAACGCTCACAACCCAGCGCGGGACGCGCGCTGTCGCAGGCGCATCCCGCCATCCCCGGCGGATTCAGGCGCCGCGGCCATGCCCTATCGCGGTAGGGGTTGATGTAGGTCAAATCCAGCCAACTGCGTTCGTTTAGTATCGCGAGGACGAGAGGGGGTGACGGTCTGACAACGCAGCCGCGATCCTGAAGGATACGAAGCAACAATCACCCGCTTCAGCGAAAGATCGGAAGAAATGAGTTTGTCTTGTGCCTGACAGCACAGGGGCGCGGTTTATTTGACCGGGGAATCGAAGGCCATGCGTGCTTCAAAACTTGCAACGTGGGTGATGACGGGGGTCGTTTGTCTGGCCGGAGCATCCGTCATCTGGCCGGAGCATGCCCGGGCCGCGAACCTCGCCAGCGGCAAGGCAGCGGAAGAAAAGGAAGTTGGAAATCCCGACAACGACACCTGCCTGGCCTGCCATGGAAACAAAGGCTTTGCGATGCCGGCGGCGGACGGGAAAATGCGCGGCCTACATGTGATCAAGGACAGATTCGGAAAAAGCGTGCACGGAAAGCGGGCTTGCCAGGAGTGCCATACCGACATTTCTGAAATTCCGCACAAGCCGGGCGTAACGCACAAGGTCAGTTGCGTCAGCTGCCATGAAGCCCTGTGGGATGCAGTGAAGGCGGAGAAAAAGACCGGGGAAAACGCAAGACTGGGGGTGGTCGTCCAGCAAATCGACAAATACATGCAATCGATCCACGCGCGGCCGAGCCGCGAAGACCAGTCGCGCACCAACGCTACCTGCTACAACTGCCACGATCCCCACTACATCTACACCAACGGCAGTCCGGAACGCCAGCAGTGGCGCCTGAGCATTCCCATCGTCTGCGGCAAGTGCCACGCCAGGGAAAGCGCAGAGTACGCGACCTCGGTGCACGGAAAAGCGGTGCTGAACGACAAGAACACTGGCGCAGCCATCTGCTCCGACTGCCACACCACCCACGATGTGGAAAGACCGGTAAGGGACTCGGCCAAGCTGGCGATTACCAAGAACTGCGGCAACTGCCACCAGAACAGCCTGAAATCCTATACCGGAACCTATCACGGTCAGATCAACAAGCTGGGTTACGCCTACACCGCCAAGTGCTTCGACTGCCACGGCAGCCACACCATCCAGCGCGCAGACGATCCGAAATCGAAGGTGCATTCGGCCAACCGGCTGCAAACCTGCCAGAAATGCCACAAGGAAGCAACCCAGGGCTTCACCACGTTCCAGCCGCATGGCACGGCCGATGATTTTGGTCGCTATCCCTATATCTGGATCGCATCGAAATTCATGATCCAGTTGCTCCTCGGCACGTTCGCCTTCTTCTGGACGCATACCGCGCTGTGGTTCTACCGCGAGTACAAGGATCGCCAGGCGCGCAAATCCCGGCCGCATGTGCGCACCGATGAACTGCTGCTGGGCAAGCACTTCCGGCGCTTCCCGCTGCTGTGGCGCATAGGCCACCTTATCTTTGCCCTGAGCCTGATGATTCTGACCCTGACCGGCATGTCCGTGTTCTACGCTGAAACCGCGTGGGCGCCGGTAGTCATGAATGCCCTGGGCGGGCCACAGGCGGCGGCCTACATACACCGGGTCAGCGCGGTCATCTTCGCGAGCGTATTTGTCGGGCATCTGGTCTATGTCGTTGTGCACCTGCGCGAGAGCTGGAGAAGCTTCCAATGGTTCGGCCCCAACTCCTTCATCCCGCGCTGGCAGGATTTGTGGGATATCGTCGCCATGTTCAAGTGGTTCTTCAACCTTGGGCCGCGTCCCGTGTTCGACCGCTGGACCTACTGGGAGAAGTTCGACTACTGGGCGCCTTTCTGGGGCGTAACCATCATCGGCGTGAGCGGCTTCATGCTCTGGTTCCCGAACACGACCGCCTCGTTCCTGCCCGGCTGGACATTCAACGTGGCCACGATATTCCACGGCGAAGAGGCGCTGCTGGCTGCCCTGTTCCTGTTCACCGTCCACTTCTTCAACAACCACTTCCGCCCGGACAAATTCCCGCTGGACGTGGTCATGTTCACCGGCTCGGTGCCGCTGGAAGAGTTCAAGCACGAGCACACGGTGGAATACAACCGCCTGGTCGAAAGCGGGGAATTGTCGAAATACCTGGTGGACGAACCGTCGCGGCCGATGGCCCTGGGTGCGAAAATATTGGGTTTCACCCTGATTGCATTCGGCTTGATCCTGCTGGTGCTGGTGCTTATCGGAGTCATCGGCAGCCTGATGGGCTGACGCAACGGATGCCAAAGCGCGCGGTGCGAATCAAGCCGGGCGCCGAGGACGCGAGAGAGAGCAGGCTGTATTTTCGGTGGCTAAGGGACTAGAATGGAAACGGGCGCGGATGGCGCCGGACGGATGTTGGCGCGTACGCGCGCGGACATTTGCCGAACTACTAAACTTCGAGATCAGCAATGAAGAAAACGATTTTTGGCGTAATCGCACTGTCGCTGGCGTTGGCCGGTTGCACCGAGAACGCGGGGAGGACAGCCAAGATGCCGGCGGCCGATACCGCTGCAGGCAAAATCATCTCGGAGCGTGATTGTAAGGCGTGTCACGGCCTCGATGGCAAAGGCATCGCGCCGGCGATTCCGAATTTGGCGGCGCAGCGCGAGCGCTATCTGTTCAATTCGCTGAAGGAGTACAAGGACGGCCAGCGCATTCATGCGGCGCTGAAAAACATGACAGCCAACATGAGCGAAGCTGACCTGCGCAATGTGGCCGCATACTTCGCCAGCCTGCCGCCGATCGTCAATACGGCGGCGACCGATGTCAAACACTCGTCCCCGTATGAAACGGGCAAGCTGGCCGCCGCGGCCTGTGCCGGGTGCCATGGCGCGGACGGCAACAGCACCATCCCCGGCACGCCCAGCCTGGCGGGCCAGCAGCCGCATTATCTGGTTGCCGCGATCCAGGAATATCACCAGGGAGACCGCCTGAAGAGCGCAATGAAATCGAATCTGCGCGAATCGGACAAACTCGAGTTGGAAAGCATGGCACTGTATTTCGCGGCACAGACCCCGGTCAATCGCGGCGCGGCGGCGCGCGGTGATCCGGCGGCGGGCCAGCCTTTGAGCGCCATGTGCGGCGGCTGCCATGGGGCGCAAGGCGCGAGCGTCGATGCCGCCACGCCCAGCCTGGCCGGCCAGGACGCCGAATATCTGATGAAGGCAACCAAGGCCTACCGCACGACGCGCAAGAATTGGGGCATGCAGCGTTATATCGCCGGCCTGGGCGACAAGGACATCGAAAACATTGTCGCGTACTACACGGCGCAGACGCCCAGGGCGGCCGACAAGGTGCCGACTTCCACCCAGGAACTGGCGGCCAAATGCGATCGCTGTCACGACCAGGACGCCACCCCGACGATGGCGGCGCCGAAGATGAAAGGGCAGGACAAGGACTATCTGGTAATGGCGCTAAGGGCCTACCGCGACGACAAGCGCGACAGTTCAACCATGCACAGGATGAGCTTCCCCTACAGCAACGCGATCATAGAAAGTCTTGCGTCTTGGTATGCCCACCAGCCGGCGAAATAGGCGCTGGTCCATCACTGACCGGCCTCAGCCGCGGTGCCCCAAAGCAAAACAGCCCGGAGTTTCCGGGCTGTTTGGTTTCTGCTGGTGATTCCGTGGGCGGCTGACAGGCTGCGGTCAACCGATGACCACCTTATCCTGCTCGCCTCTTTGCAGGACGGCGGCGGGGATCTTCCCGATCCACATCTGGTACATCGAGATGAACCACATCATGGCAAAGCTCACGCCCATCAGGGCGCCGGCGGCCATGGTCACCCATGCAAACGGATGATAGATCTTGACCAGGTACCAGGAACTGATATCAATCGCCTCGGCGCCGAGGGGCAAGCCCATGATCAGGTACTTGAACCACAGCGGCCGCACGTAGGCATGGCTGAAGATGGTGCCGACGATGAAGAAAATAAAAGTCATCCCGAACAGGTGTATGTGCGACACGCGCACCAGCGTGAAAAAGCCGGTTCCGGTGTCCTGCTCGGTCACCTTTTTGATGTTGTCGTAGTTGCCAAAGTTCGACAGGTGCGGGTTGCTGCCATCGTGGCAGGACATGCAGCGCTTGTCTATGGTCGGCCGGATGAAGCTCTCGTAGGTCGAGCGGTCCGCGCCCTGTTGCGCCCAGCTCACGAGCGCATTCGCTTCCTCGGCGGGCAGCATGGCCGACATCGGACCGCGCAGGGCCGATTCGATTTTCGAGCCCTTGCCGCTGCCGGCATAGGCAATGACCAGATCCTCGTAAGTCAGATTCGTCGGGTTTCCGTCGCGCCCGGAATAGACGTGAACCAGGTAAAGCATGCCGAACAGGTAACCCATGCCGAGTATGCACAGCGCCCCGGTATACAGGATGCGCATGGAAAACGGCAGCTGGGAATAATGGCTATAGAGCCGGTGCAGCGGGGCGACGCTCATAGTGGTTTCCTTTGACTTTCTTGTGCAACTCGCGGCTACAGCGACATCCTGGCGCCGCGGGTTCCTCCCTGACAGCTCATTGCAAAATGAGGGGATAGCTTCCCTCGTGCTTCCTTAAGTCGGTGGCCGCTGCTTACTTGGGCGGCAGCGCCACGTAGACGACGGACCGCGCCTTCTGCCGCGCGTAATGCGCCGCGAGGCTGTCGACATCCGCCTCGCTCATCCCGTCGAGCATGGCGGTCATGGCCGTGCTCCGGCGCGTGCCCTTTTGATAGGCGCGCATTACCCGCCCCAAGTATTCGTGGCGTTGCGCCGCCAGCGCCGGCGAGCGCGGGTCGGTGCTGTTGCCGCCGACACCATGGCAGCGGTCGCAGCGCAGCGCCATTTCGTCTATGGTCAGGGGCTTGCGCACCTTGGGCGCCTGCGGCGCCTGATTGGCGTAATAGGCAGCCATGTCCTTGATCACGCTATCGTCGAGCGAGGCGGCCGGGGCTTTCATCGAGGCGTCGCTGCGCGATCCATCCTTGTAGCTTTTCATGGCGGCAATGAAATACTGCGCATCCTGGCCGGCAAGGCTGGGCGCGCTGCCCGTGCTTACCCCGCCCTCGCCATGGCAGCCGGCGCAGGCCACGGCGGCGGTTTTTCCCGCCGCCTGATTGCCCGGCGCGGGCGTCTGCGCCTTGGCCGGCTTTTGCAGGGCATAGAAAAGCGCGATGTTCTCGAGGTCCGTATCGCTCAGCGCCGAGACCAGGGTTTTCATCATGTCATGCCTGCGCCCGCCTTTGGTGTAGTCCTTGATCGAGGAGACGATGTATTTCGGGTCCAGTCCGGCCATGTTCGGCATGCCGGGCGCCTTGGTGATCCCGGTCTCGCCGTGACAGCCGGCGCAACCGGCGGTGGCGGCCTTGCCGGCGCTGACCGGATCTGCCCGGGACGCAGCCTTGGCGCTGACGCCCGCCTCAGGTTGCGCCGGGTCGAGGTTGGCGTAGTAGGCCGCCACCTTGACCAGGGCGTCGTCGCTCATGAACTTGACCGCATTGTTCATCGGCGTATTGCCGCGCGCGCCTGTCTGATACACGCGCATTTCGAGGAAGAGGTAGGCCGGGCGCTGGCCGGCGATGTGCGGCGTGTCCCTGTCCTTGGACTTGGAGATGCCGTTTATGCCATGGCAGCTTGCGCACGCGGACTCCGCTACGCGCTTGCCTTCGGCGATATCCTGGGGCGTAGCGAAGACCGGGCGCAGGTCAATGGCGCCGGTGACAGGGCCGGTCGCGCCAGCCGGCAAAACTGCGGCGATCAATATGCCTGTCACCAGCATGTTTGAAGCAAGAAATTGCGCGCTTCGCTTCATCGATGTTCCCTCAAACGTTCGTCCCAATCTGCAATATCCGGTGCCTGCGGGACCAGCCATCGCTAGATTCCGCTACTCAGAAAACGGGGGTGAGCCTAACGGTACGCGCCTCATGCGTGGCAATTCAGCACGCGGCGGAATTTTAACATGATCCTGAAATATTCGCAGCTACCGCAGCCCCGAAAAACGCGCGAGCGCCGCCTCTAGCCGGTCCCTTCGCGCCTGGCGCCGCGCACCGCCAGCATGGCCGCTTCCATGCGGCTGCGCACATTCAGTTTCTCCAGGATATTGGTGATGTAATGCTTGATCGTTTTCTCCGACAGATGCAGGCGCTCGCCGATCTCGCGATTGGTCAGTCCCTGCACCACCAGCTTCAGAATTTCCGACTCACGCTCGGTCAAGCCTTCCAGGGGATCCTGCGGCGCCGGACTGCGGGTGAGCGTGACCAGTATCCCCGCTGCGAGCGACGGCGTGACATAGACCTCGCCCTGGGCCACAGAGCGCACCACGCGCGCCAGTTCGTGCGCGGAAACGCCCTTGAGCACATAGGCGCGGGCGCCGGCCTTGAACGACGCCAGCAATTTATCCTCGTCCTCGACGACCGTCAGCATCACGACCTTGGCCGCGGGGCATGCAGCCCTGATCTTTTCGGCGGTGGCGATGCCGCCCCAGCCGGGCATGGTGACATCGAGCATCACCACGTCCGGAACCAGGTCGCAGGCCATGCGCAGGGCGTCCTCGCCGCAGGCGGCTTGACCGACGATATCGAAATCCGGTTGCGCGGCGAGGGAATGCACCACACCCTCGCGAAACAGCGGATGATCGTCCGCCACCAGGATGCTGATGCTCTCAGCCATCGCTGTGCTCCAGCTGCGTCAGGGGCAGCGACGCGCGCACCACGGCGCCCTGGCCAAGTGCGCTGCGCACCTCGAAGTTACCGCCCAGGAGCTCCACCCGCTCGCGCATCCAGTCGAGCCCGAAATGACCGTCCACCTTCAGCGCGTCGGGGTCGAAACCCGGGCCGTCATCGGCCACTTCGACGCTCACTTCGCCGGCGGAGCCGGTCACCGATACGCGCTGATTGCGGCCGCCGCCGTGGCGAAAGCCGTTGGCCAGCGATTCCTGCAGCACTCTGAACAGCGTGATTCTCACCGGCAAGGGCGCGGCCTCGGGCGCGCTGCTGAGCGTTAGCGGTACGGCGACGCCGGTCTTGCGCCTATGGTCGTCGGCGGCGCGCTGCAAGGTTTCGGCCAGCGACAGCTGCTCGATTTCGGGCAATTGCAGCCCGCGCAGGATTGCGCGCAAGTCGGTGAGCGCGGACTGCAGCGCCAGGTGTACGGTGCGAAACTCCTCGCTCACGTTGCCGCTACGGCCAACCGATTGTTCGCAGTTGCCGCAGGTATCCGCAAGCGACTCGATGCGCATCGACGCCAGCGCCAGCCCCTGGCCCGGTCCGTCGTGCAGATCCGTGGCGATATTGCGCAGAAACTGTTCATTCAGCGCCATGGTGCGCGCGGCGGCGCGGTTCACCTTGTCATGGAGATGCTCATTTTGTGCCAGCAGCGCAGTAAGCTGCGCGACTTTTTCGTTCAGTTCCCGCTGCGTCGCCGTAATGGTGTCGTTTGCCTTCCTCACCAGGGTCGCGAGCAGTACCAGCATCGCCAGGGTTATTGCGCCGTGCACGCCCCAGCTGCGCAGTTGCGCGGTGCGCACGCTCTGCTCCAGGCCCTCGGCGGTATGAAAAAACCCCGCGACCGCCAGCACTGTCTGGCCACCTTCGGCGCGTAGCGGCGTGTAGGTCTCGATCAGGCGTGACCAGCGGCTGTCCTTCAATACGTCTTCCAGTTCGGCCTTTTCCACGATACGCGAGCGCACCTCGCCGGAGAACGCCGAGGCCAGCGCCCGTTCCATGGAATACGCCTTCCCCACCGCAGCCGGATTGGTGCTGTCGTAAACGATCCGGCCGTTGCGACCCCAGATCTTGAGCGCGACGATATGCTCGCCCAGGTGCGTGCCGGAGAGCATGCGGTCGAGCGCGACCCGGTCGGCATCGTCCAGGCGCTCGCCGCCGGCCAGGGACTGCACGCGCGGGGAAATGGCGCCGTCCAGGTACATATTGGTCACGACGCCGGTGCCGCTGATGACGCCGGTCTGGATCTGACTGCCTACCCAGGTGCCGATCAGCGCCATCCCCCCCAGCAATATCAGGAAGCCGATCAGCAGAAACCGGTGGACGAGGCTGAGCCGAATAAGCGCGTTCATGGCGCCATAAGTTTAGCCTAAGAATCCGCTACAGAATTGATTTTGCAACTGGCCGAATGCGCAGGTTGCTGATGGGAGCGAGCGCGATAGCCGCAGCATGGCGCCGCCGGCGACTAAGGTCTCGGACCAAAGTCCATAAGGCCTGGGCGAAATCGCGCACACAGTCCGTTGCCCTGCAGCGTCCGATTACGCATTATTCGCTGCAAACCAAAGAACAAAAGCCATGTCGACGCGATGTTTCGTCTGCTCAACCAAACCCGTTTCCACGATGATGCTGGCCGCAATTTTCGCCTGCTCGCCCGGCGCGATTCGGCTCGCGTTTGCCTCGAGCGCCAAGCCGAGCATCTACGAGGCGATCTTGGAAGAGCAAGGCCGGGCGGCGCCGGAAATATCGACCGAGGAAATGAAGGCGATTTTGTCCAAGGGCAGCGCCGTCGTGTTTGATGCGCGGCCGAAAAACGAATATGCGATCGCGCATATTCCCGGAAGCATCAATCTGGACGAAAGGCGGATGGGGCGTTTCACCCAGACCTATGCGGACCGGACAGCCGCGATGGTGGTGTACTCCAACGGTCCCTTTTGCGACCTGGCCAGGACCGTCGCCGATGATCTCGCGCGCCTGGGCTATTCGAAGGTGAGCCGCTATCAGCTCGGCCTGCCGCTGTGGCGTCTCCTCGGCAATGCCGCGGAAACCAGCCTGCAGGGTTTTCGCGAAATCTTTCGCGCCGGCAACGCCGTGATCGTGGATGCGCGACCCCGCGCCGAATACGCGGCCGGGACCGTACCCACCGCGCAGAGCATCCTTGCGGGCGAGGCACGCAGTGCCATACAGGACCGCCGCCTGCGCTACCTCGACCCGAATACCCGCATAGTCGTGTTCGCGAACAGCGCCCGGGAAGCGCGCGGCGTGGCCGAGGAAATTTCCCGCAGTGCCTACCCCAACAGCAGCTATTTCGGCGGAACTTATCAAGAATTGAAACGCGAGAAATTTTTTTCTGAACGCGCGCCCTCCCCTTATTTTCTCGATGGTCTTACCCGGTGAACTGAAAGGCAACCATGCCCAAGCATATATTTCGATTACTCGCCCTGATTGCGGCTGGCCTTGTGGTCGCGGCAATCGCCAAACCCTTGCTCACGGACTCTTCGTTCTACCGCTACGGTCACTACCGCGCCGACTCGGTTCCCGAGATCGCCGCTCAGGAACCGGTCTATCAGACCCCGAGCTATTGCCAGAGCTGCCACACCGAGCGCCATGCGCAATGGTCGGCCAGCAACCACAAGACGGTGGTGTGTGAAGTCTGCCATGGCGCAGCCAAGGGCCATCCGCAAAACGGCAAGCTGCCCATCCCCAAGGACACGGCGAAACTTTGCACCCTGTGCCACGAGGCCATGCCGGAAAGACCGCGTACCCAACCGCAAATCCAGGTGGCGAAGCACGCGGGCGGCCAGCAGTGCAACGTCTGTCATAACCCGCATGCGCCCAAGATCGCGGCCGCCGCGACGAAGGTGACCGGCAACGAGGCGGCTGGCAAGGAGCGCGCAGCCGCAGCCTGCGCTGGCTGTCACGGCGCCGACGGGATCAGCCCGAACGATACCTGGCCGAGTCTTGCCGGACAGAACGCCGCCTATCTGGTGCGGATACTTGCGGCCTACAAGTCGGGCGACCAGACGGACGCGGCGATGACGCCGCTGGCGCAGGCGTTAAGCGACGGCGACATCCAGGATCTCGCGGCTTATTATGCCGGCCTGAGCTGCAAGGCGACGAGCGGCGGCAAGGTTGTCGGCGATGCCGACCGAGGCAAGCTTCTGGCGAAAAACTGCGCTTCCTGCCACGGTGAAACCGGCATCGGCAGCAATCCGGCCTGGCCGATACTGGCCGGTCAAAAGCCCGGCTATCTGGCTAACGTGCTCAAGGCATTCAAGGCGGGGCTGCGCAAAGACCCGATGATGGCCAGCGTTTCCAGGGGCCTGAGCGAGAACGATATCGCAGATCTCGCCGCCTACTACGCCGCGCAGAGCTGTCAGTCCACTAAACAAGGGAAGGCGAAACCATGACCAAAGACTCCAAGCCTACGCTGGCCGCGCGGCGTGCATTCCTGGCCAAGCTCGGCGGCGCCGCGACCGGCGCTGCGGTGGGTGCCGCGGCTCTGGGCATCCTGCCGGCTGCATCGGCAAGAACAGAAGCTCCCTCCGCGGGCGCCTCCTTTCCCACCAAGGATTACGACTGGACCAAGCACCAATGGGGCTTCGGCGTGGACGCCAACAAGTGCATCGGCTGTCTGCGCTGCGTCGAAGCGTGCAAGAAGGAGAACGACGTTCCCGGCAACGCGCACCAATTCCGCACCTGGGTGGAGCGCTATGTCTATCTCGAAGGCGAGGATCATGTGCGCATCGATAGCCATCAGGATCCGGTCAACATCGCCGCCTCCGGTTCGGAAAAAGAATACCGCTTCGCCAATCGCTACAAGGACGCGAAGGTGGACAAGGGGTTTTTCGTGCCCAAGCTGTGCAATCAGTGCACGCATCCCGCCTGCGTGCAGGTGTGCCCGGTCGGTGCGACCTACAGGACCAAGGACGGCGTGGTGCTGGTCGACCCGACCTATTGCATCGGCTGCCGCTACTGTGTGCAGGCCTGCCCCTACGGCGCGCGCCTCTTCAACGAAGAAAAAGGGGTGGCGGACAAGTGCACCTGGTGTTACCACCGCATCACCAAGGGTTTGCAGCCCGCCTGCGTCGAGGTGTGCCCGGTTGGCGCCCGGGTTTTCGGCGATCAAAAGGACAAAGAGAGTCCGATCAGCCTGTTCATCCGCAATAACCGCGTACAGGTGCTCAGGCCCGAATCCGGCAATGCGCCGAACGTCTTTTATGTAGGCATCGACAAGGAGGTCAACTGATGGAACCCGTCATTCACTTCGCCCCTTACACGGGCTGGGTCTATCCGAACGAGACGGTGTTCGAGTGGTCGGTGCTGATCGCCCTCTACCCCTATCTCACCGGCTTGGTCGCCGGCGCGTTTACCGTGTCGAGCCTGTATCAGGTGTTCGGCTTCGAGCGCCTGAAGCCGGTGGCGCACCTGGCTTTGCTGACCTCGCTTTGTTTCATGGTGTTCGTGCCTTTGCCGCTGCTGTTGCACCTGGGGCATCCGGAACGCGCATTCAATTCCACGCTCACGCCGCACTGGACCTCCGCCATGGCCATGTTCGGCTATTTCGCGAGTTTTTACGTGGCCCTATTGATCGTTGAAGCATGGTTTGCGTACCGGCCGTTTATCGTGCAACAGGCGCAACAAAGGACGGACCTGTTAGGCCGGTTCTACCGGCTGCTGACCCTGGGCTCGAACGATCTGTCGGAGCACGCGATGGGTTACGACAGGAAGTGGATTTTCGCTCTGGCGGTCACGGGCATACCCGCGGCCCACGGGCTGCACGGTTACGTAGGTTTCATGTACGGCTCGCTCAAATCGCGCGAATGGTGGGCTTCCGATCTGATGCCGGTGATATTCCTGTTCTCGGCCATCATTTCCGGCGTCGCATTGCTGGTGGTGCTCTATGTCGCCTCGTGCAAGCTGCGCAAGATACCCATCGATGCGGCATGCGTGAAGGGCCTCGCCTATACCATTTGGGCCTTCATCATGATCGCCATCGTCATGGAAGCCCTGGCATTCGCCAACCTGGTCTACAAAGGCCGGGAGGGCATCGAAATGATCCTGGAGTACGTAACCGGCCCGCTCCTGATTCCCTACTTCCTCCTGCAATTTGCGATAGGCATGATCGCGCCGCTGCTATGGCTGTCGTACATGATCTGGCGCGGCACTACCGGCAAAGCGTTGATAGCCGGCGTGACGGTGTGCGCCTGTCTGGTGCTGTTCTCGGTGTTCATGATGCGCTGGAACGTGGTGATCGGCGGACAGGAGATCTCCAAGACCGGCAAAGGGCTGCTTTCCTATCACATGCCGTTCTTCGGCAAGGAAGGCGCGCTGGTGACGATCATATTGACGCTGGCGCCGATCGCCATGCTGTTCGGATTGACCCGGCTGTTTCCGCCCTGGGCGGACGACGCTACGCATGCCCATTCCTGAAATGCGTAGAATGTTAGACGCCGAAAGATGTCTGCCCGATCGACGGACTCTTGGACGGCAGGCTTGTTCGATTGATTCGAAATGCAATATCAACATGAAAGGAAGACTACATGAAACGAGTGATGATCTTGGCCGGAACAGTTGCGGCACTCATGGTCGGCGGACAAGCTGCGGCCGCCGACGGCAAGGCAGTGTTCGACAAGACGTGCAAGGCTTGCCATATGGCGATGAAGCCGAAAATGGGCGACAAAGCCGCTTGGGCGCCGCTGATCGCGCAGGGCGAAGCCGCGCTGGTAGCTTCCGTCATGAAAGGCAAAAAACCGATGCCGCCCAAGGGCGGAGCCGCTAACGAAGCCGACGTAAAGGCCGCAGTCGAATACATCATCAGCCAGTCGAAATAGCGCGGCGCAAATCCTGATACCTTGGTTCGATCCCCAGCCGCATCGGCCCAGCCTCGCACGGCCGGGGATCCACGATCCGTTTCAGGGCAAGCCGCCTGCGCTCGTTTCCGCTGTATTGTCGCGCACTCGACCCGGCCTCGAGCAACATGGTCAAGCATCTCAATATTTTCGGCCAAGTGCAGGGTGTGGGCTTTCGCTACCGCTTCATGGAGCAGGCGCAGGGCCTGGGCGTTAGCGGCTGGGTGCGCAACCGCCGCGGCGGCAGCGTCGAGGCAATGGTCGCAGGCACGCCCGAAGCCGTGGAGGCGCTGCTCGCCTGGGCACGGCGGGGGCCGGCGGCGGCGCGCGTGGAGCGCATCGACATCAGCGCCGCAGAGGGAACGTTTGCCGGCTTCGAGCTGCGGCCGACCGAATAGCCTATAGCCGCGCCCTCACGGATAGATTACCTGCACGTTCTCCGGACGCAACCATTCCCGCAGCGACTGCATCAGCTCGTCGTCCGGCCTGACGCGCCAGTCCTCGCCCAGGCGCATTTCGCAGCTGGCCGCGCCGTTGTGGTAGCACACGCTCACCGGGCAGTTGCCTTTGCGGTAGGGCGTAAGCAGGTTCCTGAGGTGAGCGGCCGCGGCGGAGCCCGAGCGGCTGGCCTCGCCGTTGATCGACAGGCGTATGGCTTTGGCGAACTGGCTGCGCGCAGCCGCCAGGTCGTAAATCCTGTCGGCGATGATGCGCATAAAGGCGACGTCGCCCTCCTCGCCCGCGGCGGCCCGCCGCACAATTTTCACCTTGGCTTCGATCACCAGCAGCTTGTCCTCCTTGCACAGATCCCGGCACTGGTCGTACACCTCGCTGTAAATGGTGACTTCCTGCGCGGCGTCGCCGTCGCTCAGATTCAGGATCACCATGCGCCCGCTTTGCGTTCTCTGGATGCGCACCGACTCGACCACGCCGGCAATGAGCTGGCTCTTTTGCTGATATTCGCCGTTTGCGCCGGGCTGCAGGCTCCGCAGCGAGCCGCGCACGAAGCGCTGTACCTCCGCGCGGTAGGCGCTGAAAGGATGGCCGGAGAGATAAAAGCCGAGGCTTGCCTTTTCCTCCTTTAGCACGCGCCCGTCGTCCCAGCGCTCGACGCTGATCAGCGCCGGGCGTTCCGCCCCAGCGCCGCCGGCATCGCCGAACAGGTTGACCTGCTGGGCGTGGCGCTCGCGCTGCTCCGCCGCCTCGAGCGCGATGCCGACCGAGGCGAACAGGCGCTCGACCACGCGGCGGTTGACGACACGCTTGTCGATGCGTTCGCAGAAATCGAACAGGTCGCGGAACGGCCCCCCCTCATCGCGCGCGCGCACGATGGCGCCGATCGCGGATTCCCCGGTGCCCTTCACCGCACCGAGGCCGTAGCGGATGCTGTGCTCGTCCACCGGCACGAAGCGGTAGGCGCCGCTGTTGATGTCGGGCGGCAGCACTTTCAGGCCGTTCGCCAGGGCGTCGGCATAAATGCCGTGCGCCTTGTCGGTGTCGTCCATCACCGCCGACAAGTTGGCGGCCATGAATTCGGACGGGAAATGCGCTTTCAGGTAAGCGGTCTGGCAGGCGACCAGCGCATAGGCCGCCGCATGCGACTTGTTGAAACCGTAGCCGGCGAACTTCTCCATCAGGTCGAACAGTTCGCTCGCTTTTTTCCGGTCCACGCCGTTCTTCCCGGCGCCGGCGACGAAGATGTCGCGCTGCTCGGCCATCTCGTCGGCGTTCTTCTTGCCCATCGCGCGGCGCAGCAGGTCGGCGCTGCCCAGGCTGTAGCCGCCGATCACCTGCGCGATCTGCATCACTTGCTCCTGATAGACCATGATGCCGTAGGTCGGGCCGAGGATGGGCTGCAGGCGCGCATCCAGGTATTCGACGCGCTGCTTGCCCTGTTTGCGCTCGATGAACTCCGGAATCAGGTCCATCGGGCCGGGGCGGTACAGCGCCACCAGGGCGATGATGTCCTCGAAGCGGTCGGGCCGCGCCTGCTTCAGCAGGTCGCGCATGCCGCGCGATTCGAACTGGAACACGGCGGTGGTGTTGGCGCCGGCGAAGATCTTGTAGATCGCGGGATCGTCGAGCGGGATCGCCTCCAGCGAAAAATCCGGGCGCGGCTCGCCGTACCGGCGGGCGCGGATATGGCGCATCGACCAGTCGAGGATGGTGAGCGTGGTCAGGCCGAGGAAGTCGAATTTCACCAGACCGACCGCCTCGACATCCTTCATGTCGAACTGCGACACCACGCTCTCCGCGCCCTGCGCCGTGTACAGCGGGCAGAAGTCGGTGAGCTTGCCCGGCGCGATCAGCACGCCGCCCGCGTGCATGCCGACGTTGCGTGTCAGGCCTTCGAGCTGTCCGGCGAGCGCGAGCAACTCGCGCGTTTCCTCCTCGCTTTGCTCGCGCTCCGCCAGGCGCGGTTCCATCTCGCGCGCCATCGCCAGCGTGATCAGCTTGCCCGGGGTGAACGGAATCAGCTTGGCCAGCTCGTCGGTGCGGCCGTAGTTCCATTCCATCACCCGCCCGACGTCGCGCACCACCGCTTTCGCCGCCATGGTGCCGAAAGTCGCAATCTGCGACACCGACTGGGCGCCGTACTTCTTCTTCACATACTCGATCACGCGGTCGCGCCCGTCCTGGCAGAAGTCGATATCGAAATCGGGCATGGATACCCGCTCCGGGTTGAGGAAGCGCTCGAACAGCAGGTCGTAGCGCAGCGGGTCGAGATCGGTGATGCCGAGCGAATAGGCGACCAGCGAACCGGCGCCCGAGCCGCGCCCGGGCCCCACCGGCACAGCGTTCGACTTGGCCCAGTTGATGAAATCGGCGACGATCAGAAAATAGCCGGGGTAGCCCATCTGGGTGATGGTCTTGATCTCGAATTCCAGGCGCGCGCGGTACTCGGGCTCGCGCCGGGCACGCTCTTTCTCGTCGGGGAAGAGCTTTGCCAGGCGCAATGCGAGCCCCTGCCCCGCCTGCTGCGCCAGATAAACTTCCAGGCTCACCCCCGCCGGGGTGGGAAACGGCGGCAGCTTGCTCTTGCCCAGTTCCAGCGTGAGGTTGCACCGGCGCGCGATCTCCACGCTGTTGGCCAGCGCCTCGGGTATGTCGGCGAACAGTTGCGCCATTTCCGCCTGGGTCTTGAAATAACTCTGCGGCGTGAATACGCGCGGCCGGCGCTGGTCGGCGAGCACGTAGCCCTCGGCGATGCACACGCGCGCTTCGTGGGCGAGAAATTCCTCGGGCTTGAGGAACTGCACCGGGTGGGTCGCAACCACCGGCAGTTCTAGCCGGCCGGCGAGCGCGAGCGCGCGGGTGATGTAGTGCTCGGCGGCTGCGGCGCCCGCGCGCTGCAGTTCGATATAGAAGCGCTGCGGAAACAGTTGCGCCCATTCCCGCGCAAGCCGCTCGGCCTGCGCGACGTTGTCCTGCCCGAGCGCGCCGCCTATGTCCCCGGCCTGGGCGCCGGAGAGCGCGAGCAGGCCGTCGGCGCCCTGATCGCGCAACCAATCCTTTCTGATCTCGGCCCGACCGCGCACCTGGTTCTCCAACCAGGCGCGGGTGAGCAGCTCGGACAGCTGAAGAAAACCCTTGCGGTTGCGGCACAGGAGCAGCAGACGCGAGGGCTTGTCGCGCTCGGCTTCATTGCTGATCCAGACGTCGCAGCCGATGACCGGCTTCACCCCTTGCGCGCGCGCCGCCTTGTAGAACTTCACCATGCCGAACAGATTGGCCAGATCGGTGATGGCGAGTGCAGGCATGCCGTCTTCTGCGGCGCGCGCCACCGCCTGGTCGATGCGCACGATGCCGTCGGTGACGGTGAATTCGCTGTGCAGGCGTAAGTGGACGAAGACGGGAGTCATGGCTTGCGCAAAATTCAGTCACGGAAATTTTACCACCGGCGCAGTGCCGTGCAGGACGTTCGAAACAAATCAACAACCTGTAGAAGTTCCCCGGGCCTGCTCTCTTGTACAATTGCGATCCCGCTGCCGGACTAGGCCGGCGCCACGCTGCCATGGAACTCCTCAATATTGCCGCCTACCGATTCGTCGCCCTCAGCGAACTGGCACAGCTGCGCGCCGCGTTGAAGGCGCGCGGCGCGCAGTTGGAGCTCAAAGGCACCATACTCATCGCCGCAGAGGGCATCAACCTGTTTCTTGCCGGCACAGCCGCGAACGTCGAGGCTTTTCTGGAGGCGCTGCGCGCGGACGCACGTTTTGCCCCCATCGAGGTCAAGCGCAGCTGGTCGGCAGCACAGCCGTTCAAGCGCCTGCTGGTAAAAATCAAGCGTGAAATCGTTACCATGCGGCGCCCTGAAATCAGTCCAAGCACGACGCCAGCGCCGCGGCTCGCCCCACAGGAACTAAAGCGGTGGCTGGACGAAGGCCGGGAGATCACGCTGCTGGATACGCGCAACCAGTTCGAGGTGGACCTGGGCTCGTTCGAAAATGCGCTGGCGCTGGGGCTCAAATCCTTCAGCGAGTTTGCCCGCGCGACGCCGGCATTGCCGCAAGCCCTGAAAGACCGGCCCATCGTCACTTTCTGCACCGGCGGCATACGCTGTGAAAAAGCCGCGCCCTGGCTGATCAGCCAGGGGTATCGCGAGGTCTACCAGCTGGACGGCGGCATTCTCAACTACTTCGAACAATGCGGCAGCGCGCATTTTCGCGGCGAGTGTTTCGTATTCGATGAGCGCGTGGCCCTGGACGCAAGTCTGCACGAAACCTGCGCCGCAGTCGGCCGCGACTGTGCGCATGAGCCAGGCTGACTCGCGCAAAACCC
>MERK01000087.1:0-380 GCA_001770575.1 Betaproteobacteria bacterium RIFCSPLOWO2_12_FULL_64_23
CGTGCTGCTCGACTGCCCCGACATCGCCGAGGCCTCGGTGGTCGGCCGCCCCGACCCGCGCTGGGGCGAGATTGTCGTCGCCGTGGTGGCGCCGAAGGAGGGCCGCCACCTCGAAGCGGAACAGGTGCTGCGCCTGTTCGAAGGCCGCATCGCCCGCTACAAGCATCCCAAGGAAGTCGTCTTCGTCGGCGAGCTGCCGAAGACCGCCCTGGGAAAAATCCGCAAGGAAGACGTACGCAACCTCGTCCAATTCAGTACAGCGAATTGAGAGCGCAAAGATGATCATTATCCCAACGAACAGCGTCCACGCGTTCCCCCCTTTGGAAAAGGGGGGACAGGGGGGATTTCAACGGCGGTGGGATATCAGCCTTCCGATAAAT
>MERK01000087.1:511-6351 GCA_001770575.1 Betaproteobacteria bacterium RIFCSPLOWO2_12_FULL_64_23
TTCAAGACGCTGTCCACACCCGGGGATCCGTCGATCGCCGTGGTGAACGGCCTCGCCGACATCGCCGCCGCGATGAGCCCGCCGCTGTCGCTGGAGGCGTTCGTGCCTACCATCGACACCATCGTCCACGGCACCACCGTGACCACCAATGCCACGCTGACCGGCAACGGCGCCAAGTGCGGCCTGCTCACCACCGAGGGCGTGCGCGACGCCCTGGAAATGCGCCGCGGCATTCGCGAGGAGCAGTACAACAACCGCTACACCAACGTGAAACCGCTGGTGCCGCGCCATCTGCGCGCCGGGATCGAGGGCCGGCTCGACCGAAACGGGACGGAAACCACACCGCTCAATCTCGACCAGGTGAAACAGGCGCTTGCCCTGTTCCGACAGGAAGGCGTGCAGGCGGTGTCGATCTGCTTCATGAACTCGTTCGCCAATCCCGTGCACGAGCGGGCGGCGGCAGAACTCGCGCGGCGCGAGATGCCGGGTGCCTATCTCAGCGTCTCGACCGATGTGCTGCCCTCGATCCGCTTCTACGAGCGCATCAGCACCACGGCGCTCAATTCCTACGTCGGGCCCAAACTCAACCATTACCTGGACCAGCTCGTCGGCCGGCTCAAGGGGGCCGGCTTCAACGGCCTGCTGCTGATCATGCAATCCAACGGCGGCGTCATCTCGCCGCAACTGGCGCGCGAAAAAGCCGCGCTCACGCTGCTCTCGGGCCCGGCGGGCGGACCGGGCGCAGGGCTGTTCTACGTGCGCGTGCATGGCCAGAACAAATGCATCACCACCGATATGGGCGGCACCAGCTTCGAAGCCTCGGTCGCGGTCGGCAGTCCGATGATCAAGAACGACGGCGAGATCGCGCGGCGCAAGATCGCGCTGCCGATGCTGGACATCCATACCATCGGCGCGGGCGGCGGCTCCATCGGCTGGCTCGACCAGGGCGGGCTGCTGCGCATCGGGCCGCAGAGCGCCGGCGCCGACCCCGGCCCGGCCTGCTACATGAAAGGCGGCACGCTACCGGCCACCACCGACGCCGACGTGGTGCTGGGTTACCTCGACCCCGATTTCTTCGCCGGCGGGAAAATGAAACTCGACCGCGCCGCGGCGCGCGCGGCCATCGAAGAGCACATCGCCAGGCCGATGGGCCTGTCGATCGAGGAAGCGGCTGCCGGCATGTACCGCGTGGCCTGCAATAACATGGCACAGGGCGTGCGCGAAGTCACCATCAAGCGCGGATTCGATCCGCGCGAGTTCCCCTTCATCTCGGCCGGCGGCGCCGGACCCATCCACTCCTGCCTCATCTGCACCGAACTGGAGATCCCGCTGCAGATCGTGCCGCGCGAATCCTCGGTGCTGTGCGCCTTCGGCATGCTCATGAGCGAGTTGAAACACGATTTCGTGCGCACCTTCGTCGCGCGCCTGGGCGCGCTCGACTGGGCGGAACTCGCGCGCATCATCGACGACATGGCGCGCGAAGGCGCGCGCCAACTCGCCGAAGAGCGGATCGCGGAAGCGAAGCGCCGCTTCGAGGTCAAGTTCGATTGCCGTTACATCAAGCAGTACCACGAGGTGTCGTTCCCGGTGCCGCGCGAACTGATCGAGCGCCGCGACGCGGCGGTGATTGCGCGCGCGTTTCACGCCGAGCACAACCGGCTCTACGGCTATTCGCTGGAGCAGGAAAACACGCCGGTGGAGATCATCAACGTGCGCGTGCAGGCGATCGGCCACACCGACAGGCCGCACTACGCGCAAGAATCCTGGGCGGGCGCGAACGCGTCCGCCGCCGCCAAGGGCCGGCGCAGCGTCTATATCCCCGAGCTCAATGCGTTCAGGGACGTCCCGGTCTATGACGGCCACAGAATGCGCTTCGGCAACGCGATAGCCGGCCCGGCCATGATCGAGCAGGAGACCACCGCCATATTCGTCAGCGCCTCGTACGATTGCGTCGTGGATGCCTACGGCTCCTTCGCCCTTTACCAGAAGGGCCGCGAGGACCTGGTCAGCACCTGCCTGAAACATGAAGCGGAGGCGATGACATGAACGTCAGCGCGAAAATCGACCCCATCCTGCTCTCGGTCTATGCCCGCACCTTCAAGTCCATCACCGACGAGATGAGCCTGTCCATGGCGCAGACTACCCGCTCGCCGATCCTGTGCGAGGCCAAGGACTATGTCACCGGCCTCTACGACGGCGAGGGCAATATGCTCGAACAGACCGAGAACCTGCCGATTCTCGCCTTCTCGCTGGCACCGGTGTGCAAGTACATCAAACAGTACTTCGGCGACGAAATCTACCCGGGCGACGTCATCTTCCACAACGACGTGTTCAGCCTGGGCAACCAGAACAACGATGTCGCCGCGTTCAAGCCGGTGTTCCTCGATGGCAAGCTCGTCGCCTGGACCGCGGTCAAGGGCCACCAGGCCGACATCGGCGGCAATGTCGCGGGCGGCTACAATCCGAACGCCGTCGAGGTGTGGCAGGAAGCCCTGCGCATTCCGCCGGTGAAGGTGGTCGAAAAAGGCAAGCTGCGCAAGGACGTGTGGAACCTGATTTTCGCCAATGTCAGGCTGGACATCGTGCAGCACGACATGAAGGCCGAGATGGGCGCCTGCACCGTGGGCGAGCGCCGCCTGCTGGAGCTGCTGGCAAAGTACGGTCTCGACAGCTACGAGGCGCACAAGCAGGCGCTGTTCGATGCCACGCGCAAAATGATGGAAGCGGAGATCGGCAAGATTCCGAACGGCAACTATTGCGGCGAAGGCTACGTCCATTACGACGGCCGCCACGAAGGCTCCAAGTTCACCATCCGCGTGGACATCGAAGTCAAGGACAAGTCGATCAGGTTCGACTACTCGCGCACCGATGCCCAGACCAACGGCTTCGTCAACGGCACTTTTACCTCCAGCGCATCGGCCACCATCCTGACGCTGCTGCAAATGGTGAACCCTGACATCCCGCACAACGAGGGCATGGTGCAGCCGATCGAGATCGTGATTCCGGAAGGGACCATCCTCAATGCGGCCTATCCCAAGGCCACGACGTTCGGCAACCACCTCTGCCCGCCCAACGCCGATGCGATCCAGCGCGCGCTGGCGCCGGTCATGCCGGACCGGGTCACCGCCGGCTGGAACAACCTGCTCGCGTCCCTCACCACGGGCATCGATCCGAAGAACAACGAGAAGTACGTGGACATCGGCTTCATGGGACTGAAGGGCGGATCGGGCGCCATGCGCGGCACCGACGGCTACGACCACATCGGCATGATCGATGCCTCCGGCGGGGTGCTCGATCAGGACTACGAAATGTTCGAGCAGCAAACGCCGCACACCCTGATCAAGCACGAACTGCTCATCGATTCCGCCGGCGCCGGCGAGTGGCGCGGCGGGCTCGGCGTGGAAACGATTTTCGAAATCGGTTCCGACGACACGCAGCTGGTGACCTTCGGCGACGGCGACTTCGAGCCCGCCTTCGGCCTGTTCGGCGGCGGCCCGGGCGGGCTCAATTTCATCCGCCTGCGCTACCCGGACGGCCGCACGGTGGTGCCCAGGAACAAGGACCTGATCAGCGGCGTGCCCAGGGGGACGGTGTACCATCAAGTGGCGAGCGGCGGCGGTGGCTACGGCGACCCGGGGAAGCGCGATCGCAAGCTGCTCGAGGAGGAGGTGAGGAACGGCGTCATCTCGGCCGAGGCGGCGCGCGAGCTGTACGGCGTCCAGCCAATGAAGGCGCAACCATCATGAATTTCGAACCGACCGACCAGCAAAAAGCGATCCGCGACATCTTCGCCCGCTTCTGCGACGAGCGCGTCGCGCCGCAGGCGGCCGCCCTGGATGAAGCGCACGCTTTTCCACGGCTGTTGTTCAAGGAATTGGCGGACCTCGGTTTCTTCGGCATGCGCTACCCGGAGGACGTCGGCGGCAGCGGCATGGCGTTGACCGAATTCTGCCTCGCGCTCGCCGAAATCGCGCGCGGCTCCATGTCGCTTGCCGCTGCTGCTGCGATGCAATCGCTCATGGGCACCAAGTTCCTGCATATGCTCGGCAATGCCGACATCATCGAGCGGCTGTTCAAGCCGGCCCTCAGGGGCGAGAAGATCGCCGCCATCTGCATGACCGAGCCCAATGCCGGTTCCGATCTGAATTCGATCGCCACCACGGCCACGAATGTCGAAGGCGGATATTTGCTGAACGGACAGAAAACCTGGATCACCTCTGCGCCGCTGGCCGATTTCTTTACCGTCTTCGCCAAGGCCGGCGAAGAAAAGAAGCTCACCATCTTCCTGGTGGAACGCTCGTTCAAGGGCCTGAGCGTCGGCCGCGAAATCCACAAGATGGGCGTGTGGGCCCTGCCGACTTCCGAAGTGAGCTTCGATGCGTGTTTCGTTCCGGACAGCCACCGCCTGAGCCGGGAGGAAGGCGACGGTGAAGGCCATCTGCGCAAGACCCTGGCGGAGATCCGCATCATCACCGGCGCCATGGGCCTGGGCATCGCCCGCGCGGCGCTGGACGCAGCGGTGCGCTATGCCGCGGAGCGCAAGCAGTTCGGCAAGCCGATCAACCGCTTTCAGGCGATCCAGCTCAAGCTGGCCGAAATGGCGACCGGACTCGAAGCCGCCACCCATCTGGTGTATTACGCCGCCTGGCTGCACGATGCGAACCTGCCGCACCACAAGGAGGCCGCGATGGCCAAGCTGTTCGCCAGCGAGACGGCAGCGACCATCTGCGACCAGGCGGCGCGGGTGCTCGCCTCCTACGGCTACGCCATGGAATACCCGGTGCAACGCTATCTGCGCGACGTGCGCTTCCTCCTGATCGGCGGCGGCACCAGCGAGATACTGAAACTCATCATCGCCAAGGAATTGACGCTGTGATGAAGCCGATCAAGGTGCTGCTGGCCAAGCCGGGTCTGGACGGGCACGACCAGGGCGCCAAGATCGTGGCGCGCGCGCTGATGGACGCAGGCTTCGAAGTCATCTATACCGGCCTGCGCCAGACGCCGGAAGCGGTGGCGCGCATGTCGCTGGAGGAGGACGTGGACGTGATCGCCCTGTCCAGCATGGCGGGCTCGCACCTGCATTTTTGCCGCAGGCTGAAACCCCTGCTCGAGGCCGACGGGCTGACCGACAAGCTGTGGCTGATCGGCGGCAGCCTGCCGCAGCAGGACCACGCGGCGCTGCGGGAGCTGGGTTTCAAAGGCATATTCCCCACGGGATCCAAGCTCGACGCCATCGTGGATTACATCCGGCATAACGCAAGGACAGCGTGACATGAACGAGCGCGCGAAGCCCGAGCTCAAGCCCGTGGTCAACGAATCGGGCATCGAGGTCAACCCGCTCTACACCGCGGAGGACGTGGAGAAAAGCGGCGGCACCCGGCTGCTCGGCCTGCCCGGCGAATATCCCTTCACCCGCGGCATACACCGGCTGATGTACCGCAAGCAGCCCTGGACCATGCGCCAGTACGCGGGCTTCGGCAATCCGGCCGAGACCAATCAGCGTTTCAAATACCTCATCGCCAACGGGCAGACGGGCCTGAACGTCGCGTTCGACCTGCCGACCCAGATCGGCCTGGATTCGGACGACCCGCTGGCCGAGGGCGAGATCGGCCGCGTCGGCATGTCGATCGACACGCTGCGCGACTTCGAAGTCGCTTTCGACGGCATCGACCTGAACAAGATCACCGTGTCGCTCACCATCAACGGCGCGGCGGCGATCCTCATCGCCATGTACTTCGCCATGGCCGGGAAGCGCGGCTACGACCTGGCGCAACTGCGCGGCACGGCGCAGAACGACATCCTCAAGGAATTCATCGGCCGCGGCACCTGGGTGTTTCCGG
>MERK01000088.1 GCA_001770575.1 Betaproteobacteria bacterium RIFCSPLOWO2_12_FULL_64_23
CTTGCCAGGCACTCCACCGCCTTCCGTACCCCGTCGCGGCCGAAGGGGATGCCCTGCACCAGCATCGCGGCTTCGACCCCCGCAAGACAGCCGAGGATCATCGCGGCATTCACGTCGCCGAGATGTCCGATGCGGAAGGCGCGGTCAGTCTGTGGTCCGAGGCCGCCGGCGAAGGCGACCTGGAAGCGCTCGCGCGCGACACTGCGCAGCGCCTCGACATCGATGCCGGCGCGCACGTCTATGGTGGTGACGGACACCGAACGCGCTTCGGGCACGCGGCAGTGCAGCGACACCGCCCCCTCCCGCGACCAGCATTCGACCGCCGCCTGCACCGCGCGTGCCAGCAAGGCGTGGCGGGCGTACACGGCCGCCATGCCTTCGCGCTCGAGCAGCGCGAGCGCGGCCTCCAGTCCGAACAGCAGGTTCTGCGGTGCGGTGCCGCAGAATTTCCGGTAGCTGTAGTCCGCCTTGCGCCGCCCCCAGTCCCAGTAGTAGCGCGGCGCCGGATTGCGCGCGGCAATCGCGCCGGCGCGCGCATCCACCGCGACGAAACCGAAGCCGGGCGGGCACATCAGTCCCTTCTGCGAGGCGCCTACGGCGACGTTGACGTCCAGCGCATCCATCGCGAACGGCGCGGCGGCGAGCGACGCTACGATGTCGGCCACGAACAGCGCCGGGTGGCCGGCCGCGTCGATCGCCGCGCGGATCGCCTTCAGGTCGCAGGTAGCGCCGGTCGCGGTGTCGGTGTGCACGGCGAAGACCGCGACGATCTCGCGCTTGTCGTCGGCGCGCAGCACCTGTTCGACGTCGTTCGGGTCGATCGGGTAGCCTTCGCGGTAAGGCGTGCGCATGACGCGGCGCCCCGTTCCCTCGGCCTGGATCGCCCACTGCTCGGAGAAATGTCCGCTGCCGGGAATCAGCACGGCCTGGCCGGGCGCGAGCAGGTTTTCGATGGTCGCCTCCCATGCGCCGTGGCCATTCGAGATGTAAAGGAAAATATCGGCCTGATCGGTTTGCAGCAGGCGCCGCAGGCCGGTTTCGCACACGCCGATCAGCTGTTCGAGCCGCGGATCGCCGTGGTCCATGGGCTGGCGGTGCATGGCGTTGAGCACTTCGGCGGGTATGTGCGTGGGGCCGGGGGAGTGCAGGAAACGATCGCCGGGAATGCGACCTGGGCTATGGTTGTTCATGCAAATCGGGTCTTTGTTTTGGAGGAACAGCAATCTAACATGCGGCGGGACGGCGCGCTTTTCGCGATGGCCGCGCGCATGGCCTCGATCTCGCGCGGCTTGCCGGCGTTGCCGCTGGCGAGGATGCGCTTTTCGTGCGAACATCTGATCCTGCGGCTGCGTCGCCCACGGCTACTGCGGGCCTGCCGCCTTTGTGACCAATGTCAAACGTGGGGCGTCGAGGCCGGGTAGCCTGAGGGCCTAAAGCAGCAGCGTGCCCGCGCAACGCGCTGGATCGGCAATGCTCAAGCAGCCGGAACGAGGAGGACATCCTTGGACATTCGAGCGATAGAACGAGCCTACAGGCGCTACGCCCGTTTTTATGACGTGTGCTTCGGGGCGGTGTTTCAGCCCGGCCGCAGGGCGGTAGTCGAGAGGATGGACTGCGGCCCCGGCGAGCGGATTCTGGAAGTGGGCGTCGGCACCGGGCTTTCGCTCCCCCTGTATCCGCAGTACGTGAGCGTCGTCGGCATCGATATTTCCCGCCATATGCTCGATCAGGCCCATGTGCGCCAAGCGCGCTGCGGGCTCGACAACCTGGCCGCGCTGATGGTCATGGACGCCGAGAACATGGCGTTCGAGGATGACAGCTTTGACAAGGTGGTCGCCATGTATGTCGCCTCCGTGGTTCCGAATCCGGAGCGCCTGGTCGATGAGATGCGCAGGGTGTGCAAGCCCGGCGGCCAGATTTTCATGGTGAACCACTTTCACAGCCGGAATCCCCTCCTCGGAGGCGTCGAACGCCTGCTCGCGCCGCTGTCCAAACAACTCGGATTCCGCCCGGATTTCTCCCTCGACCGGTTCCTCGGTGCAACCGGTCTGGACGCATGGAACATATGCCCGGTGAATCTTTTCGACTTTTCCACCATGGTCGAGGCCAGAAACAACAAGCAAAGCGCAGCGGGAATTCCGGTGCCCGCGTTCGCGCCGTCATGAAGGGCAGGCGCATGCGCGCGCGACGCCCGTCTTGCTGCGCGAAAAAGTGCGTAGCGAAAAAGAAGACTACACTGGACAGGGTAGTTGCGCCGCGGCGCCGGCGTGCGAAGATGTTCCCAGCAACCGCGGGCCACGATTACGAGGTGTCGGCATGAGCCAGGAGCGGAACCAAGCGTACGCCAAAGCGATGGGCGCTGGCGCGGATTGCCCGGCGCGTGAAATTGAGCCGCGCCTGGCTCTGGGCAACAAGGTATTTTCCGCCGAAAAGCTGCTGCTCGCGCGGATGATGGAGTCCCTCGGCAATCCGTCCCTGGATCTCGTGTTGTGGGACGGGCAGGAAATCGCGAGCGCGCGCAGACCCGCGGTTGCGCGGGTGCTCATTCGCGATCGCGGCGCAATGCTGAAGCTGATTGCCAACCCCGAGCTCGGTTTCGGCGAAATGTACACCGCGGAACGCATAGAGGTGCAAGGGGATTTGGTGGATAGCCTGGAGGCCATCAATCGGGCGCTGCCGCGCACCGATCGCGGCCAAATCGGGAAAAAGCTGCTGGCTCCGTTCAATGGCTCGCGGCGCAACACGGAGCCGAGGGCGCGGCGCAATATCCACCATCATTACGATATCGGCAACGATTTCTACAAGCTTTGGCTCGACCGGGAGATGGTGTACACCTGCGCCTATTTTCCCGACCCGGCGATGGGCCTGGAGCAGGCACAGGCGGCAAAGCTCGACTATGTGTGCCGCAAGCTGCGACTCGAGCCCGGCGAAACCGTGCTCGAGACCGGCTGCGGCTGGGGCGCCCTGGCGCTGCACATGGCGCGGCACTACGGCGTCACGGTGACCGCCTATAACATATCCAAAGAGCAGATCGCTTACGCGCGCGAACGTGCGCGGGCGGAAGGGCTGGAGGGCCGGGTGCAGTTCATCGAGGACGATTACCGCAACGCGGGCGGCGAATTCGATGCTTTCGTGTCCGTCGGCATGCTGGAGCACGTTGGGGTCGACCAGTACCAGGCTTTGGGGGCGGTCATAGACCGCAGCCTCAAGGACGCCGGCCGCGGGCTCATCCACTCCATCGGCCGCGACCGCCCCGGCCCGTTGACTCCCTGGATCGAGCGCAATATTTTCCCCGGTGCATGCCCGCCGAGCTTGTCGCAAATGACCCAGATTTTCGAGCCGTTCGGTTTTTCCGTGCTGGATGTGGAGAATCTGCGGCTGCATTACGCCAAGACCCTGGAGCACTGGATGGAACGCTATGAGGCCAATGTCGAGCGCGTGGCGCAAATGTTCGATCCTGCGTTTGTGCGCGCATGGCGCCTGTATCTGGCCGGTTCGCTGGCTGCGTTCAGGTCCGGCGACATGCAACTGTTCCAGGTGAGTTTCAGCCGCTCCGGCCATAACCGCATCCCGTGGACCAGGCACTACCTGTACCCGTCCTGAAGCAACGCGATGGACCGCTGTGACGCACTCATTGTCGGCGGCGGCCCCGCCGGCTCCTCCTGCGCCTGGAAATTGCGCCAGCACGGCATGGCGGTGATGCTGCTGGACAAGGCGCCGTTCCCGCGCGACAAGGTATGCGCCGGCTGGATTACGCCCGCGGTGGTGCAGGCGCTGCAACTTGATACCGAGGCCTATGCCCGGGGACGGGTGCTGCAGCCGATTACGGCTATTCGCACCGGACTGATACACGGCCGCGAGCTGGAGACGCGCTACCCGGCCGCGGTCAGCTTCGGCATACGCCGCTGCGAGTTCGACCACTACCTGCTGCAGCGCTCGGGTGCGCGCACGCAGCTCGGCCAGGCGCTGAAATCCCTGGAGAAGCGCGGCAACGAATGGATAGTCAACCATGCCATCGCCACCCCGCTGCTGATCGGCGCGGGGGGGCATTTCTGCCCGGTGGCGCGTTCGCTGGGGGCGAAGCTGGGCGCAACTGAGCCCGCAGTGACGGCGAAGGAAATCGAATTCGAAATGAATCCGCAGCAACTCGCCGCATGTCCGGTCCGTGCGGATACGCCGGAAATTTATTTCTGCCGGGACCTGAAGGGATACGGCTGGTGCTTCCGCAAAGGCAACTATCTCAATATCGGGCTGGGCCGGGAGGGTCACCAGGGTCTGGCGCAACAGCTCGGGGATTTTTGCGATTTTCTAAGGCAACGCGGCAGAATCCCCGGGAACATCCCCGACAAGTTCCAGGGTCATGCCTATCTGTTTCGCGGACGTTCGGCGCGCAAGCTGGTGGCTGACGGCGTGCTGCTCGTCGGCGACGCCGCCGGCCTGGCTTATCCGCAAAGCGGGGAAGGGATACGGCCGGCGGTAGAATCCGGTCTGATCGCGGCCGCCGTCGTTGTGGAAGCAGGGGGAGATTACCGCCATCAACGGCTGCAGGCCTACCGCGACCGGTTGAGCGCGCGTTTCGGACCCGAGACGGCTCCGGCCGGGGGCAATGTTTCCGTGTTTTTGCGCAATATCCTCGCCCGGGCCCTACTGGGCAACCGCTGGGCTACGCGCCGGCTAGTGCTGGACCGATGGTTCCTGCGCGCGCACCAGCCGGCGCTGCAATAGAGCTCATTGCGAAACGAGGGGATGCCTCCCTTCATGCTTCCTTAATTCAGGAGTCGTTGCGGCAATTCTGAAACGGCGTCCAAGCAAGCGCATCCACGAACCCGCGCCGCGCCGCGGCTTGCCTGAGTTCTCATTTTGCGGCAGGCGCAAGCTGCTTCATCGCCAAGCCGAGCAATCCATGCGCCTTTTTCCAGTTCGGATGGATTCTTTCGATCGGCACGCGCTTGTGCGCCATGAACGAGACGTTGGCCTCGATCGCCTGCAGCAAGGCGATCTGGGCCAGCTGAGCAGCGAAAAGCTGCTGGAACTGTTTGTCGGTCATGCCTTTCTCCTGCTGGCTTTGAACTATTTCGGTGGTATTCCCCCAATATAGACAATTGCCGTGGTTTGGAACAGCGCTGCGGCGCGACAATTAGACCAGGCCAAGGGCCTCTTTCTGCTTCGCGACCAGTTGCGCGATGCCGCTTTGCGCCAGCACCAGCAGCGCATCCATATCCCGGCGCGAAAACGGCGCCCCCTCGGCGGTTCCCTGAACCTCGACAAACCCGCCCGAACCGGTCATCACCACGTTCATGTCGGTATCACAGGCCGAATCCTCGGCGTAATCGAGGTCGAGCACCGGCGTGCCCTGGTACACCCCGACCGAGACCGCAGCGACGAAATCGCGCAGGGGCGTGCTTGCGATCAGCCCGCGCTGCAGCAGCAGCGTGACCGCGTCGTGCACGGCCACGTAAGCACCGGTGATGCCGGCGGTGCGCGTGCCGCCGTCGGCCTGGATCACGTCACAGTCGATCTGGATGGTGCGCTCGCCCAACAGCGCGAGGTCGGCCACGGCGCGCAGGCTGCGGCCGATCAGGCGCTGGATCTCCTGCGTCCGGCCGGACTGCCTGCCGCGCGCGGCCTCGCGCGCGGTGCGGGTGTTGGTGGCGCGCGGCAGCATGCCGTACTCGGACGTGAGCCAGCCGCGACCCTGTCCCCGGAGAAATCCGGGCACTTTTTCTTCCACGCTCGCGGTGCACAGCACCCTGGTGTCGCCGAACTCCACCAGCACCGAGCCCTCGGCGTGCTTGGTATACCCGCGGGTGATCCGAATCTTGCGCAGCTCGTCAGATTGCCGCTTTGAGGGGCGTGTCACGCTGGAACTCCTTTCAAGAACGAACCAAATTTGGGGGATTTACAAGGGGGCGTCGCCCCCTTGTTCGTCATCGCTCCGCGGGCGATTCGAATCTCGCGCAGCTGATCGAACTCGCGCTTGCTAGGTCTTGTCATTTGATTGCCTTTGAATTGTGCTGCGGATTTCTCCGATGGCGCGTTCGATTTCGTCATCGGAGAGATAATCCTTCTGCGATTCGGCCGCGCCTGACTCCTGCGGCAGCGCGGTGACGGAGTCAAGCGGCGTGCGCCGGACCGGCGCCTGGTCCGGCCGCACGGCCTGGGCATGTTCTTCCCAGGTCACCGCGATCGCCGACAGGTTGTCGCATTCGCGCCCGGCGCGCCGTTCCGCCTCGTCCAGCAGTT
Source organism: Betaproteobacteria bacterium RIFCSPLOWO2_12_FULL_64_23 (assembly GCA_001770575.1). Classification (GTDB taxonomy): domain Bacteria; phylum Pseudomonadota; class Gammaproteobacteria; order Burkholderiales; family SG8-39; genus 2-12-FULL-64-23. Next base: position 6,244 of record MERK01000088.1, read on the forward strand.
CCGGAACAGCCTGCATGATGCCGCTTTTCAGCACCGCGCCGCTGATTATTTTGGCAGACAGCGGGCTCCATAGCCCGTCCGAGCACAGAATCAGGCTATCGCCGGCGTCAAGCCGGACCGGCTCCGACAAGTCCACCCGCGGCGGTCTCGCCGAGCCGAGGCAGTTGAAAATCCGGTTGCGCTGCGGATGAGCGGCAATGGCCTCCGCGCGCATGCGCCCGCGGTCGATCAGCTGCTGCACCAGGGAATGGTCCTTGGTCTGCGCCAGGATCCTGCCGTCGCGGATATGGTACAGGCGTGAGTCGCCCGCATGCGCCCAGCACGCGGTGTTGTCCTGCACCACGCAGGCGACACAGGTGGTGCGCGGCGCCTCCGGCAGCCCGGCGTCGTCGGCGTTTTGGATAATCGCGCCGTGGGCTCCGGTGATCGCCTGGCGCAGAAACGAGCGGGGATCGGACAGGCCGGGTCTGGCCTCGCGCCGGAACGCCTCGGTGATGAACTGCAGCGCGATCTGGGCCGCCGTTTCGCCGTGCAGGTGCCCGCCCATGCCGTCGGCAACCAGCATCAGCAGCGCGTCCCGGCTGTAGCAATAGGCGACGCGATCCTGGTTGGACTTGCGCGCCCCGCGCCGGCTCTCCTGGTAGATGGAGAATTGCATCGCTCAATTCATCGCCCTGCGCGCCAGCCGGCGAGTTTCAGAACCAGGTCGCGGAATCCGGCCGTGCGCGAAGTCAGGGACACGAGCGGGTCGCGCTCCCGCAGCAGCACTTTCTGCAGCGCGAACACGCTTTGCGGCCGCCGCAGGTGATCCAGGCGCAGGCACCAGTCTATGGTCTGGAGCAGCTGGTCGGAGTACTTGCCGGCCCACTGCTTTCTCGCCGGGACGTATCTGTCCTTGTCCAGACGCTGATCGGCGGGCGGGGGCGCGCCTGCGGCGAGGCAGGAAAACATGGTCGCGCCCACGCTGTAGATGTCGCTCCACGGCCCCAACAGCTCGCGGTTGCGGTATTGCTCGGGCGCGGCGAAGCCGGGCGTATACATGGGGCTCAGCCGCGTCGTTTGCGCAGTGAGCGTCTGTCGCGCCGCGCCGAAATCGATCAAAACCGGGGAGCCGTCGTTGCGGATGTAGATGTTGGGCGGCTTGATGTCCAGGTGCAGCAGCTTGTGCGTGTGCACCTCGCGCAGCCCATTGAGCAGCAGCGTGATGACGCGGCGAATGAAGTCTTCCCTGATGCTGCCGCGGTGGCGCTGGATATGCTCCTGCAGCGTGCGGCCGCGCTCGTAGCGCATCACCATGTACACCGTCTCATTGGCACGGAAGAAATTCAACACGCGCACCACATTGCCGTGCGCGAGACCCGCCAGCGATTTGCCTTCCT
>MERK01000089.1 GCA_001770575.1 Betaproteobacteria bacterium RIFCSPLOWO2_12_FULL_64_23
AACGCCTGCGTTCATCACCCCTTACGGATGCTTCGGCCTACGCGCGTGATCTGGAGAGCGCATATCGGGACATCTGGCGCGATTGGTGCGGCGTCCATGATTGACCAGTCGATCGAGCTCATGCGCTCCGGGCGAATCGCCGAAGCCGAGCAGTGCCTTCGCCTGTGCCTCGCGCGTTCGCCCGATAGCGTGGACGCGCTGCATTACCTCGGTCTGCTGTGCCATCAGAGCGGACGCATCGAAGAGGCCGTTGCTCTTATCGGCAAGGCGGTGGAGCGATCGCCCGACACGGCTTTCCTGCACGCGAACTTCGCCGAAGCGTTGCGGCTGTGGGGAGACATGGATGCGGCCTTGCGTCATGCGCGCGATGCGGTGCGCCTTGAGCCGTCACATCCGAATTTTCAGTTCAATCTGGCCAAGGTGCTGGAAGGAAGCGGCCGCTTCGGCGATGCACTGGATGCGGCACAGCGCGCGTTGGCACTGCGGCCGGATTGGGTCGAGGCGCTTTCCCTTGGCGCGAGTCTGTGCTTCGCGTTGGATCGGTTGGACCAGGCGCTCGATTTCGTCAAGCGCGCCTGCGCGCTGCGTCCCGACGATCATTTGCTGTTCATTACGCTGATGCGCTATCGCGCGTGGGTGTGCGACTGGTGCGGTCGCAATCAGGACGCGGCGCGCGTGGAGGCAATGCTTGAACACTGGGTGGCGCACCCGGACGATGAGGCATTCGCTGGTATCAATCCTTTCGTCGCCCACGAATATGGGCTTCCACGGCAGATTCGCAACGACGTTACGCAAGCTTATTGCGAGCGCGTGCTGAAGGCCGCGGGAGCACCGCTGGAGCCGCGACGGGCTCCACCGCGCGCCGCGCGAGCGCGCCTGCGCCTCGGCTATGTCTCGGCGGATTTTCACGGCCATCCGACGATGCATCTGATGCGCAGTTTTTTCGCGCTGCACGACCGCGCCCGATTCGAAGTGTTCGCATATTCGATCGGCGCGGACGACGGCAGCGAGTACCGTCGCGAGGCGGTCCGCTCGGTCGATCGCTTCATCGACGTCCGCGCCGAACCGGCGCCTGTCAGCGCCGGGCGCATTCGCCGCGACGGCATCGACATCCTGATCGATCTGAAAGGCTTCACCCATGAAGCGCGCCCTGAGATCTTCGCGTTGCGGCCGGCGCCGCTGCAGGTGGCGTGGCTTGGATATCCGGGCTCGACCGGCCGCGGCCTGAATGACTATGCCATAGTCGATCGGGTCGTCGCGCCGCCGGAACTGGCCGGCGATTACGGCGAGAAACTGGTATGGATGCCCAATAGCTATCAGGTCAACGACTATCGCCAGCCGGTTGCGGAGGAACGCCCCGGGCGCGCGGCCCTCGGCCTTCCGGCAACGGGTTTCGTTTACGCCTGCTTCAATAAGGTGTACAAGATCGAGCCGCCCGTGTTCGGTGCCTGGATGCGCATTCTGGCGCGGGTGCCGGGCAGCGTGTTGTGGTTGTATGCAGGCAAGTCCGGTGCGCGCACGAATCTCGCGCGCGCAGCCGCCGCGGCCGGCATCGATCCGGCGAGGCTGGTGTTCGGCGAGACACTGCCGAAACCGCAGCACTTGGCGCGCCTCGCGCGGGCGGACCTGTTTCTCGACACTTTCACGGTCAATGCCCACACCAGCGCGGCCGATGCGCTCTGGGCTGGGGTGCCGGTGCTTACCTGCCCGGGCGACACGTTCGCCGCCCGCGTCGGCGCAAGCCTGGTCGCAGCAGCCGGCCTGCCGCAACTGGCTTGCCCGAGCATGGCAGATTACGAGAATGCCGCGGTGCGGCTTGCGCATGATCCGGCCGAACTGCGCGCCATGCGCCGGACGCTGGCGGCGCGCGAACGGCTGCCGCTATTCGACACGCCGCGCTTCGTGCGCGACCTCGAGAGCGCATTCGACACGATGTGGCAGCGCTACCTCGCCGGCGAGCCGCCGACGGAATTTGCCGTCGGCGTTGAGCCGCATTCCTGATGCCTGGCGCGTGGCGCAAGTGGTACGCTCTGGCGATGGCGCGGACCACGGCATGCTGAAGGGACTGCTGACAGGTTTGCTGCGCCGGGGCGCAGCGCGCGTCGCCGGCGACGCCTCGGCGCCGCAGGTCGGGCAGGCGGTCAGACTGCTGCAGTTGCACGACCCCGCGGGTGCGGCGCGGATATGCGAGCGGGTGATCGAGCGCGACCCCGGGATGGTCATGGCGTGGGAGCTGTTCGGCGTCGCTGCGCTCAACCTGGGCGACTACCCGCTCGCGTGCGAGCGTTTCGAGCACGTGCTCACGCTGGCGGGCGATGATGCGCAGGCGCTCGCCAATGCGGCCGAGGCGAATCGCCGGGCGGACCGGTGCGATCGTGCGCTCGAACTCATCGGTCGCGCGCTTGCGCGCAAGCCCGGCTTTGCGCCGTTCCTGCATATTCATGTGCTTGCCCTGGAATCCTCCTGGCGCAGCGACGAGGCGTTTGCGGCCTGTCGCGAGGCGCTCCGGCTGCATCCGGATTTCGCCAGCCTGCACACCAGCTATATGACCTTGCTCAATCGTGTCGGCGCCGATTCCGCGCTCATCCTGGAGGCGCATCGGCGCTGGGCCGGGCGCTTCGCCGCACCGCAACCGACCGATCGGCAGCACCGCAATTCGCCGCAACCCGAGCGCCGCCTGCGCATCGGCTACGTCTCGGCCGATTTCCGCCAGCATGCGATAAGCCGTTTTGTGTTGCCGCTGCTCGAGCATCACGATCCGGCCTTGTTCGAAGTGTATTGCTATTCCAATACCCCGAAAACCGACGACATCACCCGGCGCTGCGAGGCCCTGGCGTCGCATTGGCGCGATATTGTCGCGTTGTCGGACGCGGCCGCGGCGGACTTGGTCCGAAGTGACGGCATTGATATCCTGATCGATCTGTCCGGGCATACGTCCGGCAACAGGCTGGGGCTGTTTGCGTGCAAGCCCGCGCCGATACAAGTCACTTATCTTGGTTATCCTGCCACCACCGGGCTGTCGCAGATGGACTACCGGCTCACCGACGCGCGCGTCGATCCACCTGGTGCGAGCGAGGCGCGTTACCATGAGCGCTTGCTGCGATTGCCGCACAGCCTGTGGTGTTTTGCGCCGCCGCCGCAGATGCCCGAGGTCGGCCCGTTGCCTGCGTCCGGCACGGGACATATCACCTTCGGCTCGCTCAACTCCATGCTGAAGCTCACGCCGCAACTGCTGGCCCTGTGGTCGCGGCTGCTGGTCGCGCTGCCCGGATCGAAGCTGGTGCTGGCCACCGTTCCCGAGGGAGGGCCGCGCGCGAGAATCTCGCGCGAGTTCGAGTCGAGCGGCGTCGATCCGGCGCGACTGGAATTCCACGGTTTCCTGCCCTGGGACCAATTCTGGGCCTTGCACGGCCGCATCGACATCGCCCTCGATTCCTTTCCCTGCAATGGCGGCGCCACGACTTGCGAAACCTTGTGGCTGGGCGTTCCGCTGGTCAGCCTGGCGGGCGAAGCGTTCCTCGCGCGCGCCGGCCTGAGCATACTCAGCACCATAGGCCTGCCGGAATTGGTCGCGCACAGCGCCGACGAATACCTGCGTATCGCGCTCGATCTGGCGCGGGATCAGGCGCGCCTGGCGCAGCTGCGCTCGCGCATGCGCGAGCGCATGGGCGCTTCGCCGCTGCTCGCTGCGGCGGCGTTCACGCGCGATCTGGAGGGCTGCTACCGCACGGTCTGGCGGCAATGGTGCACGCCTCAAATCGCTGCGCCAGGCGCGGCATGTTGAAGAAGCTGGTACAGGCCGTGCTGCGCCGCGGCGCCGGGCCGGATCGCCTGCTTCTTTGCATCACCCGGGCGGCGGGGCACGCGGCGGCAGGCGAGCATGCCGCTGCGGTCGAGCTCTACCGGGAGAGCCTGGAGCTGCAGCCGCAGAATGCCAGGCTCTGGTGCAACCTCGGCGCGGAGCTCGATGCAATCGGGCAGGCCGGGGAGGCCGAACTCGCGTACCGGCGCGCGCTCGAACTCGATCCCGGGCTGGCGCAGGCCTGGTACAACCTGGGGCGACTGCAGCAGGAGCGCGGCAGGGAGAGCGAAGCCGAAACCTGCTACCGCTCGGCCCTGACCCTGCTCGACGCCGAGCGCGATCGGGAATCGTGGCAACTCGCGTACAGCAACCTGGGATTGCTGCTGCACAAGCAGGGAAGGCCGCGGGACGCGGTGAGTCTGTACCGCCAAGCCCTGGCGACGGATCCGGCAGACCCCGGCCTGCGCAGCAATCTGCTGTTCGTGCTGACGACGATGCCGGACATCGATGCCGATGAAGTGCTGCGGGAACACCGCGCCTGGGGCAGGCTGCATGCGCGCGCGCACGCGCCCCACGCCAACCCGCCGGATGCGGAACGGCGCATCCGGCTGGGCTATGTGTCCGCGGATTTTTACGGCCACCCGCTGGCGTTTCATGTTCTCCCGCTGCTCGCCCATCGCGATCGCGCGCGCACCGAGGTGGTCTGCTATTACAACGGCGCGAGGCAGGACCGGATGACGGCGCGGCTGCGGCAATCGGCCGACCGCTGGCGTGACATCGGCCGCCTGAACGACGCCGAGGCGGATGCCCTTGTTCGTGAAGACGGCATCGACATCCTGGTGGACTTGTCCGGGCACACCGCGGGCAATCGGCTGCCGCTGTTCGGGCGCAAGCCGGCGCCGATACAGGTCACCTTTCTCGGCTATGCCAACACCACCGGGCTGGACTGCATGGATTACCGCATCACCGACGCTTACGCCGATCCGCCCGGCACGGAGGCGCGCTACGTCGAAGAGATATTGCGCATGCCGCACAGCCTGTGGTGTTATGAACCCCAGCGCGCGGTCGCGCCGGAGAATCCGGCGCCCGTGCTCGAAAATGGCTATGTTACTTTTGCCTCGTTCAACGCCGCGTACAAACTCAATCAAGCCTTGATCGAAGTCTGGGCGCGCATACTGCACGCCGTGCCCGATTCGCGGCTGCTGCTGGTCAACCTGCCCGCGGGCGCGGCGCGCGAGCGCGTGCTCGCCTGGCTGGGGGGCGAAGGCATAGGCAGCGACAGGCTTGAAATGCATGCGCACCTTCCCACCCATGAGTTCTGGGCGGCGCACCGGCGCGCCGATATCGCCTTGGATCCCTTCCCCTGCAACGGCGGAGCGACGACCTGCGAGTCGCTGTGGCTGGGCGTTCCGGTGGTCACGCTCGCCGGCCGGTCCTTCGTCGGGCGCGCCGGCGTGAGCCTGCTCAGCAACTGCGGGTTGGCGCAGCTGATCGCGGCTAGCACAGAGGAGTATGTGGCTGTGGCAGCGGGACTCGGGCGGGACCCCGGGCGTCTCGCGCGGGTGCGCCTGATGCTGCGGGAAACCCTGCCGACCTCGCCCCTGCTCGATGGTCCGGCCTATACGCAGGCGCTGGAGACGCATTATCGCCAGATATGGCGGCGCTGGTGCAGCTCGCAAGGGCAGCCTCGTGCTTAAGCGGCTGATCAGGCACCTGATGGGGTCCGGCGAGCCCGCGCCCGGCGTGGCGCCTGAGCCGGAGCCCTCGCTGCCGCAGGCGCTGGCGCTGATGCGCTCGCGCGATTACGCCGGAGCCGAGCAGGTGTGCGAAGGCGTGATCGCGCGCGACGCGGCCGCACCCGGGCCGTGGGAGCTGCTCGGTGCCATCGCGTTCGAGCGCGGCGAGAAAGAGCTCGCGCGTGAGCGCTTCGAGACCGCGCTCGGCCTCTCGGGGGACCGGCTGCAGGCGCTATGCAATGCCGCCGAGGCCAATCGCCAGGCCGGATGCCATGCGCGCGCGCTGGAGCTCAGCGCCCGGGCGCTCGCGCTCGATCCCGGGCACGGCCCGGCAATGCACATCCAGGGGCTGGCACTGCAGTCCTGCTGGCGCATGGACGAAGCGCTGGCCGTCTATCGCCGCCTGGTGCAGCAGCAGCCCGATGTCTCGCGAGCCTATGCCAGCTACCTGTTCTTGCTGGTGCTGCTGGGAGAGGATCCGCTCGCGGTGCGCGCGGCGCATTGCCGCTGGGCCGAGGTCAACGCCGAGCCTTTGCGCGAGCGCGGCGCAGCTTGCGCCAATACGCCCGATCCGCTGCGGCGCCTGCGCATCGGCTATGTGTCGGCCGATTTCCGCGAGCATGCCGCCAGCAGCTTCATCGAGCCCATCCTCGCCGCTCACGATCCCGCCGGCTTCGAAACCTACTGCTATTCCAGCACCGAAAGCATCGATGCCACCACGGCGCAGCTGCGCGCTTTGGCGACATGCTGGCGCGACGTGCGTTGGCAAGACGACGAGGCCGTTGCGGGCATGGTCCGCAGCGACGCCATCGACATCCTGATCGATCTGTCCGGGCATACGAGCGGCAACCGGCTCGGCGTGTTTGCGCGCAAGAGCGCGCCGGTGCAGCTGACTTATCTTGGTTATCCTGCAACCACCGGCATGAGCGCCATGGACTATCGCGTCAGCGATGCGCTGCTCGATCCCCCCGGCGCCGCCGATGGCTATTACACCGAGACGCTGTTGCGCCTGCCGCACAGCCTGTGGTGTTTCCGGCCGTCTGCTTCCATGCCCGAACCCGGGCCGCTGCCGGCACTGCGCTCGGGGCAGGTCACTTTCGGCTCGCTCAACTCGATGCTGAAGCTCACGCCGCAGATGATCGCCCTGTGGTCGCGGCTGCTGCTGTCGATTCCTCAGACGCGCTTGGTCGTTGCGACGGTCGCCGCAGGCGAGGCGCGCGAACGCATCGCGGCCGAGTTCGCGCGCCACGGCGTGCCGGCCGAGGCACTGTCGATCCGCGCGCCGCTCGCGCGCGAGCAGTTCTGGTCGCTGTACCGGGAAATCGATATCGCCCTCGATACCTATCCCTGCAACGGCGGCGCCACGACCTGCGAGGCGCTGTGGTCGGGCGTGCCGGTGCTCAGTCTGGCGGGCGCGCTGTTCCAGTCGCGCGCCGGATTGAGCCTGCTCTCGGTGATCGGCTTGCCGCAGCTGGTCGCGCATTCGGAAGAGGATTACCTGCGGATCGCGCGCGAGCTCGCGTCGGACCTCGAGCAACTGTCGCAGTTGCGCCAGGGAATGCGTGAACGAATGCGCCCCTCCCCGCTGATGGATGCGCAGCGCTTCACGCGTGATCTCGAGGCGCTGTATCGGCAGGCATGGCGCAATTGGTGCGGGCAGGTACGGCATGCTTAGGCGGCTGCTCCGGCAGTTGCTGGGGGCGCGCGCGGCAGGCAGCGCCGAGCTGATCGCGCGCGGCCGGGCTGAGCGCGAGCGCGGCGAGCCCGCTGCTGCGCTCGCCACGCTGGAAGCGGCGCTCAGGCAGGATGCCGGGGACGCCGCTGTGCTGGCCGAACTCGGGTTGACGCATCGCGCGCTGGGCCGCGGCGACGCGGCGCGCGCGCTGCTCGAGCGCGCCGCGGCGAGCGCGCCGGGCTCGGTGCTGCCGCTGCTGTACCTCGGCAATTTGGCGCACGAGAGCGCACGGCTGGACGACGCGCTCGCGGCGTACCGGGCGGCGCTTGCCATCGACGGGCGCAATGCCGCGCTGCATTACAACCTCGCCCTGACCCTGATGTCCTGCGGCGAGGCGGCCGACGCGGTGGAGGCGTTCCGCGCCTGCCTGGCCGAGGCACCCGATTACGCCGACGCGCGCTCGAGCCTGCTGTTCGCGCTGAATCTATCCGATCGCGCCGGTACCGAGGACACGGTCGCCGAGCATTTCGAATGGGGCCGGCGCATTGCCGATCCGCTGTGGCGGGAACGCGGATTTTCCAATGCGCCGGAGCCGCAGCGCGGCTTGCGCGTCGGTTATGTGTCGGCCGATTTCTTCGGGCATGCGGCGGCGGACTTCATCCACTCCTTCCTGCCGCAGCACGAACGCGGGCGCTATGAAATCACCTGCTATTGCAATGCGCACCTACCCGAGGCGAGCTACCACCTGTACGGCCATACCTGGCGCGACATCAGCGCGCTTGACGATGCGCAGGCGGCAAGCCTCATCGAGCAGGATGCGATCGACATCCTGGTCGACCTGTCCGGCCACACCCGCGGCAACCGCCTGCTCGTGTTTGCGCGCAAACCGGCCCCGCTGCAACTGACGTTCCTCGGCTATCCGAATACCACCGGCATGCGCGCCATGGATTACCGCCTGACCGACGCGTATGCCGATCCGCCGGGCGCAAGCGAACGGCGTTACCGGGAACGGCTGCTGCGGCTGCCGCACGGCCTGTGGTGCTATCGCCCGCCTGCGGAGGGCATGCCCGAAGCAGGCGCCCTGCCGGCCTTGAGCAAGGGCCATGTAACTTTTGGCTCGATGAACAACGTGGCCAAGCTCAATGCCGGGCTCGTCGGCTTGTGGGCCGACCTGTTGCTGCGGGTAGGCGATGCACACCTGCTGCTGGCCACGATTCCCCCCGGAAGCACGCGCGAGCGCTTGCTGCGCATATTCGTTGCCAAAGGAATCGACATCCGGCGCATCGAGTTCAGCGATCGCCTGCCAAAGAGCGGGTTCCAGGCATTGCACAAGCAAGTGGACATCGCGCTGGACGCGTATCCCTGTAACGGCGGTGCGACCACGTGCGAGACGCTGTGGCTGGGCGTGCCGGTAGTCAGCCTGGCGGGCGAGGCATTCCGCTCGCGGGCCGGCGTGAGCCTGCTTGGCGCAGCGGGATTGCCGCAACTGGTGGCACATAGCGGGGCGGAGTATCTCGATATCGCGGCGTCCCTGGCGCGGGACCGCGAGCGCCTGGGACAGCTGCGTGCCGGCTTGCGCGAGAGCCTGCGCGCCTCGCCACTGATGGATGCGGCCGCGTTTGCACGCGCGCTCGAAGCGCAGTACCGCGGCGCCTGGCGCGAGTGGTGCGCCGGGCGCAGCTGATGCAAGCAGCTCTCAGATGCGGTCGAGGAAAGGGATATACCAGTCGGCGAAGCGCGCAGCGCGCGCCGTTGCGCCCAGCGGCAGCCACATTGCGAGGCGCTGCGGCTGCCAACGGATTGTGTTCTGCGTCGCGAAAAAGCGTTCCGCTGCGCTGTCGCGCTGCAGGTTGAGATACAGCGTGGCGTAAACCGCGGCGAGCGTCGACCACAGCGCCGGAAATTCGCGGGGCTCGCCCAGCATCTCGTATAAATAGCCGTGATCGTTCCTGCGTCCGACCAGCGCGTACGCAGACTCGCCGCGCAGCAGCTCCAGCTGTTCGGCGGGCGGCGGAAGCGAGGCGTAGCTGGTCTCGGTGCGCGCCGCACGCTCGGTTGCGCCGCGCCGCCGCAGCGTTTCGATGAAAGCAACCGCCGCCGCATCCGGCGCCGCGGCCGTTTGTGTTGCTGCGGGCGCCGCTGTTTGCGCGACGCCCAGCACGCCGCAATCGGCACCGATCCATCCCAGCCTGGCGTAGAAATCCGGTTGCGCGGTCCAGAGCACGGCGAAATCGTAACTTTCCTGCCGCATCCGCTGTTGCGCCGCCTGCAGTAGCACGCTGGCCATGCCGCGGCCGCGCCATTCCGGTCGGGTATAGACCATGCCTACCATGGCCGCGCGCCAGCTGCGCTCGGGGGTGATCCAGTCGAACGCCTTGATTGCCAGCGCGGAGACGATGAGGTTCTGCGCCTTCGCCAGCAGAATGGCCTGCGGCCTCTGCCGGTTCAGCACTGCGGGGAAGCGCTGCTGCAGCGAAAGCCGCCGGCCCTTGCCGAAGATGAATTCCAGGTCGAGCAGGGCCAGCAGCGCGTCGTATTCCCCGCTGCTGCACGGCGCGATGCTTGGCGCCGGCTCTACCATCCGGTGCGGATGCAGGCGACGACGCGCTCGCGCTCCTCGGGCGCGAGCCACCAGCCGCAGGGGATGGACAGGTTCTCGCGATCGAACAGGTCCACGCTGGTCAGCGCGTCGTCGCGGCGTACATCGGCAAAGCAGGAATAACGGTCGTTGCGAACATGCAGTCGCTGGCAGCCGATGCCGTTCTGCTGCAGTTTGCGCGCCAGGTCCGCGCGCCGCTCGGCGCGCAGCGAGTAGGTCCAGTAGCCCGACACCGCGTCCGCACGCCGCGCGAGCAGCGTGAGTCCGGCGACGCCGGCGAGCGCGCTGTCGTAATGGCGGCCGTTGGCGCGCTGGCGTAGAACGATGTCCTCCACCTGGGGAAACTGTGCGAGGCCCAAGGTCGCGGCGATGTTGTTCATGCAGAAATTGAAGCCGGGAACCGCAACATCGCTGTCGGGGTTGAGGTCTCCCGAGGGCAGGCGGAAGCTCGGCTGATGCATGCCGTAGCGGCGCAGCCGGCGCGCTTGTTCGTGATCGCCCGGACTGGCGCAGAACAGGGCAGCGCCTTCGCCGGCGGTGATCTGGCGCACCGCCGAGAAAGAGTAGATGCAGAAATCGCTGCCGTGGTCGCCGAGCTTGCGGCCGCGATACTCGGCACCGAAAGCTTCGGAGGCGTCTTCGATCAGCTTCAGGCCGTGCGCCTGCGCCGCGGCCTGCAACGCCTCCAGGTCGGCTACGTCCCCCGACCAGTGATAGGCGAGGATGGCGCGCGTGCGCGCTGTCACCAGTTCGGCGATGCGGCCCGGATCGAGCATGCCGGTGGCAGGGTCCACATCGCACCAGAGCGGACGCGCGAACAGGTTGGCGATGGGCATGCTGGTGGCAAGGCAGACCATCGGCGACACGATAACCTCGTCCTCCGGGCGCACGCCGGCCATGAACAAGGCCAGGGTCAGGGCCCCCGAAACGTCGCTCATCGCGCACACGCGCGGATTGCCGGTGTAGGCGGCGAGCTCGCGTTCGAACTCCTCGACCCTGGCGCCGTACGCGAGGTGGCCGCTCGCGAGCGTGGTCTCGAGCGCCGCGCCCGCGCCCGCCGGCATGTGCACCTTGAATAGCGGAATCTGGATATTCACGTGTCGCTACCAGCCCTGGCGCAGCGCGTCGGCGATGTACTCGCGCTCGGCATCGCCCACCCACCAGCCGCAGGGGATGTGCAGCATCGCGTCGTAGAACCGGTCGAGGCCGGGCAATTCGCAGCGGCTCGCGGCGAATACGCTGTGGCGGTCATTGCGCTTGTGCACGAGCGAATTGCCGATACCCAATTTGGTCAGCCGGCGCGCGAGCTCGTCGCGGCGCTCGGCGAGCACGGTGTAGAACCAGTAGGAGGGCTCGGCCGCCGCATCCCAGGCGCACAGCTCGATCCCGGGAATGCCGCGCAGCGCGGCATCGTAGTACTTGCCGTTGGCGACATGGCGCGCGATCACCGGCCGGATGTATTCCAGCTGCACCAGCCCGATGGTGGCATTGACGTTGTTCATGTGGTACTTGTAACCCGCTTCGGCCACGTCCACCTCGGTGCGCGGTGCGGCGCGGTCCATGCCGAACCAGCGCAGGCGCCGGCCGCGCGGCAGGTCGTCCGGGTTGCGGCAGGCAAGCATGCCCCCGTCCACCGTGGTGAGATGCTTGATCGCCTGCAGCGAATACATCGTGTATTCCGACTGGCTGCCGATCGGCAGCCCGGCATAACGCGCGCCCAGGGCATGCGCCGCGTCCTCGATCAGCGCCACGCCGTGGCGTTCGGCGACGGCGCGGATCGCGGCCATGGAGGCCGGGATGCCGCCGTAATGCACCACCATGATGGCGCGCGTGCGCGGTGTGATTTTTTCGGCGATTGCGGCAGCCGCCAGATTGCCGTTGCGCGGATCGACGTCGGCCCAGACGACGCGCGCGCCGGCATGCACAATGGCCAGATTGGTCGGCTCGGCGGTCATCGCCGTGGAGATGACTTCGTCCCCGGGCCCGGCGCGCGCAAGCAGCAGCGCGGTATGCAGCGCCGCGGTTCCGGAATAAAACGACAGCATATGGGGCTGGCCGACGAATGCGCCGAAGCGCTGCTCGAATTCGGTCACCGGCGGGCCCTCGGAAATTTGACCGCTGTAGAGCACCTCGCGCAGGCGGGGCAGCAACGCCGCCTCCGGCGCCATGAAGACTTTGAATAGCGGTATCTGCCGAGGACTGTTACTCATGCGCGCGGGCGACCCTTGTTCTCTCGCGGGGGAGAGACGGGTGACACGCCCGGAACCCGGCGGACCCGCCGCGCGCGCTGCCCGGCAGTTTGGATTCGCGCCCGGCGTGCTCGTCTAGCCCGTCGAGGGGTCTTTTCGGCGCAAGGACTGGCGGACATGAGCGAGTGGCCAGGAAGGATGACGACGGGATTCTAGCGGACATTCGATAGCCGAACCAGTTACTTTGTCACATTGGGAGCGGGACGGACGTTGCTATAATCAAGCACATGGTTTTGCGGTGCACCGCCCCCGATGGATCAGGAGAATAGCGAGCAAAAGCTGGAACGGGCGATCCGCTTGCATAACGAGGGCAAGTTGGACGACGCCGAGGCCTTGTACCGGGAGGTGCTGCACGATGCGCCGGGCCACCAGACGGCTCTGCACCTCTGCGGCCTGATCGCGCATCAGCGCGGCCGCTACCGCGAGGCCGTGACCTTGATCGAAATGGCGCTTGCCGGCGGCGCCACGACCGCCGCAATCCACACCAACTGCGGCGTTGCCTACCGTGCCCTGGGCGAGCTCGACAAGGCGGCGCGGCATATCGCCCAGGCAATTGCGCTCGACCCGGAATTTGCCAACGCGCACCAAAACTACGCGTTGGTGCTGTGGGACCAGGGATTGCCGCAGCAGGCCGCGGTTCACTTCGAGATCGTGCTGGCGCTGCGCGCGGACTCGCCCGAGCCGAATTTCTATCTCGGGCGGATCCGGCTGGACGAGGACAAGCCCGCGCTTGCCGCCGAGCATCTGCGCGCCGCGCTGCTGCTGCGGCCCGAGCATGCCGAGGCGCATTACCTCCTGGCGCGGGCGCTGCTGGCCCAGGGCGACACCCGCGCCGCGCTGCAAAGCCTTGCCGCGGCAGTGAAATCGCAGCCGGAGCACGGCCCTGCCGCCCATCTTGCCGCCAAGGCGAGTTTCGAGCTCTGCCACGAGGGCGCGGCGCTGGCTCACCTCGATCGGGCGCTGCGAAACCCGGCGGCGCCGGGCATGCGTGCCGCCCGTGCGCGGCTGGGTCAGATCGACCTGTGGTGCGCGGCCGGGGGCGGGCGCTATACCAGGATGGCGCGGCCGCAATGGCTGCGCCTGCCGCAGCCCAAGGCGCTGCCCGAACAGGAGTCGCGCTATTTCGCCCTGCCCAAGCCGTTTGCGCTGGAGATCTTTCTTGCGCGCCTGACCCGGGCGCGGGTGCTGCCGAAAGACTTGCTGCTGCTGTCCCCCGACGGCCAGTTGTTCCTGGATGGTTGCGTGCCCTCTGCGGGGCAGTACGCGCTGCGCGAGGGCGGGGCGATCCGCCACTGCGCCGACGACGGCCGTCTGCTGCTGGCGCTGCCCAGGCGTTGCCTTGCAATAGACGCGCCCTGTGTCTGGCTCGGCGCCGGCAGCGGCCACTTCCAATGGATATTCGAATCGCTGGCGCGGCTGTGGGCAATCGCGCAGCAGCCGGAACTGCAGGATCTGCCGTTGCTCGTGCAGGATTCCCTCAGCCACTGGCAGGACGAAATGCTGCAATTGCTGGGCTATGACGCGAAGCGGCGCATCGAAGTTCCTGCCGACGCCATGCTTGAATGCCGGGAACTTCACGCCGCTTCCTTGGTGACGGCCGGCTACTTCATCGCGCCCGTGGCAATTCAGCATCTGCGCCGGGAGCTGGCGCGCCGCATGGCGCCCGCAGCGGATGCGCCGCGGCGCATCTACCTGTCCCGGCAAGGCGCAGCGACGCGCAAACTGGCCAACGAGGCTGAACTGTTGCCGCTGCTCAAGGAGCACGGCTTCGTCGTGGTGCACCCGGAAAGCCTGAGCGCAACCGAGCAGCTGGCGCTGTTCCAGTCCGCGGAATTCATCCTCGGGGTGGAAGGAGCGGCGCTGGTCAATTTGCTGATCGCGCCGGCACATGCCAGGGTCGGAGTCATCGTCGCGCACGGCCTGTATCAACCATGGCACCACTATATTTCAGCGCCGGTCGGGCACGATTTCACCTATCTTTGCGCGGAGCCGGATTATGCTTCGCATGCGGTGCTGGCCGAATGCGACGTCACGCTCGCACGCGAGGTGCTGCAAGCTTTTCTGGCAGAGCGCTGAGCTACTCGTAGCGCAGCGCTTCGATCGGCAACAGCCTGGAGGCTTTGCGCGCCGGATAGAAACCGAAAAATATCCCGATTGCCGCGGCGAAGCCCACCGCCAGCACCACCGATGCGGCCGACAGGCTGGTGCGCCAGCCCGCGAACTGCCCGATGGCGAGCGAGCCGCCGAGGCCGAGCGCAATGCCGAGCAGGCCGCCGATCAGGGACAGCGTGACCGCTTCGACCAGGAACTGCTTGAGGATGTCGCCGGCGCGCGCGCCCACCGCCATCCTGAGGCCGATCTCGCGCGTGCGCTCGGTCACCGACACCAGCATGATGTTCATAATGCCGATGCCGCCGACCAGCAGCGACACCGAGGCCACGGCCGCGAGCAGCAGCGTCAGCACTTTGCTCGAGGCTTCCTGCGCCTGCAGGATTTCGGTGAGATTGCGGATGGTGAAGTCGTCCTCGGCGCCCTGCTGCAGCTTGTGGCGCTGGCGCATCAGTTCCCGGATCCTGTCCTCGGCGTCCTTCATCTTCTGGCCGTCGCGCACCTTGACCGAGATCACGCCGACGCGCCGCAGCTTGCCCTGCGGGCTGCCGAACAGGCGGTTCCTCGCGGTCGTCAGCGGCACCAGGATGACGTCGTCCTGGTCCGTTCCCATCATGCTCTGGCCCTTCTTGTCGAGGACGCCGACGATGGTGAACGGGACTTTGCGCACGCGCACCTGCTGGTCCACCGGATCGATATCGCCGAAGAGTTGTTTCGCCACGCTCTGTCCAATTAACGCGACCTTGCCCGCGCCGGTCATTTCCTGGGGCTCGAAGCCGCGGCCGGAGACGATGGGCCAGTCGCGCACTTCCAGGTATTCCGGCGTCACGCCGTAGATCACCGTGGACCAGTTGCTGTTCCCGGCCACGATCTGGCCGCTGCCGCGGCTGGACGGCGCCGATGACTGCACCTCGTGCACCTCGCGCGTGATCGCCCAGGCGTCGTCCTCGGTCAGCGTCTGCGCCGAGCTGCCGCCCAGGCGCACGCCGCCCGAAGTGGTCGAGCCGGGGATGATGATCATCAGGTTGGAGCCCAGGCTCTTGATCTGCTCCTCGACGCGCGCCTGCGCGCCGCCGCCGACTGCGATCATGGTGATCACGGCGCCGACGCCGATGATAATGCCGAGCATGGTGAGGATGGAGCGCAGCTTGTTTACCCTGAGCGCGCGCAGGGCGATGCGAAGGGTAGCGAGCAGGTCCATTCAAGCCGCCATCACCGGCGTCGCCGCATGGGCGAGCATCGCCTCGGCGTCATTGATCTTTTGCACCGGGTGATCCTCGAGCACCAGACCGTCGCGGAAATGAATGTTGCGCCGGGCGAAGGCGGCGATGTCGTGCTCGTGGGTGACGATCACCACCGTCATGCCGTCGCGATTGAGCTGTTGCAACAAGCCCATCACTTCCAGGCTGGTGCGCGAATCGAGCGCCCCGGTCGGTTCGTCGGCGAGGATCAGCACCGGGTCGTTCACCAGCGCCCGCGCGATCGCCACGCGCTGCTGCTGGCCGCCCGAGAGTTGCGCCGGGTGATGGCGCATGCGATCGGCGAGCCCGACTTCGACCAGCCGCTTTTTCGCGCGCTGATGGCGCTCGGCGGCGGGCACGCCGGCGTAGAGCAAGGGCAACTCGACATTGTCCAGCGCGTTGGTGCGCGGCAGCAGGTTGAACTGCTGGAACACGAAGCCGATGCGCTTGTTGCGGATCGCCGCCAGCGCGTCGCCCGAGAGCGCCGAGATCCTTTCGCCGGCGAGCATGTAGTCGCCGCGGGTCGGACTGTCGAGGCAGCCGATCAGGTTCATGAACGTCGATTTGCCCGAGCCCGACGGTCCCATGACGGCGACGAACTCGCCATTTTGGATGGACACCGATACGCCGCGCAGCGCGGCGACGGTCTGTTCCCCGACCAGGTATTCCTTGACCAGACCTGCGGTCTCAATCAGCGCTTCAGGCATGTTGGTCCGCACGCGCGTGGCGTCCTGATTCGGGCTCATGCGGGAAAGAGGTTCGCATCGATAGCCCGTCTTGCTCAGAACGGCAAACGCGGACCGCTCGGGGCCGGCGCGTTGCCGCTGGATTGTGCCGTGCCGACGATGACCTGGTCGCCTTCCTTGAGCTCGCCGGCGACCATCTCCGTCATGCTGCCATCGGACAGGCCGGTGCGCACGCTGACCAATTTGGGCGGGCCGCTCGCATCGGGCACGAACACGCGCCCGCGCCCCGTGCTCGCGCCGGCTGCGCGGCCGGCGGATTCGGCGACGATCTCTTCGTATTTCTGTTTCTGTTCGGGCTTTAGAATCTCCGTGATCCTGGTGCGCATCTCGGTGCGCGCTCGCTCGCCCGCCTTGGCCCGTTCCGCTTCCGGCAGCTCGCGCAGCGCCCCCAGCTTCTGCCGCAGGTCGGCGAGAATCGGATCCAGCCGTGCCTGCTGGTCGGTGTCGAGGTTGAGCGCGCTCACCAGGCGCTGGCGCAGCTGTTGTCCGCCGCCTGGAGTGGCCGCCGGAGCCGCCGCGGTCCCGCCGGCAGCGCCTGACGCGCCGGCTTCGCTGAAACCCGCCGGCCGGAAGCGCAGGGCCGCATTGGGCAGCTTGAGGACACTGTCACGCTGGTCGGTAGTGATGCGCACGTTCGCGGTCATGCCCGGTAGTAATTGCAGATCCGGGTTCGCCGCCGAAATCACCACAACGTAGGTGACCACGTTCTGCACCACCAGCGCCGCTTTGCGCACCTGCATCACCTTGCCGCTGAAGGTGCGGCCGGGGAAGGAATCGACCGTGAACGTGGCGTTCTGGTCAAGCTTGACGCGGCCGACGTCGGCTTCGTCGATCGAGGCGTCCACCTGCATGTCGCGCAGATTCTGCGCGATCTGGAACAGTTCGGGCGCCTGCAGGCTCGCTGCCACCGTCTGGCCGGCTTCGATGCTGCGCTTGATCACCACGCCGTCGACCGGTGCGCGGATGATGGTGCGATCGAGGTCGACCTTGGCCTGGGCCAGCTGCGCTTCACGCTGCTTGACTACTGCTGCGGCGTTTTTCGCCTGTGCCTCGGCCACGGCCAGTTGCGCGCGTGTCGTCTTCAGCTGCTCCTGCGCGGCGTTGTACACCGCCTGGGCTTTGTCGCGGTCGGCCGTGGAAACGAAACCCTTTTCGACCAGCGTCTGCTTGCGCTCGTAGTCGCGCTTGACGTCGGCCAGATTGACCTCGCTGCGCGACACCTCGGCGCGCTGCGCGCCTACGCCCGCCATCTGCGTCAGCACCGTCGCCCTGGTCGCCTCGAGGTCGGCCATCGCCTGCCGCACCTTGAGTTCGAACGACTCCGGGTCGATGCGCGCGATCACCTGGTCTTTCCTGACCACGGAGTTGAAATCGACGAGCAGTTCCTTGATCTGCCCCGAGACCTGCGAGCCCACCAGCACCGACACCACCGGGTTGAGCGTGCCGGTGGCAGCCACTGCCGCCATGATCGGGCCTCGCTCGACCTTGCCCAAGCGGTACGCGGTCTCATCGCCTTTGTTCGAAGCGTAGCGATAAACGCCGAAAGCGGCACCCGCGAGGATGGCGGCGGCAATGATCAGCAGCGGGGTTTTTTTCATCGATTTAGCAGGCTAAGCGCGGAAAGCAGTAGGCGGCAAGCTTACCATGCAGGTTCGCGGCAGCGCTGTCACCAGATGTTTCGACCGCTGCCCCGGTGTGTCGCCGTGTTTCTGCCGCCGCAGGCCCCGATTCGGCCGGTGCCGGAGGCACCCGCATGCTCTGCGGATCGGCGCCGCGATCTGCAGCAATCCCGTAACAAATTGTTGCAATTGGAAAAACTTTATGAGTCTCGGCTATAATCCAACGCAAGAAAAACATCCTCAACCGCGATATTGGTTCATAGTGAGGCATACATGCGTCGACCCATGATGTTGATTGCGGCAATTCTGGCGGGCTTGCTCGTGACAGCTTGCGGCAGCAGCGGACATCCGGCTGATCCTCCGGCCAGTGTGGCCGCGGTCGCCGGCGATGGGATCGTCACCGTATCCTGGCCGACCACATCCGGCGTGGAGTATTGGTTGTTCTATGCCAACTCTCCCAGCATTTCGACATCGAACTGGACCGCGATACCCGGTTCAAGATCGATCCTGAACGCGGTTTCGCCTTACGTGGTGACGGGGCTGACGAACGGCGCCGTTTATTCGTTTACGGTCAACGGACGAACCAATGGCGGTCCCGGCGGGGAGGGCAGTCCGTCGGTGTCTGCGATTCCCCGGCTCGCGGGGACGGCCACGGCAAGTTTGCCTGCTCCATGGACTGCAGGGACTGCGCTCGGCGCCGACACGATGCGCGGCCTGATGCTGGGCACTCAGTTTGTCGCAGTCGGCGCCAACGGCGCCATGTATTCGAGCACTGACGCGACCAACTGGGTCGCGTTGAACTCCGGGGTGGCCGCCAATCTCAATGCCGCGGTCCACTCCGGCGTGTATATGGCGGCTGGCGACGGCGGCGCGATGCTCCACTCGACCGATGCAATAAGCTGGACGCCGCGAAATACGGGAACCGCGAACAACCTGTATGCAATTGCAGCAAATTCCGCGCGGATCGTGGCGGTGGGCGCCAAGGGGACAATTGTAACCAGCAGCGATGGAATCACCTGGGCCGCCGCGGCCGAATCGGCCACGGCGAACGACTTGTACGCAGTAACCGCCTTTGGCAGCCTGTGGATTGCCGTTGGCGCCAATGGCACCATGGTCACCAGCAGCGACGGCAGCACGTGGAAGTCTGTTGCCTCGAATGCTGCGCTCGACCTGAAGGGGATCGCCCATGGCACGAGCAGCGCCACCGGCGCATTGATCTTTGTAGCGGTGGGCGCAAGCGGAGCGCTGGTCACCAGCCCCGATGCGGCGACCTGGACTGCGCAGCCCGCAATTGGCGCGAACACGCTCTCCGCGGTAACTTATGGAACACAGTTCATCGCAGTCGGCGCCAACGGGAGTATTTTCACGAGTACGGACGGCACGACCTGGGTGGGCCAGCCGTCGACGACCAACAGCGATCTCAATGCAATCGTTCATGCTCCGTATGGTTATTCGGTGGTCGGCGCAGCCGGCGTGAATTTGCTGGCGAAATAGAAACCTGTCTCACAATGAGGGGATGCCTCCTTTCATATTGCGCTCGATAGGCAGGTTGCAAAATTCATTTTGCACGGAGGCAAATACGGCGTCTCGAATGCCCTCGCATGCGACGAGCGGCGTTGCGCGCTGCGCGCGCCAACCGTGTTTCTGGTACGGATAAGAACCATCCGTACCAGAAACACGGTTATTGTTAACACCAAATACGGCGCGGGGGTTTAATCCAAGATCGTCGATTGTGCACGGATGGGTTTTCATCCGTGCGCAATCGGCGATCCGCGCGGACGGTTTTTCGTCCGCGCAAAATCGCAGGTTTGCAAGAACGGTGAGCGCGACTTAGGTCTCGACATGTAGGTAATGCCCCGACTTGCCGCCTTTTTTTTCCAGCAGTAATACGCTCTCGATGCGCATGCCGCGATCGACCGCCTTGCACATGTCGTAGATGGTGAGCAGGCCTACGCTGACTGCCGTCAGGGCTTCCATTTCAACCCCGGTGCGGCCCAGGGTTTCGACCGTGACGGTGAGCGTGACGCCGCAGCGCACGGTGTCGGCTTCGAATTCGGCGCCGACCCGGGTCAGCGCCAGCGGGTGCGCCAGCGGAATCAGCTCCGCGGTGCGCTTTGCCGCCTGGATCGCGGCCAGGCGCGCCACGCCCAGTACATCGCCTTTTTTTGCCGTGCCCTCGAGGATCAGGCGCAAGGTTGCCGGCTGCATGCGTATCGAGCCGCAGGCGCGGGCGCTGCGGCGCGTCTCGGCTTTGGCGCCGACATCGACCATGTGAGCCTGGCCGAGCGTGTCGAAATGGGTGAGCTTTTTCGCCTTTCCAGGGGAACTTCGTTTCATAGCGGAGTATCATATCATCATGCGTATCAGCAGCTTGCTCGCGTTGTTTCTGGCGTGTGCGTCGCCCACCCTGGCCGACGGCCTGCCCGATCTGGGCGACACGGCGCAACTCGCGCTCACGCCGCAAATGGAGCGCCGCGTGGGCGAGTCGATCATGCGCGACATCCGTCTGCACGATCCTGCCTTCGACGACGATCCGGAGGCCACCGAGTATCTCAATGTCGTTGGCAACCTCCTGGTGTCCAACAGCCAGGATGCGCGCCAGGACTTCGAGTTTTTCCTGGTCAAAGATCCCACGCTGAACGCGTTCGCGCTGCCGGGCGGCTACATCGGCGTGCATACCGGGACGATCGTGACCGCCCAGAGCGAATCGGAACTGGCAGCGGTGCTGGCGCACGAGATTGCGCACGTGACTCAGCACCACATGGCGCGTATGGTCAGCAAGGAAGGACAGCTGTCGACGGCAATGCTGGCGGCAATGGTGCTGGCGATCATCGCCCGCAACTCCCAGGCGGGATCGGCTGTGGCGGCAATCGGGCAGGCGGGTGTAATCACTGCGCAGATCGGCTTTACGCGCGAGTTCGAGCGCGAAGCCGACCGCATCGGCTTTTCGACCCTGGAGAAATCCGGCTTCGACGTACGCGCCATGCCGTCGTTTTTCCTGCGTTTGCAAAAGGCGGGGCGCTTGTACGAAAACAATGCCCCGGCTTATTTGCGCACTCACCCGGTTACCACGGAGCGCATTGCCGACGCGCAAAACCGGATTCAGGGGCTGCCCTACAAGCAGACGTCCGACAGCTTCGATTTCCAACTGGTGCGCGCCAAGCTGCGCGCCGGCCAGGGCACGTCGCGCGATGCGCTGGCGCAGCTCGAAGGCGATCTGCGCGACAAGAAGTTCAGCAACGAAACTGCGGCGCGCTATGGTCTTGCCGCGGCCTTGTTGCGCGCGCAGGAACCGGTTCGCGCCGCGGCCGAACTCGCGCCGCTGTTGAAGACCACCGAGCATCCCATGCTCGCGGGGCTGGCTGCGCGCATCAAACAGGCCAATGGCGACGAGCAGGGCGCGCTCGGCGTGCTGAAGCAGGCGCTCGTCCGCTATCCCAACAACCGCGCACTCAACTATGCCTACATCGAGGCGCTGCAGCAGCGCGGGCAAAATCGCGACGCGGCGTCGCTTCTGGACGAGCAGCTCAAGAATCATCCGCGCGATGCGCGGCTGTACGCGCTGCAGGCAAAAGGCTATGCCTTCCTCGGCAAGCGGCTGCTGCAGCACCAGGCACAGGCCGAGGCCTATGTACTGCAGGGCAGCCTGCCGGCGGCGATCGAGCAGTTGCAGCTGGCGCAAAAAAGCAGCGACGGCGACTTCTACCAGCTCTCCAGCGTCGAGGCGCGCCTGCGCGATCTGCGAGCGCAGCTGGCGCAGGAGATGAAAGAGAAGAAAGAGAAAAAGTGAACGCGTAGCCGCCGGCGTGAAGCGCCAGCGGCCGGCTCAGCCCGCTTTGCCGGGTGCTTCGAAATAGGCCTCGTACAGCAGGTCGAAAGTCATCTCGGTTTCGGCGAGCAGTTGGTCCTCGTTTTCGCTGCGGCGGACGGCGCCCTGCAGCAGCGTCTGCACCCCCGCGGCTTCGGCCACCCGGGTCTCGCTCGCATTGAGGGCATGAATGAGCGCGCCGATGCGCACAAGAGCGGCGTCCTTGTCCAGCTTGAAGCTGGCGAGGATCTCCTCGAACGTGACCCTGTCCCGGCTGTTGCAAAACGCTGCGCCGGCGTAGCCGTAGCCGATTGCGCCCGCCGGGCATTCCTGGTTCTTGTCCAGCCACAACAGCTTCGCTTCCGGGTCGATGAAGCGCCGGATCAGCCAGGCCGAAGCCAGCTCGTCGGCCCAGAGGGGTTTGCGCGTCGCCCACACGCGCTGAAAATAGTGCTTGCCCGTGGTATCCAGCGTGCCGCTTTTCTTCTGCGCATTGGGGAACATCAGCGCGTGCACCGCCTGCTCCGCCTCGGCCAGGGCGCGCGCCGCGCGCTGCCTCGATTCCGAAGGGAAAAAATCGAGCGTGCTGATGATTTCAAATTCGCGCTTGTGCTTGCTCAGCAGGCGCATGAGGGACTCCGGATCGGAGACGCCGAAGGCGGTCCTGAGGCTTTCCACGGTCTTGATCAGCTCGCTGTACTTGTGCGTGCGGTCGAATAGACCGAAGAACTGCTGCGCTTGCGCCTCATCCAGACTGTTCACCGAGAGCAAGTGGGCCGTGCCGTTGATGCGTGCAATGTGCTCGCCCAGGCTGGCCAGGCCCTGACGCGCGGCCGGCGTGTCGGGCAGCAGGAATACTCCGTCGCGTATCACGGCGCAGCCCAGCGATTCAAGCGTGCGCAGGATGCGCATGCGCGCCGCCGGGTCTTCGGTGGGCAGGATGGTGACGAAGGCGAGCCAGCGCGCGGCGGCTCCGGCTCTTGCGCTTTCGCCAGCCACAGCTATCGGCCCGATCCGGTCCGGCCAGCGGCGCCTTGCGCCGCGGCGTACGGGCGCCGCGCGAAATCAACAAGACTTGTGCCGGCCGCATAGTCCATGTGTTTCCCCTCCCAGTACGCGATAGTATCAAATTTGGAAGGGCCGCTTCCAGCCATAATCCCTCTAAACTGGACAAGCCGGAATCAAGCAAAGTGCCTCCGGCGAGGGAAAAGCCCTTATCCCACGAACAAGAGGGTGCCCCCCTTGTCCCGCGAGGGGACTTTCCCCTCTAGGGCCTGTTGACATTCAGCACATGAGCGCGACGGGGGTAATTTGGGATGCAGCGCAAGGCGCGAGGAGTGCCGTTTGGTCATTCCAAACAAGCGACGAGCAACGCCACGCGGCGTCCCAAATTATCCCCCGTCCCTTCGGGTTGCCTCTAAATGCGGCGCCTGCGGCGTTGCGCTCCTCGCCAAGGGAACCACCCTTGGCTTCGTCGCGCGCCTTGCAGTCATCCGCATTTGGAGGCAACGCGTCTCATGCGATGAATGTCAACAGGCCCTAGGGGGATCGAGACTTTCGGGGCGTTAATCCCCCCGCGGATGCATGCTCGCCATTTATCGAAGTCTTCGCCATTTCTGTCAACTCTTGATTGATAAGAGACAAATCAGCGCGCCTTATCAGCAAATCAAAATCTCTGGCTTGTGAGCCCGCCCGCCACTGCGCACAATGAGCGAAATCTGGCTGTCGCATGCCTGCGTGTCCGGACCACGGCGAGGCCAGCGAGCCCATACCACTACCTGTACGACTAAAGAGGCAGAATCATGTCCAAGCTGGTCCATCCTCACGGCGGAGAATCGCTCAAGCCGTTGCTGCTCGCCGGCGCTGCGCTGAAGGCGGAACTGGCGCGGGCGCGCACGCTGCCCCGCCTGCGCGTCTCCTCGCGCGAAAAAGGCGATCTCATCATGCTCGGCATCGGCGGTTTCAGCCCGCTCGAAGGCTTCATGACTCGCGCCGACTGGGAGGGCGTGTGCGACGGCTACCGCATGGCGAGCGGCCTGTTCTGGCCGATTCCGATCACGCTTTCCGCCGACACGGCGGCTGCGGCGGGCATCAAGACCGGCAGCGAGCTCGCGCTGGTCGATCCCGATTCGGACGAGATCCTCGCGACCATCAAAGTAAGCGAAAAATACGAGATCGACAAGGCGCACGAATGCATGTCCGTGTTCCGCACCGCGGACGCCGAGCATCCGGGCGTGAAAATGGTCCTGGCGCAGGGCGAAGTCAACCTCGCCGGCCCGGTCAAAGTGCTCTCCGACGGCGGCTTCAAGGCAAAATACGGCGCGCTGTTCATGACGCCGGCAGAGACCCGCGCCGAGTTCGAGCGTCTCGGCTGGTCCAAAGTGGCCGCGTTCCAGACGCGCAATCCGATGCACCGCTCGCACGAGTACCTGGCCAAAGTCGCGATTGAAACCTGCGACGGCGTGCTGGTGCATTCGTTGCTGGGCGCGCTCAAGCCGGGCGACATTCCGGCCGACGTGCGCACCAAGGCCATCTCGGTGCTGATTGACAGATATTTCCTGAAAAACACCGTGGTGCAGGCGGGTTACCCGCTCGACATGCGCTACGCCGGCCCGCGCGAAGCGCTGTTGCACGCGCTGTTCCGCCAGAACTACGGCTGCTCGCACCAGATCGTCGGGCGCGACCACGCGGGCGTGGGCAGCTATTACGGCCCGTTCGATGCGCACCATATTTTCGATGAGATCCCGAAAGGGTCGCTGGAGACCCAGCCGCTGAAGATCGACTGGACCTTCTGGTGCTTCCAGTGCGGCGGCATGGCATCGGCGCGCACCTGCCCGCACGACGACAAGGACCGGCTGAACGTGTCGGGGACCAAACTGCGCAAGTGGCTGTCCGAAGGCAGCCCGGTGCCGGCCGAATTCAGCCGGCCGGAGGTGCTCGCGATCCTGCGCGACTATTACGCCACGCTGGAAGCGCACGAAAAAGTGGAAGTGAAGCTCGCGGGGCATTCCGCGCGCTAGTGATAAGGTTTGCTTTATTGAATTTGTTTTTTTCCGAGGAGGTAGTAACGATGCCGACATACGTCCGTACCGAAAAATGCGACGGCTGCAAGGGGCAGGACAAGACCGCGTGTATGTATATCTGCCCGCATGACCTGATGCATCTGGACCGGGACGGTTCCGTCACCGGCCATGCGATGAAGGCCTACAACGTGGAGCCGGAGCAGTGCTGGGAGTGCTATTCCTGCGTCAAGATCTGTCCGCAGAACGCGATCGAGTGTCGCCACTACGCCGACATCGTGCCACTGGGCGCCTCGGTGCAGCCGCTGCGCGGAACCGATTCCATCATGTGGACCATCAAGTTCAGGAACGGCACCATGAAGCGCTTCAAGTTCCCGATCCGCACCACGCCGGAAGGCTCGGCCGATCCCTACGGCGGCAAGCCGAAGGCGAACATGGCGGACATCGCGAACGACGAGGTGCTGTTCACCAAAGCTTTGCATGCGGGCGACCGCAGCCAGTTCGTCAAAGCGTGAAGAACCAATCGTGAAGCGTACGGAGCGAGTCGTGGCGAGGTCTGCATTCGCCGCCCGCGCTCCGGATTTTGACTTTTTTTCGGCAGAGGGCTACTGGGTTTAGTCCAAGCCGCATTGAGAAAGGAAATCTGCAATGGCTGAATACATTTTTGGCAATCCGGAAGTGATCGAGGAAGAAGTCGATCTGCTCATCATCGGCGGCGGCATGGCCGCCTGCGGTTCGGCATTCGAAATCCCGCGCTGGGCGGAGGGCACCGGCCTCAAGGTCAAGCTGGTGGACAAGGCGGCGTTGTCGCGCTCGGGCGCCGTGGCGCAGGGCTTGTCGGCGATCAACACCTACCTCGGCGAGAACGACCCCGCGGACTACGTGCGCTATGTGCGCAACGACCTGATGGGCATCGTGCGCGAAGACCTGATCTACGACGTCGGCCGCCATGTCGACGACTCGGTGCACAATTTCGAGGACTGGGGCCTGCCGATCTGGAAGGCGCAGGGCGACGAGGAAAAATCGCTGCGCTCAGGCGGCAAGCCGGTGCGCTCGGGCAAGTGGCAGATCATGATCAACGGCGAATCCTACAAGTGGATCGTGGCCGAGGCGGCCAAAAAAGCGCTGGGCATGGATAATATTCAGGAGCGCATTTTCATCGTGCGCCTGATCAACGACAAGAACGACCCGACCCGGATCGCGGGCGCGGCGGGCTTTTCGGTGCGCGAGCACAAGCTCTATATCTACAAGTTCAAGGCCTGCATGCTCGCCGCCGGCGGCGCGGTAAACGTGTTCCGCCCGCGTTCCATCGGCGAGGGCGGCGGGCGCGCCTGGTTCCCGGTGTGGAACGCCGGCTCGACCTACTCCATGGCGGCCGAAGCCGGCGCTGAAATGACCATGATGGAGAACCGTTTCGTGCCGGCCCGCTTCAAGGACGGCTACGGTCCGGTGGGCGCCTGGTTCCTGCTGTTCAAGGCCAAGCTGATGAACGGCGCGGGCGAGGATTTCGGCACCCTGCGCGGCGACATCATCAAGGACGAAAAGCGTTTCGGCAAGTACGGCATGGGCGTGCCGGGCACCTGCCTGCGGAACCACATCATGCTGGAGGAGATGATCGCCGGCCGCGGCCCGATTTTCATGGACACGCCGACCGCGCTCGCCAAGCTCGCCGAGAAAATGACGCCGAAGGAAATCAAGCACCTCGAGGCCGAGGCCTGGGAGGACTTCCTCGACATGACCATCAGCCAGTGCGGCATCTGGGCCGGCGAGAACATCGAACCGGAGAAAACGCCTTCGGAAATCATGCCGACCGAGCCCTACCTGCTCGGTTCGCACTCCGGTTGCGCCGGCATCTGGGTGTCCGGGCCGACCGACCTGCCCGGCGTGCCCAAGGAATGGTCCTGGGGCTATCGCAGCATGACCACGGTGAAGGGCCTGTTCTCGGCCGGCGACGGCGTCGGCGCCTCCGGTCACAAGTTCTCCTCCGGTTCGTTCGCCGAAGGGCGCATCGCCGGCAAGGCGATGGTCAAGTACGCGCTCGACAACAAAGACTGGAAGCCCGAGTTGGAGCGCACCAAGGACGAACTGGTGGAAGAGATCTATCGTCCGGTGCGCAACTTCCTCGAGCACAAGGACTACACTACGGCGATCGACATCAATCCGCACTACATCACGCCCAAGATGCTGCAGTACCGGCTGCAGAAAATCATGGACGAGTACGTGGCCGGCGTGGCGACCTACTACCGCACCAACAAGAAGATGCTGGAGGTGGCGGAATTCAAGCTCGAGATGCTGAAGGAGGACTCGCTCAAGATGCGCGCCAAGGACCTGCACGAGTTGCTGCGCGCCTGGGAGAACTACCACCGCATCATGTCGGCCGAGGCGCACATGAAGCACATCCAGTTCCGTGAGGAAACCCGCTATCCGGGCTTCTATTACCGCATGGACTACAACTACATCGATGACGTGAACTGGAAATGCTTCAGCAACTCCACCTATGACAAGAAGACGAAGAAGTGGGCGCTGAAGAAGGTGCCGTACGTGCAGATAATCAAGTAGCCGCTGCGCGTATCAGCCTCTGGTTCGGCACGGGGTCTGGGTATGAACTACCCGGACCTTTTTCTTTGTGGCGTGCCCGACACTATCGTCTGCAGTTCTTCCCGCAAGGATGTCCGGAGAAGCGCGCCAGTATTGGTTCTCCGGCGGCAAGATGAATAGCGGAGACCGATACAAATTCTACCCCTCTTGGTTCCTTTGAATTCCTGCGGATTTCACCAAAAGCAACGCCCATGCTAGCATTCGCCCTATGAAACCATCCGAAGCATTCCAGGTACACCGGGCCGCAATACGCCGTATCGTCGAGCACCATCGTGCCCGCAATGTTCGCGTGTTCGGCTCTGTTTTGCATGGTGACGATGTCGATGGTGGGGATCTGGATCTTCTCGTCGATCCACTGCCACAAACGACGCTCATGGATATCGCTGCCATTCAGGTTGAACTCGAACGAATCCTTGGGGTACCTGTAGATGTACTCACACCTAAGGCGTTGCCGGAAAAGTTTCGGGGCGCAGTACTGGCAGAAGCGGAACCAGTTTGAAAAAGCATGCGCGCCGTGTCCAGGATTATCTCGGGCACATTTTGGAGGCTATCAGCCGCATCGGACGTTATACGGAAGACCTCACCGAATCAGCGTTTCTTGAAGATGAGATGGTGCAGGACGCCGTTATCCGGAATTTTGAAATAATCGGCGAGGCAGCACGCAACGTAGAGCGCGATTCCCCGGATTTCGCCGCCAGGCATTCCGATATCCCGTGGACGCTGATTTACACCATGCGCAATCGTGCGGCGCATGGTTACTTCAGTGTCGATCTGGAGATCGTCTGGAAAACCATTCATCAGGATCTGCCTGAACTCGCAATGAAGATTGGCACGCTTCTGGACGACGCCCGAAAAATCTGAAAGGCGCGTAATGCGGGTTGGGTATGGTAAAAGGGTATTTCGCGGCAAAGCTCTCGATATAAGCTAAGGGCTGCTGCTCCCTTCACTTGCGCAAGAAAGTCGACGATATGAGCAACGAATTCAGCGATCCCAGTCCGGTCACGCCGGTCCAGCCGGTGCAGCTCACCCAGGACGACAGTTTCCAGTTCCGCTGCCACAAGGGCATCGCCTGCTTCAACAAATGCTGCCAGAACATCGACATCATGCTCGCGCCCTACGATGTGCTGCGGCTGAAAAAGCGCCTCAAACTTTCGGCGCGCGACTTTCTCGACAACTTTACCCGCGACTTCGCCATGGACGGCCACGGCATGCCGGGGCTGAAGCTCGCCATCAAGGACGAATCGCCGGCCTGCGTGTTCCTCACGCCCGAGGGCTGCGGCGTCTACGCCGACCGGCCCTCGGCCTGCCGTTACTACGCGCTCGGCCTCCTGTCCATGCGCAAAAAGGACTCGCCCACCGACGAGGATTCGTATTTCGTGGTGAAAGAAGACCACTGCCTCGGCCATCAGGAGGCGAAGACGCAGACGGTGGGCGACTACCGCAAGGAACAGGGGCTGGAGGACTACGACGCGATCAATCGCGAGTGGCGCCAGATCGTGCTGAAGAAGCGCTCCGGCGGCCCGGCCGTGGGCAAGCCCTCGGAGCGCAGCATGGAGCTGTTTTTTCTGGCGAGCTACGACCTCGACGGCTTTCGCGAGTTTATCTCCACGCCCGGCTTCACCGATCTGTTCGAACTCGATCCAGCCGAGAAGCAGGCGCTGGTCGAAAACGACGAGGCACTGTTACGCTTCGCCTTCCGCTTCCTCAAGCAGGCGCTGTTCGGGGAGATCACCATCCCGGTGCGCGCCGACGCGGCGGAGAAGCGGCGCGAACGCTATCGCCGCAGAGTGGAGCAGGCCGAGCGCGACGCCGCCCAACGCAAGTCGATCGATCAAGACCAGCAGTACGAGAGCCTGAAAGACGAATGAACGGTCCGCACGACGCCCGGCGCCTGGACGCCGATCTCGACCGCATCGAAACCGAGCCCTACTACGAGCCGGTGGGCGCTGAGGTGGCGCTGTTCGAGGCGGCCTGGGCAAGCAGGGTGCCGGTGCTGCTCAAAGGGCCTACCGGCTGCGGCAAGACGCGTTTCGTCGAACACATGGCCTGGCGCCTGGTGCGGCCGCTGGTGACCGTGTCCTGCCACGACGATCTCACCGCCTCCGACCTGGTGGGGCGCTACCTGATCGTGGACAACCAAACCATATGGGTGGACGGGCCGCTCGCGCGCGCGGTGCGCTCCGGCAGCCTGTGCTACCTCGACGAGATCGTGGAAGCGCGCAAGGACACCACCGTGGTGATCCACCCGCTCGCCGACAGCCGCCGCATCCTGCCGATGGAAAAGCGCGGCGAACTGCTGCGCGCCCCCGCGGAGTTCATGCTGGTCCTGTCCTACAATCCGGGCTACCAGAGCGTGCTGAAGGAATTGAAGCATTCGACGCGGCAGCGCTTTGTCGCCATCGAGTTCGGCTACCCGCGCGCCGACCTGGAGGCGAGGATCGTCGTCACCGAGTCCGGCATCGACGCGTCCACCGCGGAGCGCCTGGTGAAATTCGCCGCGATGACGCGCAACCTGAAGGGCAGCGGCCTGGACGAGGGCGCGAGCACGCGCCTGCTGGTGCACGCGGCGCAGTTGATGCAGCGCGGCGTGGCGCCCCGCGCCGCCTGCGCGGCGGCGATCTCGCTCGCACTTAGCGACGACCCGGAAATGCTCGCCGCGATCGACGAACTCGCGTCGGCGGTATTTTGAGACGCGTGCGCCATGTGCAGGATCTCTGAAATCTAGACGTTTCCGCGTACAATCAATTCTTGCATCGTGGCG
>MERK01000090.1 GCA_001770575.1 Betaproteobacteria bacterium RIFCSPLOWO2_12_FULL_64_23
CGCAAAGGAGGAGCACTTCACCGAACAGCGGTGCAATCTCGTCGCTCAGGGTGCTAACGAAAGCAGCCATTGTGGTGAAGTGCGGGGCGCTGTCGCCTGACAGCGCAATGAAGGTGACGTGTTCGCGGCAGGCGCGCTCGATCGCGCGAGAACTCACCATGCCGCGGGAGTAGGCAAATAGCACGACCTTGAGCAGCATGGCCGGGGAATACGCGGCAGCACCGGTGAGGTCGTTGCAGTAGCGCGCGTCAAAGCCCTTGAGATCGATCTCGTGATCAATGAGCTAGTTCAGCGCGTGCTCAAAGGTGCCCGGGAGAAGCTGTCGTTCCAGATCAACGGCGAGAAACCTCGGACTGGTGTCGATGTGTTTGTAGCGTGCCATTTCTTTCCCCTTTGAACATCCTTACCTACGACACTTGAGTTTCATTTTGGTTCAGGGTGTCGCATGCAACGAAAATCTTTGAGCGCTGCGCGCGCCAACCGTGATTTCGGTACGGATGAAAAGCGCATCCGCACCGAAATCACGGTTATGGATAAAACCCAAAACGGGCTTGGGGTAGTCTTTCTACAAGATCACCGATTGTGTGCGGACGGGTTCATCGTCCGTACACAATCGGCGATCCGCGCGGACGGGACGCCGTCCGCGCCGGCTCGAAGGCAACGGCTCCAAGTATCAACCAATGTTGCCGAACGGCCATCGCGCGCTGCGCGCCAACCCTAGGGCCTGTTGACATTCATCGCATGAGACGCGTTGCCTCCAAATGCGGATGACTGCAAGGCGCGCGACGCCCCGAAGGAAGTCCCCTTGGGGGACGAAGCCAAGGGTGGTTCCCTTGGCGAGGAGCGCAACGCCGCAGGCGCCGCATTTGGAGGCAACCCGAAGGGACGGGGGATAATTTGGGACGCCGCGCGGCGTTGCTCGTCGCTTGTTTGGAATGACCAAACGGCACTCCTCGCGCCTTGCGCTGCATCCCAAATTACCCCCGTCGCGCTCATGTGCTGAATGTCAACAGGCCCTAGCGCATGCCGGGTATCATCCCCTTCATCCCGCGCATCATTTTCGCCATTCCGCCCTTCTGCATCTGCTTCATCATTTTCTGCATCTGCTCGAACTGATTCAACAGGCGATTGACCTCCTGCACCTGTACGCCCGCGCCCGCGGCGACGCGGCGCTTGCGCGCAGCCTTCATCAACTCCGGATGCGCGCGCTCCTGCCGCGTCATCGAGTTGATGATGCCTTCGATGCGGCGCATCTGCTTCTCACCCATGTCGGCCGATTGCGCCTGCGCCGCCTGCGCCAGTTGCGCCGGCAGCTTGTCGATCATGGAGGAGAGTCCGCCCATCTTGCGCATCTGGCCGATCTGCTGCTTGAAATCGTCCAGATCGAAGCCCTTGCCGCGCTTGATCTTGTCGGCGAGCTTGTGTGCCTCCTCGACATCGACGCTTTTCCTCGCTTCCTCCACCAGCGACAGCACGTCGCCCATGCCGAGGATGCGCGCGGCCATGCGCTCCGGGTGGAACGCTTCCAGAGCGGAGAGCTTCTCGCCCACGCCTGCAAATTTGATCGGCTTGCCGGTGACCTGCCGCACCGATAGCGCCGCGCCGCCGCGCGCGTCGCCGTCGAGTTTCGTCAATATCACGCCGGTGAGCGGCAGCGCGTCGCTGAAGGCCTTGGCCACGTTGACCGCGTCCTGTCCTTGCATCGCGTCGACCACGAACAGGGTCTCGACGGGACTGAGCGCGGCGTGCAGTTCGGCGATCTCCAGCATCATCGCCGCGTCGATCGCGAGGCGCCCTGCGGTGTCGACGACAAGCACGTCGTTGTAGTGCTTCTTTGCGTAATCGAGCGCGGCCAGCGCGATATCCAGCGGCTTTTGTCCTGGCGTTGATTCGAAGAAATCGACTTCCAGCTGGCGCGCAATGGTGCGCAGCTGCTCGATCGCGGCCGGGCGGTAGACGTCGCAACTCGCGAGCAGCGGCTTTTTCTTCTGCTCCACCAGGAACTTCGCCAGCTTGCCGCTGCTGGTGGTCTTGCCCGAGCCCTGCAGGCCGGCCATGAGAATCACCGCGGGCGGGGTGACGGCGAAGTTGAGCGCCGCGTTTTCCCCGCCCATCAGGCGCGCGAGCTCGCGCTGCACCACCCCCACCAGGGCCTGGCCGGGCGTAAGGCTGCCGATCACCTCCTCGCCCATCGCTTTTTGCTTCACCGCAGCGACGAAATCCTTCACCACCGGCAGGGCGACATCGGCTTCGAGCAGTGCCATGCGCACCTCGCGCAGCGCGTCGGCAACATTGGATTCGGTCAGGCGTGCCTCGCCGCGCAGGGTCTTGATCACCCTCGATAATCGGTTGGTCAGGTTATCTAGCATTCGGTAGTGTAAAATTTGGACATGTCCGACATTTTACTCTATGCCGTCACCTCGCTCCTGTACGCGGCGCTGGGATGGCATTTCTGGAGGGCGCGCTGGACTGGCGGCGGCGAAGCGGCGCGCGAGGCCGAAAGCGCCGGCCTCCTGTCCTGGGAGCGGGTGGCCGTGCTCGCGCCGTTCATGCTGCATTCGTATCTGCTCTACGCCAGCCTGTTCGCCACGACCGAGTTGCGCTTCGGTTTTTCCCAGGCGCTGTCGGTGACGCTGTGGCTGACCGTGCTGATCTACTGGGTGGAGAGCATGATCTACGACGTCAAGGGCATGCAGGCGCTGGTGCTGCCGCTCGCCGCAGCGTGTGCGCTGCTGCCGGCGTTTTTTCCCGGCCCGGAGACTCCGGCTTATGCGCAGACCTTCGTATTCAGAATCCATCTGCTGGTCGCCATGCTCGCCTACAGCCTGTTCACCATCGCCGCGCTGCACGCCACCCTGATGACGCTGCTCGAGCGGCGCCTGCACGGCGGCAAGCTTGCCGGACCCTCCGGCGAGTCACTCGCCGGACCTTGGGCATCGTTGCCCCCGCTGATGACGCTGGAGACGCTGCTGTTTCGGATTCTCACCCTGGGCTTCGTGCTGCTCTCCCTGACGCTGGTCTCCGGCTTCGTGTTTTCCGAAGAGTTGTTCGGCCAGGCAGCGCGGTTCAATCACAAGACCGTGTTCGGCATCATTTCCTGGATCATCTTCGCTGCGCTTCTGGTGGGCCGCTATGCCCGGGGCTGGCGCGGACGCACGGCGCTGCGCTGGACGCTCGCCGGATTCGCCGCGCTGCTGCTCGCCTACGTCGGCAGCATGTTCGTGCTCGAAGTCATTCTCGGAAGGGTATAGGTGTCGGAGTGCGAAACGCCAAATGCAGCGTGCAGGACGCGCCCTATATCCTGCTGCCTTGCGCTGCGCACATTGACCCCTGCGTCTAGCATTTAGCGCCCGGCGCTGCCCTAAATATGGACGACATCCCGTTATCGGTGCAGTTCGGCGCGCTGGTGGTGTTGCTGATTCTCGCCGCGTTTTTCTCAATTGCCGAGACCAGCATGATGGCGCTCAACCGCTATCGGCTGAAGCACCTGGTCAAGCAGGCACATCGCGGCGCGAAGCTGGCGCATGCGCTGCTCGCCCACACCGACCGGCTGCTCGGCGTGATACTGCTCGGCAACAATCTCGTCAATGCCGCCTCCGCGGTGCTGGTCGGTTTGATCACCATCCAGCTCTTCGGCGAGAACAAGATCGCGCTCGGCCTGGGTACCCTGGCGATCACCTTCCTCATTCTGGTGTTTGCCGAGATCACGCCCAAGGTGATCGGCGCCGCGCATGCCGAGCGCATCGCATTTGCGGTGAGTTACGTGCTCACGCCGCTGCTCAAACTCCTTTACCCGGTGGTATGGTTCGTCAATCTGTTCGTTTCCGCGCTGCTCACGCTGCTGCGCATCAAACCGCCCGCAGGCGGCGAGCCGCAGCGCCTTTCCGCCGAGGAGTTGCGCTCACTGGTGCTCGAGGCGGGCCACTACATCCCGAAGAAGCACCGCAGCATCCTGGTCAACCTGTTCGATCTCGAGCGCATCACGGTGGAGGACGTGATGACGCCGCGCGCGCAGATCGAAGCGGTCGATCTGGAAGCGCCGCTGGAGCGCATCGCCGAACAGCTCGCCACCAGCTATCACACGCGGCTGCTGGTGTACCGCAACGAACTCGGAAACATCGCCGGCATCCTGCACCTGCGCAAAGTGCTGGCGCTGAAGCGCGATGGCGATTTCGAGCGCGACAAGCTCGCCGAGCTGCTCACCGAGCCTTATTTCATCCCGGCCAGCACGCCGCTGTTCGCGCAGCTGCAGTACTTCCAGGAAAACCGGCAGCGCTTCGCGCTGGTGGTGGACGAGTACGGCGAACTGCAGGGGCTGATGACGCTGGAGGACATCATCGAGGAGATCATCGGCGAGTTCACCACCAACGCCCCTTCGGTGGCCACCATTCGCGCCTGGGACAAGAACGACAGTGCGCTGGTGGTGGGGTCGAGTCCGTTGCGCGAGCTCAATCGCAAGCTGGGTCTGGCGCTGCCCCTGGGCGGACCCAAGACCCTGAACGGTCTGATCATCGAGCACTTCCAGGACATTCCCGAAGCCGGCGTCAGTCTGAAAATCGCCGGCGTGCCAATGGAAATCGTGCAGACCGAGGACCGCGTGGTAAAGACCGTGCGCCTGTTCAAGCCCAAGGCCGAGGCGCTCCCCGCGCCGGAAACATCCTGAACCTGCCGCAGGTGCCGCAGAATGCACTTGTGCGCACAAATATCCGGTCAAAATATTCTTATCTTCAACATATTAGGCGAATAACCTCAGGCTTTACAAAAAGCCGTTGGCAGTGCATCATGAATGCACCGGGAACATAATAAGCGCCGTCGGAAAGCGTCGGAGGAAAAAATGGCCAGAGCCGCAGCGGCAAGAGACAAGATCAAGGAATTCACTTTCAGCTGGGAAGGAAAGGACAAGCAGGGCAAGATCGTAAAGGGCGAGCTGCGCGCTCAAGGCGAGGCCATGGTCAACGCCACGCTGCGCCGCCAGGGCCTTCTGATCACCAAGGTCAAGAAACAGCGCGCCGGCACCGGCGGCAGCGTCACCGAAAAAGATGTCACGCTGTTCACGCGCCAGCTTGCCACCATGATGAAGGCCGGCGTGCCGCTGCTGCAATCCTTCGACATCGTCGGCAAGGGCCACAGCAACCCGGCAGTCGCGCGGCTGCTGATGGAGATCAAGACCGACGTCGAGACCGGCTCCAGCCTGACCCAGGCTTTCCGCAAGTTTCCGCTGCATTTCGATCCCTTGTTCTGTAACCTGGTGGGCGCCGGCGAGCAGGCCGGTATTCTGGAATCGCTGCTCGACCGCCTGGCGACGTACAAGGAGAAAACCCAGGCGATCAAGTCCAAGATCAAGTCCGCGCTGTTCTACCCCGTCGCCATTATCGCGGTCGCGTTCATCATTACCGCGGTGATCATGATTTTCGTGATCCCCGCGTTCAAGCAGGTGTTCACCAGCTTTGGCGCCGACCTGCCCACGCCGACGCTGGTGGTGATGGCAATTTCGGACAACTTCGTCAAATACTGGTACATCATCTTCCCGCTGATCTTCGGCGGCATCTATGGTTTCATGTATTCGTGGAAGCGCTCGCTCGCGGTGCAGATCTTCATGGACAAACTGCTGCTCAAAGCGCCGGTATTCGGCCACTTGATACGCATTTCGACCATCGCGCGCTGGACGCGCACGCTCTCGACCATGTTTGCAGCCGGCGTGCCGCTGGTGGAGGCGCTTGATTCGGTGGGCGGCGCTTCGGGCAATTACGTCTATCTGGTGGCGACCAAGAAAATCCAGCAGGCGGTCAGCACCGGCTCCAGCCTCACGGCAGCCATGACGGACACGGCCGTGTTTCCGAGCATGGTGATCCAGATGGTGCAGATCGGCGAGGAATCGGGCGCGCTCGACGGCATGCTGTCCAAGGTTGCCGACTTTTTCGAGGCCGAAGTGGACGACGCAGTGGAAGCGCTTTCCAGCCTGATGGAACCGATCATCATGGTGGTGCTCGGTTCGCTGATCGGCGGCATGGTGATCGCGATGTATCTGCCGATCTTCAAACTCGGCCAGGCTGTCTAGAGCGGAAGATCCGGGAGTGGCGCGAGAGGCAGCAAAGCGTCCGATGCGCGCGCCTCCCGCCTCCTTCGTCCTCCTGCCTCCCGCAGCATGACCACGCTGGGGTCCCTGACCCATCCCGCCGTTTTTCCGTGGCTGTGCCTCGCCCTGGGCCTGTGCGTCGGATCGTTCCTGAACGTGGTGATCCATCGCCTGCCCAAAATCATGCAGCGCGACTGGGAGGTCCAGTGCGCCGAGCTGCGCGGCGAGAAGCCGCCCGAACAGGAACCTTTCAACCTGGCGCAGCCGCGCTCGCGCTGTCCCGCCTGCGCGCGGCCGATTACGCTGCTGCAGAACATCCCGCTCGCGAGCTATCTCGCATTGCGCGGCAAATGCGCGGCCTGCGGCGGGCGCATCAGCCCGCGCTATCCGCTGATCGAGGTCTTGAGCGGACTCGCGAGCGCGTACGCGGCGTGGCACTTCGGCTTCGGCCTGGCCGCGTTCGCCGCGATGGCATTCCTGTGGTGCATGATCGCCCTGTGTTTCATCGATTTCGACACCCAGCTCCTGCCCGACTCGATCACGCTGCCGCTCCTTTGGGCCGGGCTGTTGCTCAACCTCGCCGGCACCTTCGTCGACCTCGGCTCGGCGGTGATCGGCGCGGCAGCCGGTTATCTTTCGCTGTGGAGCGTGTACTGGGGGTTCCGCATCGTCACCGGCAAGGAAGGCATGGGGTTCGGCGACTTCAAGCTGCTTGCCGCGGTCGGCGCCTGGCTTGGCTGGCAGATGCTGCCGCTGGTGGTGCTCGCCTCCTCTTTTGTCGGTGCCATCGTCGGCATCTCGCTCCTGCTGTTCGCCAGGCACGGGCGCAACGTGCCGATTCCGTTCGGCCCTTACCTCGCCGCGGCAGGCGCGGTCGCGCTGTTCTGGGGCAAGCCGCTGACTTACGCCTACCTGAAGCTGCTGTAGGGCCCGTTATCGATGACGTACGTCGTAGGCCTTACCGGCGGCATCGGCAGCGGCAAGAGCGCCGCGGCGCAGGTGTTCGAGGAGTTGGGCGCAACGCTAATCGACACCGATGCCATCGCACACGCGCTCACCGCGCCCGGCGGGGCGGCAATCGAGCCGATCCGCACCGCGTTCGGCGCGGATTACATCACCGCTGAGGGCGCGCTGGCGCGCTCCCGCATGCGCGAACTGGTATTTGCCGACGCCGCAGGAAAACGTCTGCTCGAGGCCATCCTGCACCCCCTGATTCGCGCACGCTCGAGCGAGCTGGTGCGGGCCGCGCGCGGTCCTTATGTGATTCTGATGGTGCCGCTGCTGATCGAGTCAGGCGATTACCGCGGGCGCTGCCAGCGCATCCTGGTAGTGGACTGCCCGGAGGGGCTGCAACTCGCCCGCGTCATGACGCGCAGCGGCATCGCCGCGGCGCAGGCGCGTGCCATCATGGCGACCCAGGTCACGCGTGCGGCGCGCCTCGCCGCCGGCGACGACGTGATCGACAACAGCCTCGACCCGGCGCACCTGCGCCGCCAGGTCGAGGCACTGCACCTGCGCTATCTGCAGCTCGCGGCCGCGGGCGGATGAAGTTGTAAATTACTGACGAATCGGTCAAAATCCGCAACATCCGACCTTGCTCAGGGCGACTGGCGCAACCGTGATCACTTACGAGTATCCCTTCAACGAGCGCATCCGTACGCTGTTGCGCCTGGAGGATCTGTTCGACCGTGCGCGTTTCTTTCTTGCCCGCCAGGACGCGCTCGATCACCACGCCGCGCTGCTCACGCTGTTCGAGATTCTCGAGGTCGCGAGCCGCGCCGATCTGAAATCGGATCTGCTGCAGGAATTGGAGCGGCAGAAGCAGGTGTTGCTGTCGTTCCGCAACAACCCGGAAATCTCCGAGGAAGTGCTGAATCAGGTGATTTCCGACATCGAGCAGGCGAGTTCGGCGTTGTTTAACATGACCGGCAAGATCGGCCAGTATCTGCGCGAGAACGAGTGGCTGATGTCGATCAAGCAGCGCACCGGCATTCCCGGTGGCGTGTGCGAATTCGACCTGCCTTCGTATCACTATTGGTTGCATCGCGATTCCGGCTCGCGCGCCTTCGACCTGCACGGCTGGATCAATCCGCTGTACCCGGTGCGCGACGCTTCAGCCATCGTGCTGCGGCTGCTGCGCGAGAGCGGCAAGCCGTCCAGGATCGTCGCCCAGCAGGGCATCTATCAGCAGATGCTCGGCGGCAGGGTGGTGCAAATGGTGGGCATCTGTCTGCCGCGGAGTTCGGAATTCATTCCGGAGATCAGCGCCAATAAATACGCCCTCAACATCCGCTTCGCCGTATTCGGCGACGATGTGCGTCCGCACACCAGCACCGCAAACGTGGAATTCGAACTCACCCTGTGTAACCTATAGCGCCGTTTTTAGTCCGGTTCTATATGAGTCGGACGCTTACGTGCTGCCAGCACTGCCTACTCCAATATCTTGCGCTGCCGCTCCAGGAATACTTCTTGGGAAATTAGGCCAGCATCGCTGAGCCTTTTTAGCTCTCTTAGCAAGGAAACTGCTGGCTAAGCGCTTAGTCAAGCGAATCGCTGATCGGCGAAAATCTATTGACTGGACACAAGATCAACTTGCAGAGCGTCTTGGCGTAGATGCCGAGACCGTGTCGCGCTTCGAGCGCGGCGTTACGGTGCCGTCCCTGGTGACGCTGGACAACCTGGCGCGGGCGCTTAGGTGTCGAACCGCAGACCTACTGTCGGAATCGTCGGTCGAACCGACCGATCAGGCTGTTCGCATCTCTGCGTGGCTCGCCAGCCTCGTATCGCGAGACCGGGAATTCGTAGTTGATCAAATCAAGCGTTTATGCGACCAGCTTCGAAAACGCGGGTAGTGCCTTTTGCCGCTTAGCTCTCTTCACATTTCTCGAAGCGTCTTCAAGGCTGCCGGTACTATCTTTCGACACCGATCTCATTGCCGTATCAACCGCAGGTCGGTGACGAATTCCTCCGGCTTACCGATCTCGATCCTGGCGAACGCAGGGTGCAGCGGGTTCAGCAGATAGTTGGTTTCGGTCGGGATGACCACGCTCGGAACTGCCAGCACCGAGCTCGATCTATGCCTGGCCCAGTCGGTGCCGATGGCCTGCAGTCGCTCCCGCGCCCCGAGGTCGCGCCAATCGGCGGGCAGTTGATCTGGCGTGACCCGTTCGATTTTCAGATTCCTTGGCAGCGTGGCGGGGACCATCACGTATCGGGCACGTAGCGGCTCGTCCTGCACCAGCATTTCCAGCATGGCCAGCGACTGGCTGCCGGCGGTGTACACCATGGGCACACCCTTGCGGTTCCAGCGTCCGCCGTACAGACGCGCACCCTCGCCCGAAAATGCGGATTGCGCGAACCGGGCGGTGAGCAACCGCCAGACCGTCAGCATCAGGCAAAGACACCGTGCTCGATGCGGCCAAGCGTTTCCATCACGCTTTCCGCGCCGATGTCGGTGTCGAGCAGGGAAAGCGGAGTTGCGCCAGACAGAGCGGCATTCGGGGACTTCAGCCAGTCCAGAGCGGTATCGAGATCTTCAAATGTTTCCCTGGCTCTGCCGACGACACGGGCGAGCCGCACCAGCTTGGCCGATTCCTCGCTGTTGAGCGTGCCCTCTTTTTTGCGCCGGGCCAAAGTGCGCTCGGGGATGCCTAGGGCCACGGCCAGTTCGGATTGTGTGACGCGTAGGGTCTTGGCCAGGGAATCCACCGCCGCCGAGGAAAGGCCCTGACGAATGACCGAGACCCAATCCAATGCGGTACGCTGCTTGACCTGCAACACCCTCCTGCCGCCGAGCAAACCTTCAATCGACAAGGCGGGCTGTGAAATTGCGCTGGTTGTACTCATGACCACACTCCATTATTTGCCATATGGCAGTTAGTATAGGCAATTATGGCGTAAATAGCCATACGCGGCGTCGAAGTCGGTCCATTTGCCTCCACTCCATACTGCATTGACGTAACATTTGGCCATGCCAAATGCCATTGAGACCGGCACTATCGAGGGGTGCACCCTGTGACCCCGAATAGCCCCACGGTCGGCTGCCCGCGCTGCGCGAAGCCGGTGCGCTGGGGTCCGGAATCGCCTTTTCGACCGTTCTGCTCCGAGCGCTGCAAGATGATCGACCTCGGTGCATGGGCGAACGAGGAATATCGCGTGGCAGTCAAAGGCAATGACGAGGATCCGGACGCCAGGTCCCCGGAACCAGAGTCTGACGCGCCTTAGGGACTCAAGCGCCCGACCAGCTCCCGCGCACCATAGCGATGCCGTGCGCGCCCGAGCGCCAGGCGGTTTCCAGGTCGTCCGGCATCATCCCGCCCAGCGCAAACACCGGCAGGCTGGCCCCACGCACCAAAGCCGCAAAACCTTCCCAACCCAGCGCCACCGAACCGGGGTGCGACGGCGTTGCCCGCACCGGACCGAGCACCACGAAATCGACGCCGAGCTGAACCGCGCTCTGGAGTTCTGCCGCGCTGTGGCAGGATGCGGCGCACCAACGCACCGGCGGCCTTTGTTTCAGAAGAGTAAGTTGCGCCGCCGCGAGATGCACACCGTCCGCGTCCAGGCGAAGCGCGAGCCAGATGTCGGAGTTGATCAGCACCTGAGCACCATGCGGCCGCGCCAGTGCGATCACCGCCGCGGCAAAACGCTCGAGTTCAGACCCAGACATGCCCTTCTCGCGCACTTGAATCAATCTCAGACCTTGCGCCAGCCGCTGATCGAGGCGACTCAATTGCTCCGCTGCTCCGATCTCACCCGCATGCGTGATGGCGTACTCGAACGGAAGCTCGAGGGCGCGCAGCACCGGCGCATTGGCAGGCAACAGCGGCGCTACCTCCAGCTTAGATACATGCTGCCACGCAAGCTGCTGGTCTTCCCTGCCGTGCGGGTCGCCGTGCCAGGCGCGCACGCGGAAAAAATTCAGCCGCACGTTGGCGTGCGGATAAACGTAGTTCTGCACGATCCAGGGATACGCGCGCTCGACCTCGATGCCGAGTTCTTCGTGCAGCTCGCGCACGAGCGCCGCGGCAAGCGGCTCCCCCGGCTCGACTTTGCCGCCTGGAAATTCCCAGTAGCCGGCGTACGCCTTGCCTGCCGGGCGCTGCGCCAGCAGGAAACTGCCGTCCGGCCGCTCGATTACGGCGGCGACGACTTCGACCGGCGTGGCGTTCAACCGCGCTTCGCGCGGGGAGCGCCGGCGGCGCGCAGCCGCCCGGACACGTCGCGCGCGAACTGCCAGGCGACGCGGCCCGAACGCGAACCGCGCGACAGCGCCCATTGCAGCGCTTCTTCGTGCGTGGCGGCTATTTCCCGCGGCGTGCAGCCCAGCTCGGCCAGCCAGTGTTCGACGATGGCGAGATAGTCGTCCTGGTCGAAGGGGTAGAACGACACCCACAGGCCGAAGCGCTCCGACAGGGAGATTTTCTCCTCCGAGGTCTCGCCTGGATGAATCTCTTCGCCCACGTGTTTGTATTCGAGATTTTCCTGCATGTACTCGGGCATCAGATGGCGCCGGTTGGAAGTGGCGTAGATGAGCACGTTTTCCGAAGTCGCCGAGATCGAACCGTCGAGCACCACCTTCAGCGCCTTGTAGCCGGCCTCCGCCGCCTCGAACGACAGGTCATCGCAGAAAATGATGAAGCGCTCCTTGCGCGCGGAGATCTGATCGACGATATCGGGCAGGTCGATCAAGTCATGCTTGTCCACTTCGATCAGGCGCAGCCCCTGGCGCTGGAACTTGTTCAGCGCCGCCTTGACCAGCGAGGACTTCCCGGTGCCGCGCGCGCCGGTCAGCAGCACGTTGTTGGCCGGAAGCCCGGTCACGAACTGGCGCGTGTTCTGCTCGATCAGGTGCTTCTGCCGGTCGACGCCGCGCAAATCGGACAGCCGGATTTTGTGCGGACGGACAACCGGCTGCAGATGGCCGTGCGCGCCCGCCTTGCGCCAGCGGAAGGCAATGCTCGCGTCCCAGTCCACCGGCGGCTGCACCGCGGGCAACAACACTTC
Source organism: Betaproteobacteria bacterium RIFCSPLOWO2_12_FULL_64_23 (assembly GCA_001770575.1). Taxonomy (GTDB): domain Bacteria; phylum Pseudomonadota; class Gammaproteobacteria; order Burkholderiales; family SG8-39; genus 2-12-FULL-64-23. The sequence goes on from MERK01000090.1 coordinate 12,083, forward strand.
GAGGCGCGCCACCAGCGCTTCGGCCCGTTGCAGGAATTTCGACAGTTCGTTCATGGCAATTAGCTGCGGTAATCCGCGTTGATGGAAACGTAGTCATGCGACAGATCGCAGGTCCACACCGTGGTCTGCGCCGAACCGCGGCCGAGCTCCACACGCACCGTGATTTCACTTTGCTTCATCACGCGCTGGCCGTCCTCTTCGCGGTAGGCCGGATTGCGGCCCCCGTCCCTGGCCACGAGCACGTCGCCCAGATGCAACTGCACCCGGCCGACATCGAGGTCGGCAATGCCGGCGTAGCCGATTGCGCAAAGCAACCGCCCCAAGTTGGGGTCGGAGGCAAAGAACGCGGTCTTGACCAGCGGCGAATGCGCAATGGCATAGGCAACCTTGCTGCATTCCGGTTCGTTCCTGCCGCCCTCCACCTGCACCGTAATGAACTTGGTCGCGCCTTCAGCGTCACGGATGATCGCCTGGGCCAGCCAGACGGCAACTTCCGTGACGGTCGCGGCGAGTGCCGCATAATCCGGGTGACGCTCGTCAGTGATGCTCTGCGCCCCCGCGGCGCCGGTCGCGATCAGCATGAAGGAATCGTTGGTGGAGGTGTCGCCGTCCACCGTGATGCGGTTGAACGAGCGCGCGGCCGCTCCCGCCAGCATTTGCTGCAGCAGCGCCTGACTCACCGCCGCGTCGGTTGCGACGAAACCCAGCAGGGTCGCCATGTCGGGGCGGATCATGCCCGCGCCCTTCGCCATTCCCGTCACGGTCACGCTCTTGCCGCCGAGACCGAGCCGGCGCGAACAGGCCTTGGCCACGGTGTCGGTGGTCATGATCGCCTCGGCCGCGCGCGCCCAGTTGTCCTCGCGGCAGTCGGCGAGTGCGCGCGGCAGCGCCGCAATAATGCGCTCCACCGGCAAAGGCTCCATGATCACGCCGGTGGAAAACGGCAGGACGTGCGAACTGTCGCAGCCGAGCGCTGCCGCCAGTCCGGCGCAGGCCAGCCTTGCGCGCGCCAGGCCGTCCTCGCCGGTGCCGGCATTGGCGTTGCCGGTGTTCACCAGCAGCGCGCGCGCCGTCTTGGCCAGCGCCAGATGTTCCTTGCACACGATCACCGGCGCGGCGCAGAAGCGATTCTGCGTGTACACCCCGGCGACACTCGCGCCCTCGGCGAGGCGCATTACCAGCAGATCCTTGCGCCCGGCCTTGCGCACGCCGGCCTCGGCAACGCCCAGCGCCACCCCGCTTACCGGCAGCAGATCCTCAGGTTTTGGCGCAACTAGATTCACAGGCATGGCCGCACCCGGCTTAAGTCAGTTTCCCGTGGCAGTGCTTGTATTTCTTGCCCGAGCCGCAGGGGCAGGGGTCGTTGCGGCCGATTTTGCCCATCTCGCGCACGAACGGCCGCTCCTTGGCTTTTTCCTCGGCGGCATCCGCAGCCAGCGCCTCGTCGTAGCCGGCGTGCCGGTATTGGACGTTTTCAACCGCCGGCGCCGTTTCCGCCGCCGCTTCAGTCAACTCGGTCTCCGAAGTCACCTGTACCGCGGTCAGGGTCTTGGTAACCTCCAGCTTGACGCTTTCGAGCATGCTCGCAAACAACTCGAACGCCTCGCGCTTGTACTCCTGCTTCGGGTTCTTCTGCGCGTAGCCGCGCAGGTGTATGCCCTGGCGCAGGTGGTCGAGCGCGGCCAGGTGCTCGCGCCAATGCTGGTCCACGCTGGTGAGCATGACCCAGCGCTCGTACTGGTGCAGGGCTTCGGCGGGCGCGAGCGAGAATTTCTCCTGGTATAAGCGGTCGGCTTCGGCCACCGCTTTTTCGAGCAGCGCCTGATCGTCCAGGTTTGCGTCCGCGTCGAGCCAGGCTTTCACCGGGATCGCGAACTGCAATTCCGCCGCGTAGGCTTTCTCCAGGCCGGGCACGTCCCACTGCTCCTCCACGCTCTCCGGCGGAATGTGGGCGCGGAAAATATCGCTCACCACGCCCTGGCGCAGCGAGGTGATGGTTGCGCTGACGTCGGCGCTCTCCATCAGCTCGTTTCTTTGTTCGTAGATCACCTTGCGCTGGTCGTTGGCGACGTCGTCGTACTCGAGCAGCTGCTTCCTGATGTCGAAGTTGTGCGCCTCGACCTTGCGCTGCGCCGACTCGATCGAACGCGACACCCACGAGCTTTCGATCGCCTCGCCTTCCGGCATTTTCAGCCGCTGCATGATCGCCTTCACCCGGTCGCCGGCAAATATGCGCAGCAACGGATCCTCCAGCGACAGGTAGAAGCGCGAGGAGCCCGGATCGCCCTGGCGGCCGGCGCGGCCGCGCAGCTGGTTGTCGATGCGGCGCGACTCATGGCGCTCGGTGCCGATAATGTGCAGTCCGCCGGCCGCGATGACTTTGGCGTGCAGCAGCTGCCATTCCTCGCGCAGCGCCTGGATGCGCCGCTCTTTTTCGGCTTGGTCCACGTCCTCGGCGGCGCGCAGAACGTCGACGCTGCGCTCGACATTGCCGCCGAGCACGATGTCGGTGCCGCGGCCGGCCATGTTGGTGGCGATGGTGACCATCTTCGGCTGCCCGGCCTGC
>MERK01000091.1 GCA_001770575.1 Betaproteobacteria bacterium RIFCSPLOWO2_12_FULL_64_23
GCGAGCCGCGAAGCGTTCCAGAGCTGGCCATGGTTATGCGCGAGCATTTGCCAGAAGCGGCGCAGGTTCGCCGCCGGCACGCGGATGCCGAACGCGGGAATGTCGCGCTCGAGAAAGGTCTGGATAAATGCGTCGCGCCAATCGAGCGACTCACGCTCATCCTGCGCGAGAAAGCTGCGCGGGAATCCGCCGCGCAACCACAGCGAAGGAACCGCGTCCGGCGGCGGCTTCACTTCGTGCAGCGTAAGCGGTGCAAGCTCGAAAAAGCGCACGCGCCCCGCCAGTGTTTCCGAAGATTGGCGCAGCAGTTCCGGCGCAGCCGATCCGAGGATGAGAAACCTGCCGGCGCGTGCCCGTTCGTCGACAAGGCTGCGCAGGACCGGGAACAGGTCCGGCACGCGCTGAACCTCGTCCAGCACTACCAGCCGGTCGGAGAGCGGGCCCAGGAAAAGTTCAGGCTCGGCGAGTTTTGCGGCGTCGGAGGGCCGCTCGAGGTCGAGAAACACCGCGCCGGGCTTCGCTGCCGCAATTCGCCGGGCCAGGGTGGTCTTGCCGACCTGCCGGGCGCCGAGCAGCGCAACACACGGAAATCGCTCCAGCGCGGCGAGAATTTTCGGTTCGAGATCGCGTTTTATCATCATTGCATATTAATAGGTACTGTTGGAATATGCAAGGATAGACTTACGTTCACGCGAGCGTCACTGTCGTATTGTTGTATCGAGCACCAGGCGCACCAACGTGCGGCCTTGCCGCGTCGTCCGGGGCGCATTCCGGCGATCTCGTCGGCTACCGCTTCCGGCTTCCGGGGCGGCAGAGCTTACGCCGGGGCCTTCAAGCCCGCAGCGGGACAATCGCGGGCGGACATCGGGAAAGTAACGCATGGCGTAGCGCGCGAGCCGGCTGAAGAACGGCCCTGCGTCTGGCTTTCAGGCCCATCACAACCGCAAGATCAACTTCAAGTACTTCGCGAACCTCACGCGCGTCGCGGGATCGACTTCCAGGTGACAGATGCGCCGGTCGTGGCTGACCGGACGCTTGTGTACCAATCCCATATCGACAAGTCTTTGCAGACGCCGGCGGACGGTCGCAGGCGCGCCGAGCTCCAGCAAGAGCAGGCCCTTGATGGTCAGCGGGCGCCCTTGTTCCTCGTGATAGCCGATTTCGACAATAAGCACACTGTCGACATGGGATTGAAGACAGGGGAAATACTTTTGCGTGAGTGCCTGTAGTCGTCGAAGCTGTTGGAACATGTTCAATATTAGACCCGCTATCCTTGATTGACAAAGATAACTTGGGTATCAAAATGATTCCATTGTATGAGTGAGACACAAGAGGAGCCGGGCACTGAGCAAGATTCGATGTCAGGCTATAATGAGATCACAGTGATCCATGAAAGAAATTGCAGCTTTGACTCCATTACTTAGCGGGCACCGGCGATTGCGCCGGGCACGGCAACGCCATGGGGATACTTGTACGGCGCTCGTTGGCTGGTGGCAGCGCGTCGGGTTAATTCCGTTTCCCGGCTCGCGCAGATAATATGAAATCCGACCGATCGTCCCGCGCAAGCGGGCCGAAAGGGCCGGCTGGCGGCATGGCCGCGAGCACAAGGCGCGAGCAGCGTCTGGCCGGCATTATCGCATCGGCGATGGACGCCATCATCGCCATCGACGAACATCATGAAATCACGCTCGTCAATCCCGCGGCCGAGCAAATGTTCGGCTACAGCGCAGCGGCGCTGCTGGGCAAGCCGCTCTCCATGCTGATTCCAGAGCGCTACCGCGGGGCGCACGACGCGCATATCCGCAACTTTGCGCGCACCAAAGTCACCAACCGCGGCATCGGTCGTTTTGGCCAGGTGGTGGGGCGGCGAGCCGACGGCCGGGAATTCCCGGTCGACGCCGCGATTTCGCAGATGGAGTGGGCGGGGGAGCGGCTGTTCACCGTGACGCTGCGCGATATAACGCAGCGGATCGAGGCGGAGACAGCGTTGCGGAAGAACTACGAACTGCTCGATCGCATCTTCGCGACGACGCATTTCTGCATCGTTTATCTGGACCGGGATTTGAATTTCGTGCGGGTGAACCAGGCTTATGCGGACGTAGGCGGCTATCCGCCCGAGTTTTTTGTGGGCAAGAACCATTTCGACCTGTATCCGGGTGAAAAAGCCGAAGCCATTTTTCGCAATGCGGTGGCTACCGGCCAGCCATTTACGATCTATGCCAATCCGTTTCAGTACCTGGACCATCCCAAACGGGGCGTGACCTACTGGGACTGGACTTTGCATCCCCTGCGGGACGCGGACGGCGCCGTTGACGGGCTGCTGTTCGCGCTATTGGATGTCACCGAGCGCAAACGCGCCGAGCGCGAACATGCGCAACTGGCGGCAATCGTCGAATCGAGCAACGACGCGATCCTGATCCGCGGGCTCGACCGCAGGATCCTTTCCTGGAACACCGCCGCCGAGCGGCTGTTCGGCTGGTCCGCGCAGGAGGCGGTCGGGCAGCCGATCGACTTGATCGTGCCGCCGGAACGCAAGGGAAAACTGCGCCGGTTCATCGAGGGTGCGGCGCGCGACGCGTCTTCGAGCCCGGTCGAAACCACTCACCTGCGCAAGGACGGCACGCGCATCCCGACCCAAGTGACGTTTTCAGCCGTGAGGGACCAGCAAGGCGAGGTCGTCGCGCATTCCTATACCGTGCGCGATATGAGCGAACTCAAGCGCAAGGAGAAGGCGCTGCGCGGCTACACCGACCGGTTACGCGGACTGTCGCGGCGGCTGCGCGAGGTGGAGGAGTCGGAGCGGTATGCGATTGCGCGCGAGCTGCATGACGAACTGGGCCAGACGCTGACCGCATTGAAAGTCAACCTGCAGATGCTGGAGCCGTATTGCGCCGAGGGCGAGGCCGAGGACCACCTGACCGAGGCGCTCATGATCACGGGGCGGGCGCTCGAGCAGGTGCGCGGCATGCTGCTCGATTTGCGCCCGCTGGGGCTGGAGGACCTCGGCTTGGCGGTGGTGCTGGAGTCACATCTTGCCAAGCAGGCGGAAGCGGCCGGGTGGGACGCACAGTTCGAGACTACGCTGCCCGGACGATTGCGTCCCGAGCTCGAGATGGCCTGCTTCCGCGTGGCCCAGGAAGCGCTGACCAACGTGATGCGGCATGCCCATGCTAAACGGGTGTGGGTGGCGCTCGGGCTGAACGCGGGCGAGGTGCAATTGAGCGTGCGCGACGACGGGAAAGGTTTTGATGCCGCCGCCGTCTCCGATGCCTCGCCAACAGGGGGTTTCGGGCTGATCGGCATGCAGGAGCGGGTGCGGCAACTGGGCGGGCGGCTGGCGATTCATTCTGCTCCCGGGCGCGGCACGGAGGTGCGCGCAAGTTTTCCTTTCGCGCCTGCCGGCGGCCGGGAACCGGCTGCGAACGCGTCAACTCACGCATGAACACGGCTGCGATACGCGTCCTGCTTGCCGACGACCATACGCTGGTCCGCAATGGCATTCGTGCGCTTCTCGAAAAAATCCAGGGCGTCGAGGTCGTCGCCGAAGCGGCCGACGGGCGGGAAGCACTGGAACTGATCGAGGCGAAACGGCCCAACGTGGCGCTGATGGATATCAACATGCCGGGACTCAACGGCATCGATGCGACCGCCGACATCAAGAGGCGCTTCCCGGAGACGCGGGTCTTGATTCTTTCAGTGCACTCGGCCGGGGACTTCGTGTCACACGCGCTGCAGGTCGGTGCATCGGGCTATCTCCCCAAGGATGCGACCCCCATGGAACTGGAGTTTGCCCTGCGCGCCGTGGTAAGTGGCGGTACTTATCTCAGTCCGAGGGTGTCGGGGGACCTAGTCGATCGATTTGTCCGTTCGGCGGGTGTCGGGCAAAGTCCGCTGGAACTGCTCACACCGCGCCAGCGGCAGATCCTGCAACTGATCGCCGAGGGCCATAGCACCAAGCAGATCGCATCGCGGCTGAATCTGAGCGTCAAGACGGTAGAAGGCCACCGGGCCCTGTTGATGGAACGTCTGGGCATTCACGACATCGCCGGCTTGACGCTGTTCGCGGCCCGTGCCGGTCTGGTGGAGCGGGACAGATAGTCCCGCTTCGCTCCTTTACTCCTCGATAGCACGCCTCTGCGATCGAAGTAGCGGCTCCCCGCCGTTGGCCGGGGCCGCAAGCTCCGCCTGTCTTGGTTCCAAGGTATTTGGCGGGCTGGTTTCAAGGTTTTCCCTGCTACCCACGGATCGTGCATGGGTCGATTATTCCCGCAACCGGGTACGAGCGCTCGCCCCGTGCCGCAGTCGGGGCATGGTCGCATCTCCCACCCGTCGTATTCCCTTGAGCGCAAGGCAGGAGTGCAGACGTGAGAGCAATGAAGCCCAAGCGGGTTTTGCTGGTGGACGACAACGAGGATTTCCTGAAAGCCGCAAAGCGCTTTTTGCGCGCCGTGCCCGGGCTGGAACTGGTGGGGGAGGCGACTTCCGGAGAGCAGGCACTCGAACTGAGCGCCGCGCTGCATCCGGACCTCGTTCTGATGGATTTCGCGATGCCGGGGATGAACGGGCCCGCGGCAACGCACCGGATCAAGCAACAGCCCAACGCGCCGTTGGTGGTCATCGTTACGCTGCATACCCATCCTGCATACCGCGCCCTGGCCAAGGGAGCGGGTGCGGACGGTTTCCTGCTGAAGGAAGACCTGGTCGTTGAGCTGCCGCGGCGGCTTGCCTCGCTATTCCCGGCCGATGCGTCGCCGGACGAAGAGCGGGCGGGCTTGGACTGACTCGACCATGCCTACACTACTCAAACATCTGGTCCGGTTCACACTGCGTGAGCGGCGCTATGCGGCGCGCACTCGCGGCCGGGGATTGCATTGATGACGGACAGGACAGATACCAGAGGACAGAAGACGGTGCTGATCGTCGAGGATCATGCGCCGACGCGGCACGCATTGCGTGATTTTCTCGATCACGCGTTTCCGGACTGCGGATTCCGCGAGGCCGCCGATGGCGCAAGTGCGCTCAAAGCCTGCAATGCCCATCAACCGCAGTTGGTACTGATGGACATCGGCCTGCCCGACGCCAACGGAATTGAGCTGACGGCCCGGTTGGGAACCCTGTATCCCGGCATCCGGGTAATCGTCGTTTCGCAAGAGAGCGCTGAAGTCTATGTCGAGCATGCCCTCGCAGCCGGCGCGTGTGCCCACGTATGCAAGGACAATCTGGCCACCGATCTCATTCCGGCGGTGGCCGCGGCCCTCGGCATTTCGCCGGCGACAGATAGAGGAGCTTGGTAGTGCAAGACGCGGCTTCCTTGATTCGACTGCTGCTGCTGGCGGTTGACGGGCAGACCTACGCACTGCATCTGGAGGCGGTGGATCGCGTGCTGCGCATGGCCGAAGTTACGCCGCTGCCGGGAGCCCCTGATGCCGTCGAAGGCGTCATTAACATTCAGGGCGAGGTGATCCCGGTCGCGAGCATCCGCAGGCGCCTCGGTCTTGCCCATCGGGGCGTCGCGGTATCCGACAGCCTGGTTGTCGCGCACGCGCGCACCAGGCGCCTCGCCATCATCGCGGAGTCCGTGCTGGGAGTGGTCGAGCGTCCGGCTGACGCTGTCGTGAGCGCCGGCGACCTCGCCCGTGGTATCCAACACATCGAAGGCGTGCTGAAGACGAGCGATGGCCTGGTTCTGATCCAGGACCTGGACCGGTTTTTTTCGCCGGAGGAAGAGCAGTCCCTGGATCTGGCGCTGGAAAGGGTCTGACGGATGCCCATCGAACTGCCGATCGCCTTGCCCGATGCGCTGCTGTCGCGGCTGAGCGATTTCCTCGAATCGCAGGTGGGACTCCACTTTCCGAGAGAGCGCTGGCGCGACCTGGAGCGCGGCATCGCCGCCGCATCGCGTGAGTCGGGATACGCGGAAGCGGAGGCCTACATCCATTGGCTGCTTGCCGCGCCTCTGACGCGAACTCAGATAGAGGGGCTTGCGAGCCAGTTGACGGTGGGAGAGACGTATTTTTTTCGCGAGAAAAGAAGCTTCGACATTCTGGAGCAGCAGATCCTGCCGGAACTGCTGCGCGCGCGCGCCCAAACCGAAAAGCATCTTCGCATCTGGAGCGCGGGCTGCTGCACCGGCGAGGAGCCCTATTCGATCGCCATGCTGCTCGACCGGCTGATCCCCGAATTCGAGAAATGGAACCTGACTATCCTGGCGACGGACATCAACCCGCGGTTTCTGCGCAAGGCGGCACAGGGAATATACGGTGCATGGTCCTTCCGCGAC
>MERK01000092.1:0-12816 GCA_001770575.1 Betaproteobacteria bacterium RIFCSPLOWO2_12_FULL_64_23
GAAGACGACGGTGAACTGCTCGTCGTATTTCTTTTCCATAGCCTCGATCTTCCGGGCGAGATCGCGATTCGAGTCCATGAGCCGCCGCAACTGCACGAAGGTGCGCATGATGGCAATGTTCACCTCGACTGCACGCGGCGAGCGCAGCACGCTGGAGAGCATGGCGATGCCCTGTTCGGTGAAGGCGTAGGGAAGTCTCCGCCGGCCACCGTGGAAACTTGAGGTCACAAATTGTGACCTCATGGTGTCGCGAACCGATGCGGGGCTTGGCGAACTTGAAATGCCAATCTGGCATCTCAAGTTTTCCCAATCCTCTTTCGTGAATCGGAACATGAAATCGCCGGGGAACCGGTCGAGGTTTCTCTTGACCGCTCGGTTGAGAGCTCCTGTTTCGACCCCGTAGAGCCTGGCGAGGTCGGCGTCGAGCATCACCTTTTCGCCACGGACAAAAAAGACGAGTTGCGCGAAATTTTCAGGCTTGGAAGTAATTGGGCGCATTGAGGATCAGTCCTTTTCTGCAACGGCGTGGCTGCGCTACCCCTTACCGGCGCACGAACGCGGAGTCGGTCCCGGACGCACCTCGCGCGCAAAGCGTCAGTATCACCGCTAGTGCAACGTGGGCTTGGTTGCCGGTATCTGTTCAAGCAGTTGGCGACGAGCGCGTGTGCACGAAAGAATTGCCGTGTTCATTTCCGTTTCAACAATGATCGTGAGTTTCTGAATATTGCGAACCATGTCCTTGAGGTCATCGGGCTCCGCGGGCTTGCTCGAGTCGTCAAGCAAATTAATGACTCCTGCCAACATGGCCCGAATTTCAGCAAGGACGCCAAGTGCTTTATGAGCACGTTCGGGTAAATTAATATGTTTCTCAGGCCCGAACAGGCCTTCGACAAAGCCGTCCAGTTCCTGCCTGCGAACCAGCGCGAGATGCTTCACACCCTCTCGAGTTTGCGCCACTTCGAAACGAATCAGCCGGAATGGATTGCGGCTGCTTTGGTGCTCCGCCAGGCGGTTCCACAGGCCTGCGATCAGCGCGTTGAGCAGTTCATTCACGGCCTCCATGGAGTCGAATTCCGGCAACTCCCCACCCCATAGTTGCTTGAGCGTCTCCAACGGCGAGGCAGCCATGACGGGTGACGCAATGTTGCCCAGAAACCGGGTCCGCACCTCATGAAACGGCGTCGGGCATTGGTAACGCGCGAGCAGTGCGATGACCTCGGCGTCGCTCGCGCCGGTCATTTTGGGCTTGCTCAACGCACTCACCCCTTCGTCTTCAACTGCCCCTCGTTCGCCGCAATGAACGTGCGGATGTCATCGCACCGCTCCAGGAGCTTGAGCCACTGCTCCTTGTACAAGGTCACCGGGAAACGCCCCATGCCGTAGATCGAGAGCGCGCCCTTCTCGCTGACTTTCATGGTGAGGCCAGTGGCGGCCCCTTTTTTGAGCGCAGCGTTCTCGTTACGCAGCCGCTCCAGCTCGGCCTTCAGATCTTCGTCCGACATCGTTCCTCCTTGCCAATCAAGAATGAGCCGTTGGGCTGAAGAGTTTATCGGGAGCGCGTGCCGGGTTCAAGCTGTTCTTGAAAACATGTTCTGACCATGTGGCCAGCCACGGATGGGCTAATTCCCGTAGGTAGAGTTTAGGTAGAGTTGAACAAAACGGGTTTTGCCAAGATTCATCGGCGTCTCCGGCCAAAGCAATGCCGCAAGACTGCCGGATCGGCAATCTGCCGTTCAAATCGGGGACACCCTCAAAAACTCCAAATTCCGCCCCAGCTCTTGGTTTCAAGACCATGGGGTTCGTTTTAACCGGACAGCAGTGAAAAGGCCTAGAATCGTATCCATTATGCTGCAAGGCATGGCGGTTCGGCTGATGGATAGTTTCACTGACCCTATTTGTCCTGCGCTCCGGTGAATGAACAGCGCATGTCGTTTGTAATCCGGTTCAATACCCGCATTCGGCCCGTTGCAACACTCGATTCGCAACGGGGTCTAAGTCTCTTATTCGTCCGGCTTAGGGGACAATCATGACAAAGCAGCCGCTGCAATCCCTCATCAACCATCAGCTTGCCGGCGTCGACGTCGCTTCGGTGAGCAAGTCCATTGTCAACCGCCTGGTGTTTTCGGTAGGCAAGGATGACATCATGGCGACCACGCGCGACTGGTTTCATGCCACGGCGTTCATGACGCGCGACCGCCTGATCGAGCGCTGGATGGAAACCATGCGCAGCTATTACGCCGCGGACGCGAAGCGAGTGTATTACCTGTCGATGGAATTCCTGATGGGGCGCACGCTGATGAACAGCCTGCTCAACCTCGCGTTCGAAAAAGAGTGCAGCGAGGCGTTGCGGCAGCAAGGCGTCGATTTGCGCCAGGTGCGTGAAATGGAGTTCGACGCGGCCCTGGGCAACGGCGGCCTGGGGCGGCTTGCGGCCTGCTTTCTGGATTCGATGGCGACGCTGAATCTGCCCGGCTATGGCTATGGCATTCGCTATGAGTACGGCATGTTCTCGCAGCGCATCGAGGGCGGGCGCCAGGTGGAACACCCCGACAACTGGCTGCGCTACGGCAATCCCTGGGAGTTCCCGCGCGCGGAAGTGCTCTACCATGTCAAATTCGGCGGGCGCGTGGTGCAGTACTCCGACGAAGACGGCGTGCAGCGCCATCATTGGGTGGACACCGACGACGTGATGGCCATGGCCTATGACAGCCCCATCCCCGGTTTTGCCACCTCCACCGTAAACAACATGCGCTTGTGGGCGGCCAAGGCGTCGCGCGACTTCGACTTGAAATATTTTAACGAGGGCAATTACATCAAGGCGGTGGAGGACAAGAACGAATCGGAAAACCTGTCCAAGGTCCTCTACCCCCAAGACTCCACGGCGATGGGCCGCGAACTGCGCCTGAAACAGCAATATTTCTTCGTCTGCGCATCGCTGCAGGACATTTTGTACCGCTTCAGCAGATTCCACGAAGGCTTCGACGAGCTTCCGGACAAAGTCGCAATCCAACTGAACGATACCCACCCCGCGATCGCCATCCCCGAGCTGATGCGCATCCTCGTCGACCTGAACCATCTGGATTGGGACAAGGCCTGGGACATCACCACCCGCACCTTCTCCTACACCAACCATACGCTGATGGCGGAGGCGCTGGAAACCTGGCCGGTCGCGATGTTCGAGCAAATCCTGCCGCGCCACCTGCAGATCATTTACGAAATCAACCACCGCTTCCTCATCGGGGTGATGCACAGTTTCCCCGGCGACAACGAAATGCGCCGGCGCATGTCGATCATCGGCGAAGAAGGGGGCAAGCGGGTGCGCATGGCACACCTCGCCGTGGTCGGCAGCCACAAGGTCAACGGTGTGGCGCAACTCCACACCGAGCTGATGAAGCAGACCACATTTGCCGATTTCGACCGCTATTTCCCGGGCAAGATCATCAACCTGACCAACGGCATCACGCCGCGCCGCTGGTTGAACCAGGCCAACCCGCTGCTCGCGGCTCTGATCACTTCGCGCATCGGCGCTGGCTGGCTCAAGGACCTCGGCCAGTTGCGGCGCCTGATTCCGCTGGCCGGGGACGCGCAGTTCCGCCAGGAATTCGCGGCGGTCAAGCGCGCCAACAAGCAACGCTTCGCGGCGGAAATCAAGTCTTCCCTGGGCATGGAGATCGACGTCGATTCGCTGTTCGACGTGCAGATCAAGCGCATCCACGAATACAAGCGCCAGCTGCTCAATGTGCTGCACGTCGTGACCCGGTACCGGCGCCTGTGCGACGCCCCGCACAGCGACACCGTGCCGCGCACCGTGATTTTCGGCGGCAAAGCGGCGCCGGGCTACGCCATCGCCAAGCTGATCATCAGGCTGATCAACGACGTGGCCGAGATCGTCAACAACGACGTTCGCGTGCACGGACGGCTGAAGCTGGTATTCGTGCCCAATTACGGCGTTTCCGTGGCCGAAAACATCATTCCGGCGGCCGATTTGTCGGAGCAGATATCCACGGCAGGCACCGAGGCCTCGGGCACCGGCAATATGAAGCTCGCGTTGAACGGGGCGCTGACCATCGGGACCCTGGACGGCGCCAATGTCGAAATCCGCAGCGAGGTCGGCGAGGACAATATTTTCATTTTCGGCCTTACCACCGATGCGGTCGCGAGGCTGCGCGCGAGCGGCTACCGGCCGGTGGACCACTATCTTGCGAACGACGAATTGCGCCAGGCGATCGACATGATCGCCAGGGGCTATTTTTCGCCGGAGGAGCCCGGCCGGTTCAAGCCCATCGTGGACAATCTGCTCGAGAACGGCGACCACTACCTGCTGCTGGCCGACTATGCGTCCTACGTCGCCTGCCAGGCGGAAGTCGACGCGGCCTACCGCGATCAGTCGCAATGGCTGCGCAAAGTCATTCTCAACGTCGCCAATATGGGAAACTTTTCCAGCGACCGCACCATCCAGCAATACGCGGAGCAGGTCTGGCAGGCGAAACCCGTATCGCGCTGAAGCGGCGTCAGGTTACGCAAGTTCCGGCACTGGCGCAGTGCCCACTGGCGTGGCCGACAGGGCCAGGAACCGGCGACCGCATGTGCGGCCGCGTTGTCCTTGAGCCAGCGGCACGCGAGGCCGGCGCCTGCCGAACAGCCAGCGTGCCGCGCTCGTTCACGCTGCGCGCTTCAATTCATACCCGCGAATCAGGACGTCAGCCGGAAGATTCAATCCCGATGCGAGCCTGCGTATCATCTCCAGGGTAAGCGGGCGAACACGATTCAGCACCTCCGCGACCCTGGCGCGCGAGCCGATGTAAGGTTCGAGGTCTTTTCGCGTCATCCCGCGCGCTTCCATGACGTGTTGCAGGAAGTCGATCGGATCGGGCGCCTCGATCGGGTAGCGCTCGCGCTCATACGCCTCGACCAGCAGCGTGAGCACTTCGAGCCGGTCGCCCTCGGGCGAGCCGCTGGGCGCCTCCCAGAGCGCTTCAATTTCCTTGAGCGCGGCCTGATGCTCGCGCTTGGTTCGGATTGGACGCAGTGTCATTTCTGTCACCTCAAACGGTTCCGGCATCGATCCTGTCGTATTCACGGTGCGTACCCACGAACCTGATGAACATCATTCCTCGGTTGTAGCGCACTGCCGCGACCAGGCGGTAATCGTTGCCCTTGATGTTGAACACAATGCGGTTGTTCGCAACCACGCTCGCATTCCGGTACGCCGCCTTGACGTCGGCCGGACGCCGCCAGTCTGAGCGGCTTGCCAGCGTGTACCAGGAACGCAGCGGTATTTCGGCGTCGGAGTGACTTTTCCAGAAATCCCGCAATGTCGCCAGCGCGATGATCCGCATCCGAATACTTTACCATGTTCCCAAAACGGGAGCAATGTTGCCGGCGGCAACAGCCCGCGAAAATGATTGGGCGCGGGGTTCTTGACTATGTGCCCTCTGCTGCCAGCCCTGGCCCGAACCGGCCACCGCATGCGCGGCCGCGTTGTCCTTGAGCCAGCGGCGCGCGAGGCCGCTTTCCTGTTGGCGCGGATTGAAGTCGCGCCGCAGGCAGGCGAACCAGGGTTTCAGCATGGCAAGCGCCGACCGCCGCCATGGACAACTCTGCACCTTCCGCAATCCGCCCGGAGTCCACTCATGAATCGGGGAAAGTCGTTCAAACAAACGGAGCCACTTCTCCAGCGCGTTTCCTCGCTCAACCGCTATCGGTTATGATTCCATCACCGATGGCGCAGCAAGGCTTGGCAATGGCAACACGCCGCGATGGCTTTACCCTGATGGAAATGATGGTCGTCATCGCGATCATCGGCATTCTGGCCTTGATCGCGGCGCCCAGCTATCTCGACCAGATGATCCGAAAGCAAATCGTCGACGCCGTGCCCCTGGCCGACATCGCCAAAGCGCCGGTTGCGGCTGCGTGGGCCGTCGCGCATACTTTGCCCCGCGACAACGCCGGCGCCGGATTGCCGGCAGCCGACAAGATCGTCAATAACTTCATCAGTTCGGTGTCGGTGCAGGACGGGGCGATTCAAATCGTTTTCGGCAACAGCGCCAACTCCGCCATCAAAGGCAAAATCCTCAGCATCCGGCCGGCGGTGGTCGAGGATGCGCCGATCGTCCCGGTCGCCTGGGTGTGCGGCAACGCCGCCGCGCCGGGCCAGATGACGGTCAAGGGCGAAAACAGGACTGGTGTCCCGACGGGCTATTTGCCGCTCAATTGCCGTGCGCCCGGCAGCTAGGATCAAGCTATGAGCGCGCTGTTGCAGGTCGAAGGCCTGCGCGTGGACATTCCCACGCCGATGGGCATGCTGCACGCCGTGCGCGGCGTGGATCTGGCGCTCGAGGCCGGCGAGACCCTGTGCCTGGTCGGTGAATCGGGCTGCGGCAAGTCACTCAGCGCGCTCGCGCTGATGGGCTTGCTGCCGCGCGCGGCGCGCCGCAGCGTGTCGCGTTTCAGTTTTTCCGGCGAGGACCTGCCCCGCGCGAGCGAGCGGCGCATGGCCGATCTGCGCGGCAATCGCATGGCGATGATCTTCCAGGAACCGATGACTTCGCTCAATCCGTCCTGGTCGATCGGCAACCAGCTCGAGGAGGGGTGGCTGCGCCACCGCGGCGGATCGGCGGCGGCGGCGCGCGAACGCGCGCTGCATCTGCTCGAACGCGTGGGCATCACCGGCGCCACGAGCCGGCTCGGGCAGTACCCGCACCAGCTCTCGGGCGGCCTGCGCCAGCGCGTGATGATCGCGATGGCGCTGATGTGCGAGCCGTCGCTGATGATCGCCGATGAGCCGACCACGGCGCTCGATGTCACGGTGCAGGCACAGATCCTGCATCTGTTGAAGGAACTGCAGCGCGAATTCGGCATGGGCCTGATCCTGATCACCCACGACCTCGGCATCGTCGCGCGCGTGGCGGACCGCGTGGCGGTGATGTACGCCGGCGAAATCGTGGAGCAGGGGCCGGTGGCGCGCCTGTTCGACCGGCCTTCGCACCCGTATACGCGCGGCCTGCTCGAATGCATCCCGGTGCCGGGGCGGCTTGCGCCGGGCGAGCGGCTCGGCACGATTCCCGGCGTGGTCAGCCCGCCGATCGGCGCGCTCCAAGGCTGCCAGTTTCGCAACCGCTGCGCCTACGCCGAGGACCCCTGCGCCACGCGCGCGTTCGAGTTGCGCGAGCTCGACGGCGGCCATCGCCTGCGCTGCAGGCTGGAGGCGGCGGCATGAGCAGTTACACCACCACGTTCGGGGCGACGTTCGAGGAATCCCTCGCCGGACCCTCGCCGGGCGAGCTCTTGCGCCGGCGCATACGCGGCCACGCCGGCCTGCTGATCGGGGCGGGCGTGCTCGCCTTGATCGTGCTGATGGCGTTTGCGGCGCCCTGGCTGGCGCCGCAGGACCCGTTCGCGCAGGACCTGGCGCGCCGGCTGATCCCGCCGGTCTGGCATGAGAGCGGAACCTGGACCTATCCGCTGGGCACGGACATGCTCGGGCGCGACTACCTGTCGCGTGTCATCTACGGTTCGCGCATTTCGCTGTTGATCGGCTTCTCGGTGATGCTGATTTCGGGCGTGATCGGTGCCGCTCTGGGCATCGTGGCCGGCTATTTCGGCGGGCGCACCGACCTGGTCGTGACCTATCTCATTACGGTGCGCCTTTCATTGCCGGTGATCCTGGTCGCGCTTGCCACGGTGGCGCTGGTCGGCAGTTCGCTCGCGATGGTGATCCTGGTGCTGGGCCTGTTGAAGTGGGACCGCTATGCCGTGGTGCTCAGGAGCGCCACGCAGCAAGTGCGCAACCTCGACTACGTCACCGCGGCGCGCGCCATCGGCTGCCCCACCTGGCGCATTATCGCGGGCGAGGTGCTGCCGAACGTCTCCAGTCATCTGATCGTGGTCGCTACCCTCGAGATGGGCAGCGCGATTCTGCTCGAGGCCGCGCTCTCCTTCCTCGGCCTGGGGGTGCAGCCGCCGCTGCCCTCCTGGGGCCTGATGATTTCGGAGGCGAAAGGCTACATGTTCTTCAGCCCGTGGCTGATCACCATCCCGGGCCTGGCCTTGTTTGCACTGGTGCTCGCGATCAATCTGCTCGGCGACGGCGTGCGCGACGTGACCGCGCCGGAAGGCCGCGCTTGAGCGCTCCAGTTGCAGGAGAAGTGACATGACCCGGGCCGCGGCGATTCTGCAGAGCGAGCACTATTTCGACGAGGGCGGTTTCATCGCCGATCTCGCGCGGCGGGTGGCGATCAAGACCGAGAGCCAGAACCCGGCGCGGCGCGCCGAACTCCTCGCCTACCTGGAGCAGGAGATGCGGCCGAGCCTCGAGCGCGATGGTTTTCGCTGCACCCTACTCGCGAACCCCTTGGGCAAGGGCGGGCCGTTCCTGTTCGCCGAGCGCATGGAGGACGCGGCGCTGCCGACGGTGTTCACTTACGGCCACGGCGACGTGATCCGCGGCCAGGAGGAGCAGTGGCGCGCGGGGCTCGATCCCTGGGTGCTCACGCGCGAGGGGGACCGGCTCTACGGCCGCGGCAGCGCCGACAACAAGGGCCAGCACACCATCAACCTGGGCGCGCTCGGGGCGGTGCTGCAGACGCGCGGACGCCTGGGGTTCAACGTGAAACTGCTGATCGAGACCGGCGAGGAAACCGGATCGCCGGGCCTCAAGCAGGTGTGCGAGCAAAATAAAGAGCGCCTCGCCGCCGACGTGCTGATCGCCTCCGACGGGCCGCGGCTGCAGCCGGCGCGCGCGACGATCTACCTGGGCACGCGCGGCGCGCTGAATTTCGACTTGAGCGTGGACCTGCGCGCAGGCGGGCATCATTCCGGCAACTGGGGCGGGCTGCTGCGGAATCCGGGCATCGTGCTCGCGCACGCGATCGCGTCGATCACCGACGCCAATGGCGCAATCCGCGTGCCCGAGTGGCGGCCGGATTCGCTCACGCCCCCGGTGCGCGCGGCGCTCGCCGACCTCGTCGTCGAGGGCGGCGCGGACGGACCGGGCATAGACGCGGACTGGGGCGAGCCCGGACTCACGCCGGCCGAGCGGGTGTTCGGCTGGTGCAGTTTCGAGGTGCTCGCTTTCGTTACCGGCAACCCGGACAAACCGGTCAACGCGATTCCGCCGCGCGCGAGCGCGCATTGCCAGCTGCGTTACGTGGTTGGCGTGGACCCGGCCGACATCGTGCCGGCGCTGCGCCGGCATCTGGATCGCAGCGGCTACGCCCTGGTGCGGCTGACGCCGGCGCGCGACGGTTTTTTCGCGGCGACGCGGCTGGATCCGGACCATCCCTGGGTGAAATGGACCGCCGCCTCGATCGAGCGCACGGTGGGCGCGAAGCCGGCGATCCTGCCCAACCTCGGCGGGTCTTTGCCCAACGACGTGTTCGCCGATGTCCTCGGCCTGCCGACGGTATGGATTCCGCATTCCTATGCCGCATGTTCGCAGCACGCGCCGAACGAACACCTGCTCGCGCCGGTGGCGCGGGAGGCGCTCGCGATCATGGCCGGCATATTCTGGGATTTGGGCGAGGCCGGCAGCCCGCCGCGCTGAGCCATCGCGCGCCGCGCAAGCGGCCGAAATTGCGTTCTGTGTCGCTGAGGTCGCGCCTTGGGGCGCCTGTTGCTATGGCGCCGCCGCAGGCTGCAGCGTTGCAAGCGCTTCCTCGGCGGTGTCGCATACGCGCAGCGTGCCGATAATGCCGGTACGCTCGAACAACTGCCGGACGTCGTGGTTCAGCCCGAAGAGCACCAGCCCGCCGCCTCGCGCCGTGGCGAGATAGTCGGCGGCCAGCAGAGCCCAGATTCCTGCGCTGCTGACGTAGGGGACGCGGCTCAGATCCACGGCAAACCGATCCGGGCCGTCGTGGATCGCATGGAGCAGCCGGTCCCTGGCCATTTTTGCCACCGGACTATCCAGCCGGCCGACGACCACAATCACGCGGCCCGCGCCGTGTGCGGAATCGGAAACGCTGAACGTCTGGGACGGCTGCGGCGCCGTCTGCCCCGCCTCGACGCGACGGCGCAGAACCAGGCAGTTGCGCTCCGAGGCACGTCGATATTCAATGCTGTTCGTCAGGGAACGCACGGACACTATTCCGAGACCGCCGGGTCTGCGCTCGATCACATCGTTGGCGAGCGTGGGTGCGCGCACTTGCGTCGGATCGAACGGCACGCCGTCGTCCTCGACCTCCACCGTGATTTCGCCGTCCGAGTAGTTCAGCGTGACCAAGATGGCGTGCGGCTTGGTGTCGGCGAAAGCGTAGCAAATCACGTTGCTCAGGACCTCGTCGAGCACGACATTGATCGCTTTGCCTTCGCGCTCCGGGAGGGCATGGCGCCCGCAAAACTCCTCCACCATGTCGGCCGCGCGGCGAATCTCGGTTAGTTCGTTGCTGATTTCCAAGCGCATGATAAGCCGCACCGATAATAGACCTTATGGTAATTGCGTTATCATAGACCTTTGGAAGCCGAATGCAATCCGGGGTCGTTCCACGAGCGCCGCGATTGGCCGATTCATGCGGGATGGAGAAAGACAGAGCGACGCCATGCAAACGCGGCCGAATCTGAGTCCCCGCGCCACCGAGCGCCGCATAGCCGTTGCCCCGGCGTCGTTTCCGCTGCTGCTGCCCGGCGCGATGTCGATCGAGGGCGACCGCAGGTGTGGGGACCGCCGCCGGCTGGGCTTCATATCGCACCTTGATCTGTTTCAGGGCGTGTCGTATTCGGCGGTCGAAGACGTTCTCGCAGACTGTCCGGTGCGCCGGTTCGCCGCCGACGAACTGCTGCTGGAACCGGGGGTGCCGAACAGCAACGTGTTTCTTGTCGTCGAGGGCCGCCTCCGTGTGCACCTGGATTCGGTGGAGTCCGGGAACGCGATTTTCATTGAAGCCGGCGGGTGCATCGGGGAAATGTCGATCATCGACGGGAAGCCGGTGTCCGCGTTCGTCGTGGCCGAAAAGGACAGCCGCATCCTGGTGCTCGATCAGGAGCAGTTCTGGTCGAGAATCGTGACGGACGTGCGGGTGGTGCGCAACCTTCTGCAGCTGCTCACCGAGCGCATGCGGCGCAACAACGAAGCGGTGCTCAAGGGCCTGAAGGAGCGGCTCATTCTGGAACACATCCAGAAGGAGCTGCGCTTTGCGCACGAAATCCAGGAAGGCATGCTGCCGCGCAATTTCGGCCTGCCCGGCCTCGCGCACCGTGTGGATCTGCATGCGAGCATGCAGGCGGCGCGCGAGATCGGAGGCGATCTCTACGATTTCTTCGTCATGCCGCAGGGCGGGGTCTGCGTTCTGGTCGGGGACGTCTCGGACAAGGGCATGCCGGCAGCGCTGTTCATGGCGCGCACGGTCGTGATCGTGCAGATGGTGGCGCGGCTCATTGCGGCGGCCGGGGGCGGTGCGCCCGAACCGGCGGCCATCCTGTCGGAAGTGAATCGCGCGCTGTGGGAGAATAACCCCAGCCGGATGTTCGTGACCATGTTTCTGGCGATTCTCGACCCCCGCACGGGTGCTTTGAGCTACAGCAACGCCGGCCACAATTCACCCTACGTTCGGTCCCCGGATGGCACGCTCACCGCGCTGGATGGAATGCGCGGCGCCCCGCTCGGCATCAAACCGGCGCTCTCCTACCGCAGCGGCGTAACGCAGTTGCGCGACGGCGATATGCTGTTCGCCTATACCGACGGGGTCACCGAGGCGGCCGATCCGGGTGATGGCATGTTCGGCGAGGCGCGTCTGGAGCGGGTGCTGCGCGAGGCCAACGACCATGACGCCGCGGCGCTCACCGGGGCCGTGCTCGGCGCGGTGCGGCGCTTCGCCGGCGACGCGATCCAGTCCGACGACATCACCATGCTCGCGCTGCGTTTGCTGCCCGGGGCGTAGCCCGGATCTCCAGCCGGAACAGCTCGATCGCGTTCCGGCTCGTCATTCACTCACTGCTGGTGCGGAAACGTATCCGATGGGGCGCGCGACGCCGCGCTCCGGGCGCCGGTTCATGCCGCGGGCACCGGTTCGGCTACGTCCGTTGAATTTCCCGTGCTTGTCCGCGTACCTGCGGCAGGTAGCCGGCATGGCGCCGGTCTTGTGTCAGGTGATGTTTCATCGCAGCCGCGAACGCTGTCCCTATCATTTCCTCGGTCAGCCCGGTGGTCAGGGCGGCTTTTTCCATTGCATGCAGGCTCTGCAGCAAGTCCACATGCTCTTTCTTGTGACGCTCGCGCCCAGGGTAGTCGTGGATCCGCATCAGCGCTTCTTCCACTGCGGAACAAAACTCAAGATCCTTGATCAGGATCGCCAGCGCCGAGTGCATGTCGTTCCAGCCCCCGCCCTTGGCCATGGCCTCCTTGACGAACGCAAAACGCTCGAACACGTGTTTGTGCTGCTCGTCCAGTTCCGGTATTCCCACTGCACCGTCATATGTCCATTTCATGATGTACTCCTACGCTCAACTGCGCATTCGCTTGAGTCAAGGAGCCGCAAGAACCGGACCATCTGCCTTGCCGCGACGTCAAATAGGTCACATGCGCGTGCAGTGGCCGACAAGCGGCGGCTCTGCGCCGTC
This sequence comes from Betaproteobacteria bacterium RIFCSPLOWO2_12_FULL_64_23, assembly GCA_001770575.1. Taxonomy (GTDB): domain Bacteria; phylum Pseudomonadota; class Gammaproteobacteria; order Burkholderiales; family SG8-39; genus 2-12-FULL-64-23. The sequence goes on from MERK01000092.1 coordinate 12,556, forward strand.
GAACGGCCGGCTCTGGCTTCGACCCGCCTCAACTGCCTGGCCCGATTTGTAGGGTATTCATCGGGATTGCCGAAATCGCGTCAGGTGACGACCGGTGCGAATACGGCTTATGCCGGTTTCCCCAGGTTGGCGATCAGCATGGCTTCCGCCTCGTCGCTCGGAACGGGCCGGCTAAACAGATAACCCTGGATTTCCTCACAACCATGCTCGACGAGAAACGCCTTTTGCTCCTGCGTTTCGACGCCCTCGGCGATCACCCTG
>MERK01000092.1:12824-13476 GCA_001770575.1 Betaproteobacteria bacterium RIFCSPLOWO2_12_FULL_64_23
ACTTTTCGCCAGCGTGATAATCGTCTTGGTGATGGCTGCGTCATCGTTCGAATGCGGAATGCCGCAGACGAAGCATTGATCGATCTTCATGTAATCCAGAGGAAACTGCTTGAGATAGGCAAGCGACGAATACTGCGTGCCGAAATCGTCCAACGCAATCCCGATCCCGAGCGAGCGAAGTTCCTTGAGCAGGAATACCGTTCTCGCGGGATCTTCCATGACCGCGCTCTCGGTAATCTCCAGTTCCAGGCGGTCCGCGTTCAGACCTGTCGATGCAAGAATCGCGGCGACCCGGTCTTTCAGGTCGATATGTCGCAACTGCCGCGCCGAAAGATTGACCGCCATTCGAAACGGCGGAATACCGCCGGCAAGCCAGGTCTTTTGCTGCGCGCAACTGGTGCGGAGCACCCATTCCCCGATCTCATCGATCATGCCGGCTTGCTCCGCAATGGGGATGAATTTACCGGGCGGGACCAATCCGAGCTCAGGATGGCGCCAGCGCAGCAATGCTTCCACGGCGGTAATCCTGCCGCTCAAAATATCGACCCTGGGCTGATAGTTCATGAAGAACTCGTTGCGCTCGAATGCGCCGCGCAAGTGGTTTTGCAGGGCAAACGTTTCGACCGCCAGGGCGTGCAGTTCCGCCGAATAA
>MERK01000093.1:0-2791 GCA_001770575.1 Betaproteobacteria bacterium RIFCSPLOWO2_12_FULL_64_23
AGAGATTCAGTTGGTTTCTATTTTCCTCGCCGCAGAGCTTCTATCCGCTGGCGGGTACGCTGCAGCCATGGTTTGCCGCCCTCGCTTTCTTCCTTTGCGCCGTTGGGCTGTATATCAGCTTTTTCGTCGCGCCCACCGACGCGCAGCAAGGTGAGTCCTACCGCATTATTTTCATCCATGTCCCGGCGGCCTGGATGTCGATGTTTCTCTACCTGGTGATGGGGTTCTGGTCCGGGGTCGGACTGGTGCTCAATACGCGGCTGTCGTCGATGGTGGCGACCGCGCTCGCACCCACCGGTGCGCTGTTCACCTTCATTGCGCTGTGGACCGGCGCGCTGTGGGGCAAGCCGACCTGGGGCACCTGGTGGGTCTGGGACGCGCGCCTGACTTCGGAACTAATCCTGCTTTTCCTGTACATAGGTTTCATGGCATTGCAGGCTGCGATCGACGATCCGCGCCGCGCCGACAAGGCGGGCGCGGTGCTGGCGCTGGTCGGCGTGGTCAATATTCCGATTATTTATTTCTCGGTGCAGTGGTGGAGCACGCTGCACCAGGGCGCTTCGGTAAGCATGAAAAGCGCACCGACCATGGCAGCGACGATGTTGCTCGGTATGCTGATAATGGCGCTGGGTTTTTGGATGTATAGTATCGCCGCCACGCTGGCGCGGGTGCGCTGCGTGATTCTCGAGCGCGAACGTCATACCGATTGGGTGGCGGCGCAAATTGGCGGGCGATCATGAACTGGGGAAGCTGGCAGAATTTTTTTGCCATGGGCGGCTATGGCCTGTATGTATGGGGCTCTTATGCAGTTACCCTGGCGGTGCTCGCGGCCGAGATCGTGGAACTGGTCATGCGCCGGCGCGGCGTGATCGGGCGTCTTGCCAAATTTTATGCGGCGCGCAGGAGGAATGATGAAACCGAGGCATAAACGTTTTGTTCTGGTCGGGGTGGGTGTCGCCGGGTTGGCGCTGTCCGCGGGTCTGGTGCTTTCCGCTTTTCAGAAAAACCTGGTGTTCTTTTTCACGCCGAGCCAGGTCGCCGCAAACGAGGCGCCGGTGGGAAAAAGCTTTCGCATCGGCGGACTGGTGGAAAAAGGCAGCGTCAAACGCGAGGCGGATGGCGTGACCGTGCAGTTTGTGGTGACGGATACGGCCAAGCGCATTCCGGTGTTCTACCGCGGCATACTGCCCGACCTGTTTCGCGAGGGCAAAGGGGTGGTGACGCAGGGAAAAATCGGCCCGGATGGTGTATTCCGCGCCGAGGAGGTGCTGGCCAAGCACGACGAGAATTACATGCCGCCGGCAGCGCAAGACGCACTCAATCAGGCAACCGCCAAAGCCGCCGCGCAGTCGGTGGTGGCGCCGCCGAAAGGACAATGATGGTTCCCGAACTCGGTAACTTCGCCCTGATGCTGACGCTTTGCATCGCCCTGGTGCAAGGCGTTCTGCCGCTGATCGGCGCCGCGCGCGGCAATGCTGCCTGGATGGCGCTCGCGCGGCCGGCGGCGCAGGGGCAATTCCTGTTCATTGCGTTCGCTTTCGCCTGCCTTACGTATGCCTTTGTGACCAACGATTTCTCGGTGAAATACGTGGCGGAGCATTCCAACTCGCGGCTGCCGCTGGAATATCGCGTCGCCGGGGTGTGGGGTGGGCACGAGGGTTCGCTGCTGTTGTGGACGTTGATGCTGGGCGTATGGATGATCGCCGTGAGCATTTTCAGCCGCACCCTGCCCGAGGAGATGTTGGCGCGCGTGCTCGGCATCATGGGACTGATCAGTGTCGGGTTCCTGGTGTTCATGCTGTTTGCGTCCAATCCGTTCGATCGCTTGCTGCCGGCGGCCGCGGACGGGCGCGACCTCAACCCGCTGCTGCAGGACCCGGGGATGGTATTTCATCCGCCCATGCTGTACATGGGCTACGTCGGCTTTTCCGTTGCGTTTGCGTTCTCCATGGCGGCGCTGATCGACGGGCGGCTCGACGCCACCTGGGCGCGCTGGTCGCGCCCGTGGACGACGGTGGCCTGGATGTTCCTCACGCTCGGCATCGCCCTTGGCAGCTATTGGGCCTACTATGAACTGGGCTGGGGCGGCTGGTGGTTCTGGGACCCGGTGGAGAACGCGTCGTTCATGCCCTGGCTGGCAGGCACGGCGCTGATCCATTCGCTGGCGGTGACGGAAAAGCGCGGGGCGTTCAGGATCTGGACCGTATTCCTGGCGATCCTGGCCTTCTCGCTGAGCCTGTTGGGGACGTTCCTGGTGCGTTCCGGCGTGCTTACCTCGGTGCATGCATTTGCCACCGATCCAAGACGCGGCATATTCATCCTTACTTTCCTGGCCGTGGTCGTTGGCGCTTCGCTTACGCTGTTCGCCTGGCGCGCGTCCAGGGTGGGGCTGGGCGGGCGCTTCGCTCCGGTATCGAGAGAATCGATGCTGCTCACCAATAATGCGCTGCTTCTGGTCGCCGCCGGCGCGGTATTGCTGGGAACGCTCTATCCGCTGGTCCTCGATGCGCTGGGCCTGGGCAAGATTTCGGTCGGACCGCCTTATTTCGAGACGGTGTTCGTGCCGCTGATGGCGCCGGCGCTGTTTCTGATGGGCGTCGGGCCGCTTGCCCGCTGGAAACAGGCGAGCGTCCCCGAACTTGCCGTGCGCCTGCGCTGGGCCCTGGCGGTGAGTTTCGCCGCTGCGATTGTCGTGCCGCTCGCCATGGGAGGCTGGAGCACCATGGTCGGCTTCGGTATGCTGCTCGCGGCCTGGATTGCGGCGACTTGCGCAGTCAGCCTCAAGGCGCGG
>MERK01000093.1:2874-8320 GCA_001770575.1 Betaproteobacteria bacterium RIFCSPLOWO2_12_FULL_64_23
CGGCGTGGCCGTATTCGTCGTCGGCGTGACGCTGGTGAACGGCTACCAGGTCGAAACCGACGTGCGCATGGAAGTGGGGGATACCTCGCAACTTGCCGGCTACACTTTCCGGCTTGCGGCCATCCAAGAAGTGCAGGGGCCGAATTTCGTTGCCACGCGCGGTACCGTAGAGGTTACGCAAGGCGGCAGCGCTGTGACCACGCTGCATCCGGAAAAGCGCCTGTACACCGTGCAGAACATGCCCATGACGGAGGCGGCGATCGACTATGGCGTGACGCGCCATTTGTATGTGGCCCTGGGCGAGGCGATCAACCCGAAGGTCTGGATCGTTCGGCTGTACTACAAACCCTTTATCAGCTGGATTTGGATCGGTTGCCTGTTGATGGGTTTCGGCGGTCTGCTCGCCGCCATCGACCGGCGCTATCGCATCAAGGCGCGTGCCGGTTCGGTACAGACGACGGCGGCTGCGGGCCTCAAGCCTTCCCCGGCGCGCTAATTCATGCTGCGCGCCCGCTTTTTGATTCCGCTCGCCGTCTTCGGCGTGATGGTGGCGTTTCTGGGCGTTGGCCTCACGCTCAATCCGCGCGAGGTGCCCTCGCCGCTGATAAACAAACCCGCGCCGCCATTCGAGCTGCCGCAGCTGCACGCGCCCGACAAGACCTTCTCCCAGAAGGAAATGCTGGGCAAGGTTTGGATGCTGAACGTGTGGGCTTCGTGGTGCGTGGCCTGCCGCGAGGAGCATCCCAATCTGGTGGCGCTCGCGCGCACCGGCGCGGTGCCGATCTACGGCCTCAACTACAAGGACGAGCGCGCCGACGGCATTGCCTGGCTGGCGCGCTTCGGCGATCCCTACCAGCTTTCCGCTTACGATCGCGACGGCCGCATCGGCATCGATTACGGCGTATACGGCGTTCCGGAAACCTATGTCATCGATAAAGCCGGCGTGATTCGCTACAAGCGCATCGGCATTGTCACCCCGGAAATCGTGCGCGAAAAGATACTGCCGCTGGTAAAGGAGTTGAATGGAAATGGGTAAACTGCTGGCCCTGTTGCTCGGGCTCATCCTCGCAGGTTCAGTCTTCGCCAAGGAAGCGCCTACGGTCGCAGCGGATCCTGTTCTGGAAAAGCGCGTCATGGCGCTCGCCTCGGAACTGCGCTGCCTGGTGTGCCAGAACCAGACTATCGCCGATTCGAGCGCCGAGCTCGCCATCGACCTTAAGAATCAGGTCAGAGAGAAACTGAAACAGGGCGAAAGCGAGGAAAAGATCCTCGAGTACATGGTGGCCCGCTACGGCGATTTCGTTCTCTATAAACCGCCGGTGAAGGCAACCACGCTGCCGCTTTGGATCGGGCCGTTCGCGCTGCTGCTCGCGGCGCTGGCGGGCCTGTATGTTTACATCGTGCGGCGGCGGAGTTCGGCGCCGGCGCAAGCGCTGAGCGCGGAGGAGGAGGCGCGCGTGCGCTCTCTGCTCGATGCGCCAGAGGAGCGTCCATGACCCTATTCTGGGTGTACGCGGCGCTGCTGACGGCGGTGGCGCTCGCGATTCTGGTCATACCGCTGGTGCGCGCCCGCACCAGGTCCGGCGCTGCGCCATCGCGTGCCGCGTCCAACCTGACGGTATTTCGCGATCAGACTGCCGAACTCGACGCCGACCTGGCGGCGGGCACCATTGGTCGCGAACAGTGGGAAGCGGCCCGCGGCGACCTGCAACGCGGATTGCTGGAGGGTTCCGCCGATGGGGCTACGATCATCGCAGCGGTACCCGTCGCGCACTCCAAGGTAACGGCTATCGCCGTGGCGCTCGCGCTGCCGCTCATTTCGGTATCACTCTATCTGGGCCTGGGCAGCCCGCAGGGGCTGGATCCGAGCAAGGCGCGCGCGGCGGCGCAGGGAGCGCCGCACGAACTGACGCAGGGGCAGATTGAGTCCATGGTCGCGCGCCTGGCGCAGCGGCTGGAATCAAACCCGGACGACGCCGAAGGCTGGGTCATGCTTGCGCGCACCTATGGCGCTTTGGGGCGTTTCGACCAGGCGGCGGGCGCCTACGCCAAGGCTGAGGCGGGACTTCCGCAGAACGCGCAGCTGCTGGCCGATTACGCCGACAGTCTGGCCATGGCCCAGGGGCAGAGCCTGCAGGGCAAGCCGGAAGCGCTGATCAAGCGCGCACTGAAGGCAGACGGCAACAACCTCAAGGCCCTGGCCCTGGCCGGATCGGCGGAATTCGAAAAGCAGGATTTCGCCAAGGCGGTCGAATACTGGAAGCGGATATTGCCGCTGCTGCCGGCGGATTCCGAAATGGGAAATTCGGTCCGCGCCAGCATCAAGGAAGCCGAGGACAAGCAAGGGGGGGCGCCCAAGTCCTCTGCTGCGACAGCTCAGGCGGGTGGAGACGGCAAAACGAAACCGGCGAGCGCGCCTGCGGCCGCCGCCGGCAAGAACGCGCGTCTTAGCGGCACCATCAAGCTTGCGCCGGCGCTCGCCGCGCGCGCTGCGCCGGAAGACACGGTGTTCGTGCTGGCGCGACCGGCTCAGGGCTCGCGCATGCCGCTCGCCGCCGTGCGCGTCAAGGTGAAGGATCTGCCGCTGGCGTTTTCATTCGATGACTCGATGGCGATGAATCCTGCGGAAAAACTTTCCGATTTCGCCGAGGTGGTGGTGGCTGCGCGCGTGTCCAAGTCGGGCAACGTGGTGCCCCAGCGCGGCGACCTGGAGGGCGTGAGCAAACCGGTGCGCCCGGGAACGGCCGGCATGAGCGTGGAGATCGCGAACGAAATCCGCTAAGCGGTTGGCGATATATTGTCTCAATCGCCGCCGCATGCCACCTGCGGACTTGCTCGCTGCGCGCGCCAACCACGTTTTTTTAAACACTGCTATGGACAAAAACAAGGACAGCGCGGTGTCTTATCCAAGATCGTCGATTGCGCACGGACGGATTTTCGTCCGTGCGCAATCGACGATCCGCGCGGACGGGCCGCCGTCCGCGCAAGCTTGATCATCGCGGCTCGAGCATGCTCCTACATCAGCCGAGGTCGGCGAAATGCGATTGCGCGCTCTCGCGCACCAATCGTAATTTCTGTACGGATGAAAAGCGCATCCGTACAGAAATTACGGTTATGGAAAAGAACAAGGGCGGCGTGGGGTTTGTCCAAGCTTGAGCGCCGCAGTTCTTAGAGCGCATTTCAAAATCAGCATTGAGCCAGCTACTGTGCGAGCGGGTGTGCTAACCCGAAGAACCATGTTTCTTGTACGGATGGGTTATATCCGTACAAGAAACATGGTTGGCGCGCGCAGCGCGCAGGTGTTGCCAAAACCTGCACGGACGGTAATTCCGTCCGTGCGGATCGTCGCTTGCGCGCGGATGATGAACCCATCCGCACGCAAGCAACGATCTTTGAGAAATCCGTTTTCCTCATTTTGAAATAGCCTCTTAGTTCTTCTCCATGCCGATGAGATGCAGCGAGTCTTGCTGGCTCTGGTTGTGTTTGTGCAGCCTGATCACCAGCAGCATGGTGAGACTGACGAACGTGCCGAATAGCACGATGATCGTATTGATGCCGAAGTTGGCGCGGATCATCAGCGCATACAGCGCCAGCATCAGCAGGATATTCAGGTTTTCGTTGAAGTTCTGCACCGCGATCGAATGCCCGGCGGACAGCAGCACGTGGCCGCGGTGCTGCAACAGCGCATTCATCGGAACGACGAAGAAGCCGGCCAGTGCCCCCACCAGAATCAGCAGGAAATAGACCAGCGGCATCCAGGTGACGAAAATCAGCGACATGACGGCCACGCCCATGGCCACGCCGACCGGCAGTACGTGCAAAGCGTTCTTCAGCGGCACGAGCCGCCCGGCGAGCACCGCGCCGAGCGCGACGCCTATGGCGACGACGCCTTGCAGAATGGCGCTCTGGCTCAGCGGCATGTCCAGCCGGCGTTCGGCCCATCTGAGCACGATGAACTGCAGCGTGGCGCCCGCGCCCCAGAATAGCGTGGTGACGGCGAGGGAGATCTGCCCCAGTTTGTCGCGCCACAGGGTGGTGAAGCAATCGACGAAATCCCCGATCATGACGACCGGGTTGCGCGGCTGACGGTGGTAGCGCGCGCCGGTATCGGGGATGCGCAGATTGAATGCCGCGGCAATCAGGTAGAACAGCGAGATCACCAGGATCGCCGCTTCCGGCGCGGTCTCTATGCCGGTCTCGATGCGTGGGAGGTCGATCGACAGCAAGAGCGCTGAAACCCTGGGGTCGATTAGCGCGCCGCCGAGCATGGTGCCGAGAATGATGGAGGCGACCGTCAGGCCCTCGATCCAGCCGTTGGCGACCACCAGCTGCCGCGGCGGCAGCATTTCGGTGAGTATGCCGTATTTGGCCGGCGAGTAAGCGGCGGCGCCCAGGCCGACCACCGCGTAGGAGGCGAGTATGACCAGGTGGGAATCGATTCCGAGCAACGCAAAATAATTGTAGAAGAGCATGAGCGCGCAGCCGGCGATCTTTACCGCGTTGGTGACGAACATCACTCTGCCCTTGGGCATGGAATCGGCGAAGGCGCCGACGAAGGCCGCGAGTACCACGTAGGACACAGTGAAGAAAAACTTCAGCAACGGCGTCATCCACGCCGGGCCGTGCAGTTCGAATAGCAGCGCGATCGCCGCGATGAGCAGGGCATTGTCCGCCAGCGACGAAAAAAACTGCGCCGCCATGACGGTATAGAAACCGCGTTTCATCTAGGGGAAATGACCGAATCTGTTGTTGTAATCGGCAGCAGGGCGCTTTATACCACGGCACTGCCCGGAATCGCCAAAATTGGTCATCAGCTGTTCTTGTGAGGCGATTTATGGTTCAATAAGGCGGAATAATACAGGAAACAATTGACCAGGCGGATGGGGACGGAGATGTCAGACAGACGATTGCAGGTTTTTCATGCGGTGGCCAAGCAGAGCAGTTTCACCAAGGCGGCTGAGACGCTGTTCATGACGCAGCCGGCGGTGACGTTTCAGATCAAACAGCTGGAGGAGCATTTCAACACCCGCTTGTTCGACCGCGGGCACGGCAAGATCTCGCTTACCGCCGCGGGTGACGTGGTGCTGGAATACGCCGAAAGAATCCTCTCGCTTTCGGCCGAGCTCGATACCCGCGTGAGCGAGCTGACCGGCGAGGTGCAGGGTCTGCTGCTGATCGGCGCGAGCATGACCATCGCCGAGTTCATGCTGCCGCGGGTGCTGGGAGAGTTCAAGGGCGCCTATCCGGGGGTCAAGGCGCGGCTTACGGTGGCGAACTCCGAGACGATCGAGCGCGGTGTCGCGGCGCACAGTCTCGATATCGGCTTGATCGAAGCGCCTTCGCACCTTCCCAGCCTTTCCACCGAGGACTGCTGCGAGGACGAACTGCAGGTGGTGTGTTCACCGGCGCACGCGCTGGCAAAGCTCAAGGCAGTGACGCCGAAGCA
>MERK01000094.1:0-4532 GCA_001770575.1 Betaproteobacteria bacterium RIFCSPLOWO2_12_FULL_64_23
ATTCCGAGACCGAAGGTCGAGGAATCTGCTTTTTGTTTCCTATGAAAAGCAGATTCTTCGCTTCGCTCAGAATGACCGTTTATAGAGGTACGGTTAAATGCAACATACTCACTACCTGATCGTCGGCGCCAGCCACGCGGCGCTGTCGGCTCTGCACGCGATCCGGCTGCACGACGCGGAGCAGGAAGTCACGCTGCTCACCCGCGACGACAGCCTGCCGTATTCGCCCACCGTCCTGCCCTATGTGGTCTCGGGCCGCTCCGACCCGGGACGCGTGTTCCTGCGCGACGAGGGCTATTTCGCCGAGCACAAGGTGAACTACCTGCGCGGCGCGAAAGTGCAGAAAGTGAACGCGGGCGACAGCGCGGTCCAACTCGCCGATGGCAGCGAAATCGGCTTCGACAAACTGCTGCTCGCGACCGGCGCCGCGCCCCTGCTGCCGCCGATCCCCGGCCTCGACGGTCTGAAGTTTCACGTGCTGCGCACGCTCGCCGACGCCCTCGCCCTGCGCGAGGCGCTGCCGCGCATCAAGCGCGCGATCGTGCTGGGCGGGGGCCTGATCGGCATGCACGCGGCGGAGAACCTGGCCAAGGGCGGCGTAGAGGTGAGCGTGGTGGAACTGCAGCCGCACGTCCTGTCCGGCTACTTCGACGCCGAAGCCTCCGCCATGATCGAACAGGTGTTCGCCGCCAACGGCGTGCGCCTGCTGACGGGCACCACTGTGGCGGCGCTCGCGGCGCGGGGCGAAGGCTGCCGCGCGACGCTCGCCGACGGCAGCGAACTCGAGGCCGACCTGCTGCTCGTCGCCGCGGGCGTTGCCCCGGTGACCGATTTCCTCGAAGGCAGCGGCGTCGAGACCGAGCGCGGCGTGCTGGTCGACGAGCACATGCGCACCAACATCGCCAACATCTGGGCCGCGGGAGACGTGGCGCAGGCGCGCGGCTTTTTCACCCAAGACAGGATCATCAACGGCATTCTCCCGGATGCCGTCGACCAGGGACGCATTGCCGGCATGGCGATGGCGGAGGACCCGGGATCGAAAACCTACGCCGGGGGCGTGCCGCTCAATACCTATAGCTTCTTCGGCCAGCAGGCGGTTTCGGTCGGCGTGCATGAAGGCGCCCTGGAGCAAACCGGGGTCGAAGTGCAGAAGCAGGTGGACGCCGCGGAGAACCGCTACCTCAAGATCGTGCTCAAAGGGGGGCGGCTCGCCGGGATCTTCGGGGTCAATAGCGCGTTCGATCCGGGGATCATGTGGGAACTGATACTGCGCGCCATCGACCTGGGCGACGAAAAGCTGGCGTTCCTGCGCTCGCCGCAGCAGACCGCGCGTGCCCTGATGTCGAAGCACTGGAGATAGGGACCGCCATGGGCGCCGCATACGAGACCATCCATTTCAAGGCCGAAGCCTGCGACGGGTGCCTCGACTGCATGACGGTCTGCGCGCAGGCCAAAGCGCAGTCGGACGACCAGACGCAGTCGCGCATCCAGATCGTGCCTTGCGGCGACGGCTTCGAGCTCGCGATCTGCCGCCAGTGCGGCGATCCGGAATGCGTGCTCAACTGCCCCGCGGCGGCGCTGTCGAAAAACGCCGGCAGCGGCGTGATCGACTGGGACGGATCGAAGTGCGTCAACTGCCTGCTATGCACCGTGGCCTGCGCCTATGGCGGGATCGCCTACGATGCCCAAGCCGGCCATGTGATCAAGTGCGACATGTGCGAAGGCGCCCCGGCCTGCGTCAAGGCCTGCACCACCGGCGCGCTGAAACACCTGAAGACCGCGCGCATCTACAACGAGGTGGGCAATCTCGAAGACCTGTTCGTGCCCGGACTCACGGGCTGCCAGGGCTGCAACTCCGAATTGATCATGCGCCACACGCTGCGCCGCATCGGACCGGATGTGGTGGTGGCGACCCCGCCGGGCTGCATTCCGGGCATGGGCGCGGTCGGCTACAACGGGCTCACCGGCACCAAGGTGCCGATGTTCCATCCGCTCTTGACCAACACCGCGTCGATGCTCGCCGGCGTGCGCCGCCACTACAAGCGCAGCGGCCGCGACGTGATGGCGGTGGCGCTGGCCGGGGACGGCGGCACCGCGGACGTGGGTTTCCAGTCGCTCTCGGGCGCGGCCGAGCGCGGCGAGGAAATGCTGTACATCTGCGTCGACAACGAAGGCTACATGAACACCGGCATGCAGCGCTCGGGCTGCACCCCTTACGGCGCCTGGACCTCGACCACCCCCGTGGGGGAGCGCGCCCAGGGCAAGACCCAGGACGCGAAGAACCTGCCGCTGCTGATGGTGATGCACAATTGCGAGTACGTGGCTACGGCTTCGACCGCATTCATGGAGGATCTGTACGACAAGCTCGATCGCGCGATCCAGGCGGCGAAGACCGGGTTCGCCTATCTGCATATTTACTCTCCCTGCACCACCGGCTGGCGCTTCCCCTCCGACCAGAACATCGAGGTGGCGCGCAAGGCGGTCGAAACCAATTTCGTGCTGCTGTGGGAGTTCAATCCGCGCGACGGACTGCATCTGACGCGCCCGGTGGAAGATGCGCTTCCCATCGACGCGTATCTGGAGGTGCTCGGCAAGTATCGGCACCTGGCCCCCGATCAGGTCGCGCATATCGAACGCACCCTGGCGAATAACCTCGCGCGCGTCCAGGGTTTTGCCGCAGCCAAGGGACCGCCGAGCGCAACGACCGCGCGCGCTTGACCCGGCACACCGCTTCCATGGGTTGGGACGCAAATCGCGCCCCCGCTATTGCTCCAAAGTTGTAAGATTGCGCGGACGAAAAACCGTCCGCGCGGATCGTCGATTGCGCACGGATGAAAAGCACATCCGCGCGCAATCGACAATCTTGTCTAACCCCAAACCTTTTTTGCTTTTGACCATAACCGTGTTTTCTGGGCGGATGCGCTTTTCATCCGCTCAGAAAGCACGGTTGGCGCGCGCAGCGCGCAAGGTTTGCGGTGCTAAGGATTGTTTTAAAACTCAAATGGAACCGACGCATAAATGGAACCAACTCAGCGACCGATTACCATCCTGATCGCCGCGCTCGGCGGCGAAGGCGGCGGGGTGCTTTCCGACTGGATCATCGCCGCCGCGACGGTCGAGGACTACCCGGTGCAGAGCACCTCCATCCCCGGCGTGGCGCAGCGCACCGGCGCGACCACCTACTACATCGAGCTCTACCCGGCGCGCGCAGCGCAGCTTCAAGGCCGGCGTTTGGTGATGACGCTGGCGCCCGCGCCCGCCGACATCGACGTGATGCTCGCCTCCGAACTGCTCGAGGCCGGACGTGCCCTGCTTAACGGCTATGTCACGCCCGAGCGCACCACGCTCATCGCTTCGACCCACCGTATCTACACGGTCGACGAAAAAATAGCGCTGGGCGATGGCCGCTACGACAGCGAGCGCATCGTCGCGGCGGCCGGAGCGCTGGCGCAGCGCGCCATCCTCGCCGATTTCCATAAACTCGCGGCCAACGCCGGGGCCATGATCAACGCAGTGATGTTCGGCGCACTCGCCGGCTCCGGCGCCTTGCCGCTGCCGCGGGCGGCGTGTGAACAGGCCATACGCGGCGCCGGCAAGGGCGCCGAGGCGAGCCTCAGGGGCTTTGCGCTGGGCTACGCCGCCGCCGAAGGCGGGTCAACGACATCGAGCGCCGAAGCCAATGCGCGAGCGCGTTCCTCCGAGGCGCGAGCGCGTTCCTCCGAGGCGCGAGCGCGTTCCTCCGAGGCGCGAGCGCGTTCCTCCGAGGCGCAGGCGCAGTCTCTGGCGCAGCGCGTGCGCCAGAGCTTTCCCGCCGAAGTCCGGCAGATGATCGAACAAGGCGTGGCGCGCGTCGCCGATTTTCAGGACCATGACTACGCCAGCCTGTATCTGGATCGCCTCGATCCAATCGCCAGGCGCGACCAGGAGCATGCCGGAGCCGAGAAGTGGAAACTCACCGGCGAAACCGCGCGCTTTCTCGCGCTGTGGATGAGCTACGAGGACGTGATCCGGGTCGCCGACCTGAAATCGCGCCGCAGCCGCTTCGAGCGCGTGTGTACCGAGGTCCAGGCCAAGCCGGGCGAACCGGTGCACATCATCGAGTACCTGAAGCCGGGCGTGGAGGAAGTGGCGGCGCTGTTGCCCTCCGGCCTGTCCAGGCGTCTCGTCGCCTGGGCCGAAAAGCGCGGCCTCACGTACAAGCTGAATGTGGGCTTGCACGTCAACAGCAGCAGCGTGAGCGGTTTTCTGCTGCTGCGCTCGCTCGCCGTACTACGGCCGCTGCGGCGCATGAGCGCGCGCTATGCCGAGGAGCAGGCGCTGATCGAGCGCTGGCTCTCCGCCATCACCGCCGCGCCCGCGCCGGAACTTGCCCTGGAAATCGCGCTCTGCGGCCGGCTGATCAAAGGCTACGGCGACACCAACCGGCGCGCCAAGGCGAATTTCCTGCGCATTTTCGACACCCTGGTGGAGGGCGGCGCCGTGAACGATGCGCAGGCGCGCGCCGAGGCCGTGCGCGCCGCGCGCGCAGGCGC
>MERK01000094.1:4580-6206 GCA_001770575.1 Betaproteobacteria bacterium RIFCSPLOWO2_12_FULL_64_23
CGGCATTGCGCCGCTGTCGCCGCAAGCGAAAGTGATCCAATTCATGCGCCGGCCGGGCGCCAAGCGCAAGGCGGCCTGAATGGAACGACAATTCAACACGGAAATCGAGTCGCTGAAACTCGGCGCGGGCGAGACGTTCCGCGGCGAAGGCATACTCGCCGTGACCAAGGCGCTGTTGCAATCGGGCGTGTCCTATGTCGGCGGCTACCAGGGCGCGCCGGTGTCGCACCTGCTCGACGTCATGGTGCAGGCGCGCGACTACATGGACGAACTGGGCGTGCACGTCGAGGCCTGCACCAACGAAGCCTCGGCGGCGGCCATGCTCGGCGCCTCGATCAACTATCCGGTGCGCGGTGCGGTGACCTGGAAGTCCATCGTCGGCACCAACGTCGCCTCCGACGCCCTGACCCACGTGGCTTCCGCCGGCGTGATCGGCGGCGCGCTGATTGTAGTGGGCGAGGATTACGGCGAGGGCGCCAGCGTGGCGCAGGAACGTACCCACGCAGTCGCGCTGAAATCCTCGATGTGGATGCTCGACCCGCGGCCGAACCTCGCCACCATCGCCAATCTGGTGGAACGGGGCTTCGAGCTGTCGGAGGCCTCGAACACCCCGGTGCTGATGGACCTGCGCATCCGCGCCTGCCATGTGCACGGCAGTTTCGTCGCCAGCGGCAACCGCGCGCCCGCGGTGTCGACGCGCAATCTGCTCGCCGATGCGGCCGTGTTCGACTACGAGCACATCCCGCATCCGCCCGCCACCTACCGGCAGGAGAAACTGAAAATGGGTGTGCGCCTGCCCGCGGCGCGCAGGTACATCCTCGAGCACGCGCTGAACGAGCTGTTCGCGGGCAGTGAAGCCGGTGTCGGCATCATTTGCCAGGGCGGCCTGTACAACAACCTGCTGCGGGCATTGAAGCTCGTCGGCCTGGCCGACGATTTCGGCGCGAGCCGCATCCCCATCCTCGCGCTCAACGTGGTCTATCCGCTGGTGCCCGAGGAAATCACCGGATTCTGCGCGGGCAAGACCGCGGTGCTGGTGGTCGAAGAGGGCCAGCCCGAATTCATTGAGCAGGACATCGCCACCACGCTGCGCCGGGCCAACATCCAGACCAGGCTGCACGGCAAGGATTTCCTGATGATGGCGGGCGAATACACCGCCGAGGTGATTGTGCACGGGCTGCTGCGCTTTCTCGCCGCCCATGCCGCGCATCTGGACCTCTCCGCCGGAACGCGCTGGCACGAGGTCGTGGACAGCACGCGCGCGCGCGCGGCCGAACTGCTAGTCGCGCCGCTGCCGCCGCGGCCGCCGAACTTCTGTGTCGGCTGTCCCGAGCGCCCGGTGTTCGCGGCCATCAAACTGGTCGAGCGCGACATCGGCAAGCGCCACATCTCGGCCGACATCGGCTGCCACTCGTTCGCGACCTTCGCGCCGTTTTCGCTCGGCAATTCCATCCTCGGCTACGGCATGAGCCTCGCCAGCAGCGCCGGCGTCGCGCCGATGCTGGCCGGCCGCTCGATGGCGATCATGGGCGACGGCGGCTTCTGGCACAACGGCTTTCTCTCCGGCGTCGCCTCCAACCAGCTGAACGGCGGCGACGCGGTGCTGCTGATCATGAAGAACGGCTA
>MERK01000095.1:0-3326 GCA_001770575.1 Betaproteobacteria bacterium RIFCSPLOWO2_12_FULL_64_23
CCTGCCCAAGAAACGCAAAGCCGCGGCTTGGAACCCTCAATATGTAGTGGATCTGCTCAACTTGCAGCCGATACAGGAAATTTGATGCTCCGGCCCTGGCGCTCATGCAATCCATTGCTTTTCCATCGCTGGTCCGAAACGTCCTTGTGGCCGCGGTAGTGTCCTTCGTCGGCACACACGCTGTGGCCGCGCAGCCGGCTACGCCGGCATCGCCTTCCCAACTCGTACTCGAGACCGGCGGGCACGCCGCGCCGGTCTGGCGTCTTGCCACGGACGCCGAGGGGCACCGGCTTGTCAGCATTTCGATCGACAAGACTGCGCGGGTGTGGAACGTCGCGACCGGGCAGCTCGAACGGGTGTTGAGGGTGCCCATCGGGGCCGGCGGCAATGGACGGCTGTGGGCGGTCGCCATGTCGCCCGACGGAAAGCAAGTCGCCGTCAGCGGTAACACCTTCGCTGGCGGCCCCGCGCCGAATATTTACGTGTTCCACGCCGGGTCCGGCGCATTGCTTAAGCGCATTGCGGCGAACCCCGTGGCAGGTGCCGTCGTGGGGGAACTCGCCTGGTCGTCTGACGGACGCTATCTGGCCTCAGGACAGAATCGCGCGGGCGGCCGCAGTTCCCGGTGAGCTGGGGCGGGGGCAGCGACTTCCCGCTGGTGGTGCGGGAGTAACGTGGCCGATTCCGATCTTAGGTTGCGGGTGGCTATGTGGAAGTCCAACAACAGCGGATTACGATCACCAGGGACTTGCACCAGCATTGTTAGCGATGCTTCCTGGTTGGGCCGGAAGCAATTTGACACGCGCAAGCGAAGTAAGTCGGCAATCCTTTGCCGACGATAGCTGGTGGCGGCATGGGAATGCCGCCACTACGGCTTAAGGGAGCATAATCTGCAGCAGGCAGGTCTGGTTCAGCGATTGAATTATCGAGCTTTACGTAACTACGTTACATCGCTCGGCCCTCACCCCCCTTGCCCCGGGGGGGCGAGGGGGGCGTCGAGCGAAACCGGACTATCATCCGGTTTCGCAATGCTCAGTAATGCGGGCAACGAATATTGAGGGGGACGACACGATGATCAGGCGCGATAGCGATACCGCAGGATGGACGGCACTCTCTTTGTTACTTTTCGCGGTGTTGACTGTGGGATCGGCCACAGCGGCATACTGCGCCGGAGTAGCCATGGTGACCGATCTTCAGGGCAAGGCCGCCATGCCGGGCGACGGCAAGTCGCGTGATGTCACGATACTTGCCGAACTCGCGGCCGGCGCGCAGCTGCAGCTCGAAGCCGGCGCGGCGCTGGTGGTGCTGTACCTCAACTCGGGCGACGAATACGCGTTCAAAGGCCCGGCGCTCGTCAACTTCAAGGCCGGCCAGCCGGAAGTCGTGAAGGGCGCCCCGGCGCAGAAGCGCAGTTCCGCGCTGGGCAAGGGCGGCAAGGACATCCGCATCAAGCCAATCGGCATGGCGCAGGGCGCGATCGTAATGCGCAGTGCGCGGCCGACAGCGCGCATTCGCCCGCTCAGTCTGTCCGGCACCAAAACACTCGAAACCGGGCCCGAGTTCCGTTGGCAGGAAGTTCAGCCCGGCATCAAGTATCAGTTCGAGATCAGCGACGACACCGGCCGCACGCTTTACGAGGCGCAGGTAGCAACGACTTCGCTTAAGCTGCCGTCCAACGTGCAGTTGAAAGAGGGCGCGCCCTACACGTGGGAAGTCTCGACACGGCTTGCCGACGGCCGCAAGTATTCCAGCACCGGGGATTTCAGCATCGCGCCCGCCGATCTGCGTGCGCAGGCCGAAGCGCTGCGTCCAGCGCAGTCGGCGCCGTTGTCGGCGCGAGTCACTTACGCCGCGTGGCTCAACCAGGCGGAATTGAAAGACGAAGCGCGCAGGTACTGGCGCGCGCTTGCCACCGAGCGGCCGGACGATTCCCGGTTGCGCGCGCTCGCTGCAGAGTAAGGTCGTTCCGGTTAGCGGCGCGTCTCCGATCACCGCAAAGGAGAATCGTATGGCGAGCCGCCGCGAGTTCCTCGATCTTGTCTTCGCTGCCGTAGTTCGGGAGAGATGATGGGTCGGGATCCTGGCGTGGATTTCAAGCGGCGGCTCGTTCTGCAAGCTGCGCTGGCGGCGGGCTCGCTGTTTCTTCCGGTGCCGTACGCGTACGTCTGGGCGCTGTCGGAGGGTGCGCTGAAGCTCATCAGAACGCCCAGGATCGCGCTCGTTATCGGCAACAGCAAGTACCAGGCCGCCGCGGTACTCACGAATCCCGCCAACGATGCGAAGGCGATTGCCGACACGCTCAAGCAGGCGGGGTTCGACGTGACGACGAAGCTCGACGTGAGCCGGGGCGAAATGGCCGCGGCGATCCAGGCTTACGCGCAGACTCTGGCGGCGAAGAAATGCGTGGGCCTCTTCTACTTTGCCGGTCACGGCCTGCAGCTTGCGTGGCGCAACTACCTGATCCCGGTCGACGCGGCAATCGACACGCTGGAAGACGTCGCGAAACAGGGCATCGACGTCGGCAGCCTCATCCAAGGCATCACCAAGGCCGCCAATCCGATGAACGTGATCATCCTCGACGCGTGCCGCGAGAATCCGTTCGGCAAGGCCAAAATTGACCAGAAGGGCCTGTCGCAGATGGATGCGCCGCAGGGCACGCTGCTCGCCTACGCCACGAGCCCGGGCAACCTCGCGAGCGACGGGGAGGGCGCGAACGGCCTCTATACCGAGAACCTGTTGCGCGAGATGAAGGTGAAGGAAGCGAAGATCGAGGACGTATTCAAGCGCGTGCGCCTCAGCGTGCGCCGCAAGTCGAACGGCGCGCAGATTCCGTGGGAAAGCACCTCGCTCGAGGAAGACTTCTGGTTCCTGCCGCCCACGGACATCAAGGAGCTGTCGGACAAGGAGAGGGACGACCAGTTCGAAGCGGAGCTCGCGCTGTGGGAGAAGATCAGGGACACGAAGGATCCCGGGCCGCTGGAGGATTTCCTGCGCCGCTATCCGAGCGGGCCGTTTTCCGAGCTGGCGCAACATCAACTGGACGCCCTGCTTGCCGCGCAGGGTGAGAAGAAGGTCCAGATCGCGCCGCAGGAGGGAAACCCTTTCAGCCAAGGCTCGGCCGGGGCGAACACGAAATGGCAGGTCGGGGACACCTACACTTACAGGCGCCTCGACCGGTTGAAGAATGAGGAGCGAAGAATAAACTATTCCGTCGCCGAGATCACCGCCAACGAGGTGCGCTATCGCAACGGCCTCGTGACGGACCTGCTCGGCAACACCCTGCGGCTTGCGAGCGGCGGGGTCTTGTCGCCCAACCAGCTCGAGCC
>MERK01000095.1:3353-4894 GCA_001770575.1 Betaproteobacteria bacterium RIFCSPLOWO2_12_FULL_64_23
GGTGACGCAGTTCCGCATTACGACTCGGAAAGGCAAAAGCGGTCTCAACGAGATGGAGCTGCGCATCGTCGCCCGCGAGAAGATCACCGTCCCGGCGGGAACGTTCAATGCGTTCCGCATCGAGGGCCGCGGAGTGTTCGAGATCGATGAAGGAAAGGCCCAGGTGACGAACCTCACGAAATGGATGGCGCCCGACCAGGTGCGCCGGGCAATCGCAATAGAACAGACCCACGAGATGTCCGGACGGGGTGGACAGCGGGGAGGCGGACGCGGCGGGAGCGGCTCGAAGGTCATCCAGTCGATGCGCTGGGAGCTGATATCGTTCAAGCAGTCCTGAGGAGGGTAATCATGCGGCACACAACATTCAAAATCGTGTTGGCCGGCGCGGCCTTGCTGATCGCAACGACTGCGTTCGCCGCGGATTCTCCGGTCAAGGCCGTGCGCATGGTCACGCCGTTTTCCCCCGGCGGCAGCGTGGACCTGGTCGCCTGCGTCCTGAGCGCGACCAGTCGCCCGACGCACTTCGGTACCCACGCCGATGCGATTTGCCAATCCTGCTGAGCAAGCGCGGTTGCCGAGGATGCGACTCGGCTAGATGGAGCAGACAATCAGTCGCAGCTGGGCGACAAACTAACTAACCTACTTACCATAAATAACCAAGTAGGTTAATATTTGCCTCGTGGAAAAGCGCAAAGCGCGCAGTTCTGCGGAATCTCTTGATCGTCTCGTTCAAGGAGAAAGACGAATGAAGTGCCCAACATGTGGGATCGGCGACCTGATCGTCGCCACCCGTGAGCTGCCGTATAGCTATAAGGGGAAATCGACGGTGATCAAGGCGGTAAAGGAGAAATTCTGCAATAACCTGAAGTGCCGTGAGGTGGTCGTGGACATCGACGAATCAGCGCGTATGTCAAAGGAGATGCTGGCATTTAACAAAAAGGTCAATCGCGAGTTGACGCCAATTGATCTGCTCGCCAACGTCCGCGAGCGGTTCAAGCTCAATCAACAGCAAGCCGCCAAGGTTTTTGGCGGGGGCACGAATGCGTTCTGAGGTTGCCCTGGGCCGCAAGTCGTACCCAGTTGCCCAGTGTCGGCGCCGGCACACCCAGAATCTTGGCCGTGACCGCCTTGGCTTGTCCACCATGTACCAGACGTACCGCCTCCAGCTTGAACTCCAGCGTGTACGCCGCTCTACTGCCCTTTTCTGTCATCATTTCGCATCTCCTTCACCGTGAACTCTACACCCGGTTAAGAAGTACGTTTTTCAGGGGCAACCTCACTCGATCAGCGAGTCCTTGTAAGGCAGGCTAGGTGCGGCTGCGCGATTCTTGCGCCGCACGGGCTTTGTGGTCTTCAAAATAGTCTTTGGCACGTTCAATGTGCTTGCCGTCACGCAGCTTTCTTCACGAAAAGGCGCACACGCATGCCGGCGCGCCCAAGCATGTTGACCAGTGCATCGAGGCTGAATTTGTCGATCTTGCCTTTGAGAAGGTCACTCAGCCGCGGCTGCGTCACGCCCATGCGGGTCGCACATTCCTTTT
>MERK01000095.1:4913-5264 GCA_001770575.1 Betaproteobacteria bacterium RIFCSPLOWO2_12_FULL_64_23
CGCCCATGCGGGTCGCACATTCCTTTTGGGTAAGTCCGCTGGAGCGGACAAAGTGCTCGATCTTGCTCATCAGTTCCGAGCGCAAATGGAGGTTCTGCGCCTCGTCCGGAGAAAATCCAATATCCAGGAATACGTTTCCGCTTCCGCGTACTATCTTCAGCTTTTCGACCATCGCAATTTCCTTTCGTTAGGGCCTGTTGACATTCAGCACATGAGCGCGACGGGGGTAATTTGGGATGCAGCGCAAGGCGCGAGGAGTGCCGTTTGGCCATTCTAAACAAGCGACGAGCAACGCCGCGCGGCGTCCCAAATTATCCCCCGTCCCTTCGGGTTGCCTCTAAATGCGGCGCC
>MERK01000095.1:5292-31534 GCA_001770575.1 Betaproteobacteria bacterium RIFCSPLOWO2_12_FULL_64_23
GCGTCTCATGCGATGAATGTCAACAGGCCCTAAGCATTGCCCTGTAGCGCTTGCGCGCCAACTCGATCTCTGCTTTCGGCGTCTTCTGTGCCTTCTTCTGGAAGGCGTGAAGCACGTAGATCGCCTCCGAGAACTTGGCTACGTAGATGACGCGAAAAGCGCCGCTGTCCTCGCGCATCCGAATCTCGCTGACCCGCAGGCCGATAGATGGCATCGGCTTGCAGTCGGTTGGTTCCAGTCCTTCCTGAACCCGTGCAAGCTCGCGACCGCTGCGCTGCTTCGCAACTTCCGGGAATCGCCGTATCGCCTCACGGCTATCTCCGGTCCATTCTATCGGTTTCCTTCGAATTATATCCATTTTGATAAGTCCAGGGAAACTTTTCAATCAGCGGTCATTATGCCGTGTACCTACTTCCTCGCCACATGAATGCAGCCTCTTGGGTCGGCGCGGATTATCTGACGGCAACGGAAACGAGATCGCTATCACTGCATGGCCACACGCTGCCGACTGTTCGCCCGTTGAGCTCTACGCGCCAGTCCTCGATACGCGGCTTGGGCTGAATAAGTTCGATCTTCATCCTGCCAATTTGCCGGGGTACGCGATACCCCCAAACCAGGGGCCGATACCCCGAAGAACACCCCCGCATATCCCCGGATTGCGATCGCACGCTGCGGACTACTTCGGAGAAGAAAAAGGCCATAAGTCTTGCGCTTACTTAGACTTACGGCCTCTATCGGACTATTTAATGGTGCCGGGTAAAGGATTCGAACCCTCGACCGTCGCATTACAAATGCGCTGCTCTACCAACTGAGCTAACCCGGCATGCGCGACCATTATACGCGGGAGATCGCGGACATCCGTCCCCCGCCGGCCGCGCCTCGCGGCGCAGCGGAACGCCTTACTTCACCCGCCGCAGCGAAGGCTTGCCTGAGGGCCGCGGCGGCCCGGGTGGCGTTTCATCGCTGCCGTCGGCCTCGGCCGGCGGGGCCGAAGCGGCCGCATCCGCCGCAATGACCTCGAACGACAAGCCCTGGCCGTTCTCGCGCGCATAGATCGCGGACACCGCGCCGACCGGGATCGAGATTTCGCGCCCCGCGCTGTTGAAGCGGGCGGAGAATTCGATCAGATCATTGCCCATCTTGAAACGTTCCACGGCGACCGGGCCGATGTTGAGCACAATCTGGCCGTCCTTGACGTACTCCATCGGCACGCGCGTGCGCGCATCCACCGTTACCGTAAGATAAGGCGTGTAACCGCAGTCCACGCACCAATCGTAGATGGCGCGCATCAGGTAAGGTTTGTTGGAGGGCTCGGACATATGCGGAAGGCGGATCCTTCGTCGCCGGACTGCTTTGAATGACCCCTATCGGGTCACTTCCGCATCACCTTTTCGGATGGCGTCAGCGCCTCGATGAACGCCGGGCGGGAGAACAGCCGCTCGGCGTATTTCATCAGCGGCGCGGCCGGCTTGCCCAGGGAGACGCCGTAGTGATTCAGGCGCCACAAGAGCGGCGCAATCGCCACATCGAGCATGGAGAATTCATCGCCCAGCATGTATTTCTGCTTGACGAAGATCGGCGCGAGCTCCGTCAGCCGGTCGGCCACATGCGAGCGCGCCTTTTCCTGCTGCTTGACCGTGCCGTCCTCGAGGATGTCGATGCGGCTGAACAGCTCCACCTCGAAATTGTAGAGCAGCAGCCGCGCGCGCGCGCGCATCACCGGGTCGGGCGGCATCAGTTGCGGGTGCGGGAAGCGCTCGTCGATGTATTCGTTGATGATGTTCGACTCGTACAGGACCAGGTCGCGCTCGACCAGCACCGGCAAGCGGTTGTAGGGATTCATCACCGCGATGTCCTCCGGCTTGTTGAACAGGTCGACGTCGATGATCTGAAAGTCCATGCCCTTCTCGTACAGCACGATGCGGCAGCGCTGGGAAAAGGGGCAGGTCGTGCCGGAATATAGGTTCATCATGATAAATTTGTATCCAAGTGGTGGGCGCAATGGGGAACGGTCGTTGGGCGGTGCGGGCGCGACGCCCGTCATTCACCACCCTTTACCACGGCCGGATTAATGCACGTCTTTCCAGAACTCCCTTTTCAGAAGATAGGCCAGCGGCCACAAAGCGAGCAGGAACAGCAGCACGAAAATGCCGATCTGCTTGCGGCTGGTGGCCGCCGGCTCGCCCATGTAGACCAGAAAGTTGACCAGATCGGCCACGGTTTCGTCGTACTGCACCGGCGTCAGGCTGCCCGGCTTCACCATTTCGTACTTGACCGCCCTGGCCGCGCCGCCGTGGCTGTCTTTGCCCTCGCCGCCCCTCGCCGCTTGCTCGACGCGCACGCGCTCGCCCTGCAACTGCCACATGGGATTGGGCATACCGACGTTTTCGTACACGGTGTTGTTCCAGCCCGTGGACCGGGCCGGGTCCCGGTAGAACCCGCGCAGGTAGCTGTAGAGCCAATCGGCGCCGCGCGCACGCGCGATCACCGACAGGTCGGGCGGGGCGGCGCCAAACCATTTCCTCCCGTCCTTCTTGGTCATGGAAACGTTCATCAGATCGCCCACTTTGCTGCCGTCGAAAATGAGATTGTCCGTGATCTGCGACTCGTTCAGTCCCAGCTCCATCAAACGGTTCCAGCGCATCAGCGAGGCGCTGTGGCAGTTGAGGCAGTAGTTGGCGAAGGTGCGCGCGCCTCGCTGCAGGCTGACCACGTCGGCCGGGTTGATCGGGGCCGCGTCCAGCCGCACGCCACCCTCGGAAGCCATCGCCGCAGGCAATACAAACAGGAGCGCAGGCGATACAAACAGGGCCGCGGGCGACGCGATGAGAGCCACCGCCGGTAACAACAGGCTTGCAATGAGATTCCTCATTAGTGGGTCACCCTTTCCGGTTCGGGTTTGGTCCTGTCCACCTTGGTGTACCAGGGCATCAGGATGAAGAACAGGAAGTAGATTACCGTGCAGATGCGCGCCGCCACCGTCGCGCGGTCGGCGTTGCCGAGCCACCCGCCGAACTGGCCCCATACCGTGATGGTTTCGGTGCCGAGGTAGCCAAGGATGAGGAACACAATCACGAAGGCGCTAAGCGCGACCTTGAAATGCGTGCCGCGGTAACGGATCGACTTCACCGCGCCGCGGTCCAGCCAGGGCAGCAGAAACAGCACCATCACCGACACCCCCATCGCCACCACGCCGGGGAACTGCGAATTGAACATCGGCGGCACCGCGCGCAGGATGGAGTAATAGGGAGTGAAGTACCACACCGGCGCGATATGCGCCGGCGTCTGCAGCGGATTGGCCGGAACGAAGTTGTTGTATTCCAGGAAGTAGCCGCCCATCTCCGGCGCGAAGAACATGATGATCACAAACACAATCAGGAACACCACCACGCCGAGGATGTCCTTCACCGTGTAGTAGGGATGAAACGGGATGCCGTCGAGCGGCACGCCATTGGCGTCTTTGTGCTTGGTGATCTCGATGCCGTCCGGATTGTTCGAGCCGACCTCGTGCAGGGCCAGAAGATGCGCCATCACCAGCCCCAGCAACACCAGCGGCATTGCGATCACGTGCAGGGCGAAGAAGCGGTTGAGCGTCGCATCCGAAATGACGTAGTCGCCGCGGATCCACAGGGAAAGATCCGGGCCGATGAAGGGGATAGCGGAGAACAGGTTGATGATCACCTGCGCGCCCCAGTAGGACATCTGCCCCCAGGGCAGCAGATAGCCGAAAAAGGCTTCGCCCATCAGCACCAGGTAAATCAGCACGCCGAAAATCCAGATCAGCTCGCGCGGCTTACGGTGGGAACCGTACAGCACCGCGCGGAACATGTGCAGATAGACGCAGATGAAAAAGGCCGAGGCGCCGGTCGAGTGCATGTAGCGGATGAACCAGCCGCCCGGCACCTCGCGCATGATGTATTCCACCGAGGCGAACGCCAGGTTCGCGTCCGGCTTGTAGTTCATGGTGAGAAAAATGCCGGTCACGATCTGGATCGCCAGCACGAGCATGGCCAGCGAGCCGAAGTAGTACCAGAAGTTGAAATTCTTCGGCGCGTAATACTCCGTCAGATGCGCCTTCCAGGTCGATATCAGGGGAAAGCGCTGATCCACCCAGGTAAGCGCGCCGTCGAGCGCGACCGAGCCGGTTCCGGTAACGGGGGGTTTTTCTGCGGCGGCCATGCGTCATGCCCCTTTCTTGTCGTCGCCGATGAGAATGCGGGTATCGGACAGATAGATATGTTGCGGCACCTCGAGGTTCACCGGCGCCGGCGCGCCTTTGTATACCCGCCCGGCAAGGTCGAACTTGGATCCGTGGCAGGGACAGAAAAAACCGCCGGTCCAGTCGCCGCCCATTTCCGCCTTGTCCTCGGCCGGTTTGGATTGCGGCGAGCAACCGAGGTGGGTGCAGATGCCCACGAGCACCAGCACCTCGGGCTTGATCGAGCGGAATTCGTTTTTCGCGTACTCCGGCTGCATCGGCACATCGGAGCCCGGATCGGACACCTTGCTATCGACGCTCGCCACGCCGTCGAGCATTTCCTTGGTGCGGCGTACTATCCATACCGGCTTCGAGCGCCATTCCACGGTCATGATCTGGCCCGGCTCGAGGGTGCCAATGTCGGCTACGACCGGCGCGCCGCCCGCCTTGGCGCGCTCCGATGGCAGCCAGCTTGCGGCAAACGGCACAGCCGCGGCCACACCAGCGGCACCGCCCGCGGCACAGCTAGCAATCACCAGATTGCGCCGGCTCGTGTTCACTTGCTTATCGTCGCTCATTCAAGGTTCCTCGATATACAAGATTCTGCTATATGCAAAAGCCGATGATTATACCTGAAAGTGCCGGCTGGATTAAAGTTTTATGCGCTAACACACTGAAATGGATGAAGAAAATCTACCTCGGTTCCAACCAGGCGCGGAACCGGCTTCATGCCGGATTTTGAATGTCGGCGAATCTTTGCTTCACGCCCGAGCGCGGCGCCAGATGCGCCTGCTGCTCCGAGATTTCCCCGCGCGCTTCCACCTGCAGCCCGTTTGGGCAATAATTCGGGAATCGGGAGACCTCCGACAGGCCGTCTGAGTAACGGTTCAGTTCCTCGCGCTGCATTGCGGCACCCATCGCATAGGCCAGCGGGAATTGCACCCGCGCACACGCCGGCATGTCACCTGCCCAACATAGCGGACTGGTTGCAACTTGGATTTTGCAACGGGCCGATCCGGGGGAGCATGCGGGGAGGTAGCCCCTCATCTCGTAACGAAAGCAAGGACACGCACCCGATGTACCGACTCTGGCTGACCTTTGCGCAGACGGCCACCATCTGCCTCGCCCTCCTGTTCGTCGTTGCTACGCTCAAGCCTGAATGGCTGCCGGGCAAGCCCGCGGTCCCGGTCCAGTTGAACCAGGCAGCAGCGCCGGCCGGGACCAGCACCGGTGACAAAGCCGCCTCCTACAGCGATGCGGTACGCAGGGCTGCGCCGGCCGTGGTGAGCATCTTCACCAGCAAGGAAGTGAAACGGCCGCGCAACCCCTTCCTCAACGATCCCCTGTTCCGCCATTTCTTCGGCGAGCGCTTCGAGGACGAGGCGCAGCGCGCCTTCAGCCTGGGCTCGGGCGTCATCATCAACGCCCAAGGTTACATTCTGACCAACCAGCACGTGGTCGAGGCCGCGGACGAAATCGAGGTGGCGCTCCCCGACGGCAAAAGACTTGTCGCCAAGGTGGTGGGCAACGATCCCGAAACCGACCTCGCCGTATTGCATGTCGACGCGCAGAACCTGCCGGCCATCACGCTGGCTCAGGCGGAAAACCTGAGAGTCGGCGACGTGGTGCTGGCCATCGGCAACCCGCTCGGCGTCGGCCAGACGGTGACCATGGGCATCGTTTCGGCGCTCCACCGGACCGGCCTGCGCATCAACACGTTCGAGAATTTCATCCAGACCGACGCCGCGATCAACCAGGGGAATTCGGGCGGCGCGCTGATCGACGCGACCGGAAACCTGGTCGGCATCAACACCGCGATATTGTCGCAATCCGGCGGCTCCATCGGCATCGGCTTCGCCATTCCGGTTTCCACCGCCAAACAGGTGATGGAGCAGTTGATCGAAACCGGCGCCGTCACGCGCGGCTGGGTCGGCGTGGAATTGCAGGAAATCACGCCGGAGCTGACCGACTCGTTCAAGCTCGCCACCACCGCCGGGGTGCTGGTCGCCGGGGTGCAGCGCGGCAGCCCCGCCGACCGCGCCGGCATCAAGCCCGGGGACATCGTGGTCACGGTGGACGGCAAGCCGGTGCGCGATCCGGATTCCATGCGCAACCTGATTGTCGCGCTGGCGCCGGGCAAGCAGACCACGCTCGGACTGAAACGCGGCCAGAGCGAGTTGGAATTGCAGGTGCAGGTGGGCAAGCGGCCCGGCGTGAATCGGCCGCGCGAGTAAACAGTAACAATCCGAATCCCGCAGAGTTGCGATTTTGCGCGGACGAAAAGCCGTCCGCGCGGATCGTCGATTGCGTACGGACGATGAACCCGTCCGTACGCAATCGACGATCTTGCATAAGAACCCACGCCGTGCTTGCTTTTAACTATAACCGTGTTTTCCGTACGGATGCGCTTTTCATCCGTACGGAAAACACGGTTGGCGCGCGCAGCGCGCAATGGCCGTTCGTGACATGCAACGGCGCTTAAGACGCCGCAGCCAACGACTCAGGGCGCCAGAAACTCCTCCACCAGCCCGATCTGCCCCGGCACATTGAGCGCGGGCGCATGGCCGCAACCGGCGATCTCCGCCAGGCGCGCCCGCGGGCCGCGCTCACGCATCGCCTGCGCCGTCTCGGCGAGCAGCAGATCGGAATCCGCGCCGCGCAGGCACAGCACTGGAATGTCGATTGCGTCGTACTCCGGCCACAGGTCGTAGTCGTGCGGAAAATTGATGAACTGCCGCACCATGTTCGGATCGTAATGCGGCGTAACGCGGCCGTCGGGCAGGCGCCTCACCGAGGTCTCGGTGAGCTTGATCCACTCGCACTCGGTGAGCATGCCGTAAGGCGCATAGATCCGGCGGAAATAGGCTTCGAGCTCGCTCACTCTGGAAAACGCCGCCGCGTTGCCGGCATAGCTGCGGATGCGCTCGATCGCGGCGCCCGCCAGCTGCGGGCCGTTGTCGTTCAGCACCAGCTTGTCGATGCGGCCGGCAAGCGCGCCATCCTTGCGGCTCGCAAGCTTGATGCCTATCGCCCCGCCCATCGAAGTGCCGACCCAGTGCATGCGCCCGATGCCGAGCGCGTCGCAGAACGCCGCGGCCAGGCGCGCATAGAACGCGAGGCAGTATTCCGCGTCGGGCGCCGGACTCCACTGCGACAGCCCGCGGCCGATGGTGTCCGGACAAATCACGCGGTAGCGCCGCGCGAGCGCTGCGGCGATGTCGTCGAAATCGCGCCCGGTGCGCGCGAGGCCATGCCACATGACGATGGTTTTATCGTTGCCGCGGCCCCACTCGGTGTAATGCAGCTCGCGCTCGAGCACCGTGATGTAACGGGAAGCGATGGTCATTTCCCCGCCCTCAGCTTGCCCACGATGCCGGCGGGAAAGCGGTACACGCTGAGGATGAACAGTATCCCCAGCCACAGCAGCCAGCGGTCCGGGTGCACCAGGTTGGGCAGGAGCGGTATTCCGACAGCCGCATCGCTGGCGAGCTTCATCAGATCCTGCAGGTAGTTTTGTGCGATGACGAACAGTGTCGCTCCGACCACCGCGCCGTACATGGTCCCCATGCCGCCAATCACGACGATCAGCAGGATGTCGACCATGATGTCGAACGACAGCGTGGTGTCGGGTCCGGCGTAGCGCAGCCACAGCGCATACAGAATGCCGGCGGCGCTGGCCGCGAGCGCCGCCACACAGTTGGCGACGCTGCGATAGATCACGCTGCGGTAACCGATCGCCTCGGCACGGAAATCGTTCTCGCGGATCGCCTGCAGCACGCGGCCGAAAGGCGAGTTCACCACCCGCAACAGCGCCAGGAACAGCATCGCCGCGCCAAAGAACACGACGTAATAGGAAACGATTTTGCCGTTGATTTCGACGCCGAACAGCGGCGTCTCGAACAGCTTTGTGCCCGGCAGCAGCAATTCGGGCAACTTGTAGGTGAGCCCGTCCTCGCCCCCGGTAAACCCGGACAGCTGCGACGCGAGAATGGCGAAAAACGTGGCCACCGCGAGCGTGATCATGGCGAAGAATATGGTCTTGACCCGCAGCGACAGGATGCCGATCAGCAGCGACAGCAGCGCCGAGCAGACGAGCGCAGCGAGGCTGCCCAGGGCGAGGCTGCCCCAAGTCGGGCCCAGCCTGGAAGCGGCGATGGCAATGCCGTAGGCGCCGATGCCGAAAAACATGGTGTGTGCGAACGAGACGATGCCGGTGTAGCCGAGCAGCAGGTCATAGCTCGCCACCAGCAGGATGAACACGCACACCTTGGCCGCGACGTCGAGCGAGCGCGTCCCCGGAAACACAAAGGGCGCGAGCGCGAGGCCAGCGAGGATCAGCAGCAGCACGACGGTGAGCGCGCGGCTGCGTGGGTAATCGCCGGATAGAAGCTGCCGTATCAAGACTACCTCTTCGCCACCGGATACAGGCCCTGCGGCCGCCACAGCAGGATCAGCACCATCAGCAGGATGTTGGAGCCCAGAGCGATCTTGGGCGCGAGAAAGCCGACGTAGTTCGCCACCAGGCCCACCAGCAGCGCGCCGATGAAGCAGCCGCCGACCGAACCCAGGCCGCCGATGATGATGACGATGAATATCAGGATCATCACCTGCATGCCCATGGCCGAGTTGACCGTCTCCTGGTACAGCGCCCACATCACTCCGCCCAGGCCTGCGAGCGCGGAGCCTGCGGTGAACACCCCGATGAATACGCGGCGGATGCGGTAGCCCAGTGACTCCACCATTTCGCTGTCCTCGACCCCGGCGCGGATCAGCAGGCCGACGCGGGTGCGGTTGAGCACCAGGAACATGGCGGCGAATACGGCGAGCCCGACAATTACCGCGAGCACCCGGTATTTCTCGATGGCGATGTCGCCGAAGATAAAACTGCCGCGCAGCGTCGCCGGTTTGGACAAAGCAATGATGTCCGGACCCCAGATGACGTGGATCGACTGCTCGGCCACGATCAGTCCGCCCATGGTGATCAGGATCTGCTTCAAGTGCTGGCCGTATACGGGCTTGATGATCACGCGCTCGAAGGCGAGGCCGAGGGCCCCGGTCACTGCCATTGCGGCGAGGATCGCCGGCAGCAGCGCCGCAAGATTCATCCACAGGCTGTCCGTCTGGGTCCACCCGGCGAGTGGGAGCAGCACGCTGGTGGCGACGAAGGCGCCGATGGTGATGAAGGCGCCATGAGCGAAGTTCATCACGTCCATCAGACCGAACACCAGGGTCAGCCCCGAAGCCATGATGAATATCATCATTCCCATGGCGAGGCCGGCGACGGTGAGCGTGACCCAGGTCGGCAGGCTGGGAATCAGCGGCAGCGCCGCCAGCGCGATCACCGGGATCAACGCGAGCGGAATCTTGTCCGGACCGGGCACGCGCAGCGCGTCTTTGGTTTGGCTCATTGATGCGCGTCCAAAGACAGGCCGAGGAGCTTCTGCTGCTGCGCCTCGTCATCGGCCAGTTCGCGCATGCTGCCGCTATGCACGATACGACCGGAATCCATGACCGCGACCGTATCGCCGAGCGCACGCGCGAAATCGAAGTTCTGTTCCACCAGCAGGATCGTGGTGTCGGTCCGTTTCAATTCGCGAAACGCCTCGACCATGTGTGCAATGATCGAAGGCGCCAGGCCCTTGGTCGGCTCGTCGACGAGCAGCAGCTTTCTCGGTTCGATGATGGCGCGCGCGATGGCGAGCATCTGCTTTTGTCCGCCGGAGAGGTGGCCGGCGGGGAGATGCCAGAATTTCTTCAGCGCCGGAAGAAACCCGAACATCCAGTCCAGGCGCCGCGTGTCGATCGGCCCCTCGCGCGCCGCCAGCGTCAGGTTCTCGCGCACCGTGAGTCCGGCGAAAATGCCCATGGATTCGGGCACGTAGCCGATGCCGAGCTGCGCCACCGCCGGCGTCGAACGGCTGCTGATGTCGGCGCCGTCGAAGTCGATGCGCCCGGCGGAGGCCTTCCACAATCCCATGATGGTGCGCAGGCAGGTGGTCTTGCCGGCGCCGTTCCGGCCCAGCAGCACAGTGAGTCCGCCGTGCGGCACGACGAAATCGACGCCTTGCAGGATATGGTAATGACCGATGTGGGTGTTGACTCCGGCAAGCGCGAGCAGATTACTCATGTCCGGCCAGCCCCAGATAGGCCTGCCGCACGATCGGCGAGGCGATTACCCCGGCCGGCTCTCCGTCGGCGACGAGTTCACCCTGGTGCAGCACGATAATACGGTCGGCGAGCGACCTGACCACGTCCATTTTGTGCTCGACCAGCAGGATGGTCTTGTCCCCCTGGTTCTTGATCTCGTGGATCAACTCCAGGATCGCCGGCACCTCGTCCGCGCTCATGCCGGCAGTGGGTTCGTCGAACATGAACAGGTCGGGATCGAGCGCGAGCAGAATCGCCACCTCGAGCTTCCTCTGGTCGCCGTGCGCCAGCGCCGAGGCCAGGGTGTCGCGCCGGTCGGCCAGCTTGACACGGTGCAGACAATGCTCGGCGCGCTCGATGAGTTCGACATGGCCGTCCCAAACCGAGAACAGGTTAAGGCCCATGCCGGCGTGCGACTGCACCGCCAGGCGTACGTTTTCGAGCACGCTCAGTCGGGGAAACAGATTGGTGAGCTGGAACGCCCGCCCCATGCCGCGCCGGGTGCGCCGCGGTGCCGGCAGGTCGGTGATGTCCTCGCCGTAGAGTGTGACGCGGCCGCCCGTAGGCCGCAGCTGGCCGGAAATCAGATTGAAGTAGGTCGTCTTGCCGGCGCCGTTGGGCCCGACGATGGCGGTGAGCGTGCCCGGATGAAACGCGCAGGACACCTGGTTGACGGCAACGTGACCGCCGAAGCGGATGGTGAGGCCGTGCGTCTCAAGAACCGGATGTTCCCCGGAGCGCTGTTCGGACATGAATGAATTTCGATAGCGGAAACTATCCGCGGGATGAACGGCGCTCGCGTCCGTTCCATCCCGCGGAGTTAAACCGGCGCGGCAGCGTCCGGCTTTAACGCTTG
Organism: Betaproteobacteria bacterium RIFCSPLOWO2_12_FULL_64_23; assembly: GCA_001770575.1. GTDB lineage: Bacteria > Pseudomonadota > Gammaproteobacteria > Burkholderiales > SG8-39 > 2-12-FULL-64-23. The sequence continues at coordinate 16,494 of MERK01000095.1, forward strand.
TTCTGAATCGGCACGGACAGTTCGGAGGCGGGAATCTCGCGCACCAGTTCCAGCAGGTCCCACTCGTTCTTCTGGCTCTTCTTGATGCGGAAGTGATACATATTCTGCATCGCCTGATGGTCTTCCTTGCGGAAAGTCATCCTGCCCTTGGGCGTCTCGAACGACATGCCCTCCATGGCGGCGATCAGTTTCTCGGTGTTGGTGCTGCCCGCCTTCTTGATCCCTTCGACCACCGCAACCGCCGCGGCGAAGCCGCCCGCGGTGAAAAAATCCGGCGGTTGGCCATGGCGCTTCTCATGCTCCTTCACCAGCCAGTCGTTCATCGCGTTCTTGGGGAAGCCGTAGTAGTAATAAATCGCGCCCTCCGCGCCCGCATAGTCCTTCCAGGTCTTCAACACCGGCAGGATGTTGCCGCCCGGCGCGAGTTCGATGCCGTAGCGTTCCGGGTTCATCCCCATGAGCTTCACCATCGGATGCGCGCCGGCCCAGATGATCCCGAGCACCTTGCGCCCAGGCTTGTCCTTCAGCACCTCGAAGATGCGCTGCGCGGGAGCGGTAAAGTCGGTGGTGGCCGCCGGCGCGTATTCCTCATGGATGATCTTCGCCCTGGGGTTGGCCTTGGCCAGCGCCTCCTTGAACGCCTTGACCCCGTCGCGGCCGAAGGCATAGTCCTGCGCCAGCATCGCAATCGAGGCATCGCCGGTCAGCGTCGCCGCGCCGGCGACCGCATCCTGCGTCGAATTGCGCGAAGTGCGGAAAACGTAACGGTTCCACTTGTCGCCGGTGATGGAGTCGGCCACCGCCGGTTCGACCAGCAGCACCTTCTTGTATTCTTCTGCTACCGGCAGCATGGCCAAGCCGACGCCGGAGTTGACCGGACCGACCGCGATGTCCGCCTTGTCGTCGCCGTAGGCGGCGGCGAGCTGCGCCTTGCCCACGTCCGGCTTGCTCTGGGTGTCCTTTTCGATTACGACGAGCTTGCGCCCAAGCAGCTCCATCTTGCCGCCGGTAGCGTACTCCAGCCCCATGGTAAAGCCGATGCTCGACTGCTTGGCGTAGGCCTCGAGCGGCCCGGTCTTGTCGTACACGTGCGCGATCTTGATGTCCTGCGCCGACGCGAAGCCGGCGCCTAGGGCGAGTGCGAAGCCGGCGATTACTGAATGTCTGATCTGCATGATTCCTCCTCTGTATCGTCTGAGTACTGAAACCGCATCGACGGGAAACCCTGCGTTCCCGGCGCAATGCTACCGGAACCGAACCCCATCGTGCCCGCATAGTTCCGCCCTTTCACCCCCCGAAAGGGTGGAAAATGCACAATATGGTCAAACGCCGCCTGCCCACCCCCCCGCTGACCAAGCTGGTCCCACCCTCGAGCGAGGCCCTGCTGCTCGCGCGGCCGGAGGTGCTGGCCGGGTTCTGCAACCTGCGCGCAAACAAGCTGGCGCTGGTCACCGCCCCCAGCGGCTCGGGCAAATCGACCCTGATGTCGCAGGGCTACCTGGCGCTCGCGGCCCAGGGCATGGACGTGTGCTGGCTGTCGCTGGATGCCTCGGACAACGACGTGCAGCGCTTTTGCGCGAGCCTGATCGCAGCGGTGCAGCGCGCGCGCCCGGCGGCCGGGGGCGACGCCTACGAGATGATGCGCTCGGCGGCGCGCGTGCCGCTGCAGGAGGTGATGGCGAGCCTGATCAATGACCTCACCACCAGCGCCGCCCCGCTGGCGATCTTCCTCGACGACTTCCAGGAAATCACCGATGGCGCGGTGCAAGCCGCAGTCAGCTACCTGCTGCAGTATTCTGCCGCCAGCATCCACCTCGCAATCGCCAGCCAGAGCCAGCCGCCGCTGGCGATCGCGCGCCTGCGTGCGCGCGGCGCGGTGCTCGAACTGGGTTTTGCCGAGCTGCGCTTTTCGCCGCTGGAGATCCGCAACTATCTGCGCGGGCTGAAACAGCTCAAAGTGTCGGAGGCGCAGATCGGCATGCTGGCGGAGCAGACCGAAGGCTGGATCGGCGGCCTGCAGCTCGCCACCATCGCTTTGGCGCAGCGCGCGAGTGCCGCCCCGCCGCTGGCTCTGGATGCGGGCGAGCGCCCGGGGGTCGCCAGTTTCGCCGACTACCTTCTCGAAGACATCGTGTCGCGGCAAACGCCTGCGCTGCGCCAGTTTCTCAATCGCACCGCGGTGCTCGATCAGTTCAGCGTGCCGCTGGCCAATGCGCTCACCGGACGGCGCGACAGCCACGCGCGCATCGGCGAACTGGAGCGGGCCAATCTGTTCATCCTGCGCCTGGACCAGGACCGTATCTGGTATCGCTACCATCACTTGTTCTCGGCCTTTCTGCGCCAGCGCCTGAAGGCGAGCGACCCGGAGTTGCTGAAATCGCTGTATCAGCGCGCCTGCGACTGGCTCGCCACCAACGACCTGCCGGCGGAGGCGCTGCGCTACGCCCTGCGCGGCGGGCTGTACGGGCCGGCGGTGCGGCTGCTCGAGCGCCACGGCCGCAACCTGCTGCGCGAAGGCAACCTGAAGGAACTGCACACCTGGCTGGAGGCGCTGCCGCGCACGGCGGTCGCGCGTTCGACCAGGCTGTGCGTGCTTGAAGCCTGGACGCATCTGTACCTCGGCGACGCGCTCGCTGCGATCCGCTCGATTCGCGCCGCCGAGCTGGCGATCGAGCGCACCGGCCCGGGCAGGCGCGCCGCCGCGGAGTTGCCGACCCTGCGCGCCGAGTTGCAGATCCTGCGCACCATGAGCGGGGTGACGCGCTACGACCTGCCCGATGTCAGCGGACTCAAAGCCGAGCTGCCGCAGGCGTTCGGACCCGAGGATCCGCTGCAGCGCGCTTATGCCCACGTGGTGCTGGGTTATGCCGAGCGCCTGGCCGGCCGGCTGGAAGGCGCGCGCGGGCAATTCACCGAGGCGGTGCGCATCTCCGACGCGAGCGAGGAAACGGTGGTGAACCTGATGGCTCGCTACAACATTGCCATTGTCGACTACCTGCGCGCGCGCCCGGACATCGCGGCCGGCGAGCTCGAGTACTGGCTGCGCGATACCCGCAACCGGCGCTGGCTCAGAACCGGCAGTGCCTGTTTCCTGCGCGTGGCCCTGGCGATCATGCGGCTCGAGGTGAACGATACTGCAGCGGCACTGGCCGAGCTGGGCGAAGCCATCGACCTGCTCGACTCCACGCAGACCTACGCCTTCGTCGGCGTGGCCCAGGTGATCCGCGCGCAGGTGCTCTCGCTGCTGGGCGAGGACGCCGCCGCCGAGGCCGACCTTGCGCGGGCGCGCGCCGTCGGCGCCGAGCGCAATATCGACCGCGTCGCTTTCCGCGCCGACCTCGCCGAAGCGCGACTCGCCTGCCGCGGCGGCAAGCTGGAACGCGCCGAGGAGTGCCTGCGCCGCGCGCGCGGCATGCTGGAGATGTCCGGCCACGCCGCAGTCGCGCTGCACACCGAGCATCACGCGTCCTGGGTGAGCGCCTCGGTCGAATTGGCGCTCGCCCGTGCGCGTTTTCCCCAGGCACTTAAACTCGCCACCGCCGAGCTGGCGCAGGCGCGCCGCGCTGGACGCGGCCGCATGCAAATCGAGTTCCGCATCTGGCAGGCGCTGGCGCGCGAAGGCATGGGGGACGCAGCGGCGGCGGCCAGGGCGATCGGCGAGGCGCTGGCGCTGGCCGCGCCGGCCGGGGTTCTGTATCCATTTCTCGCGGCGGGCGCCGGGCTTGCCGGACTGCTGCAAAGCCACGGCGGCGCGCACGCCGCATTCGCGCAGCGCATTGCCCAGACGCTGGGACAGCACCGCACCGCGGCGGCGCCGGCCGCTTCTGCGCGGCGGCCGCTGCCGCTGCACCAGCGCGAAGTGCAGATTCTCAACCTGCTCGGCCTGGGCCTCAGAAACCGCGAAATCGGCCAGCGCCTGTTCATCTCAGAGGAAACGGTGAAGTGGTATCTGAAGAAGATCTACGAGACGCTGCGGGTCGGCAACCGCACGCATGCGCTGGTGCGCGCGCGCGAGCTGGGCGTATTGCAATAGAAGCACGCTGCGCGCGCCGCCGAGCGTGACGGCTACTGCAAGCGCTTTTGTTCGGTCCCGGCCTGATCCGGTGCGCTGTCGGTCGCATCCGGCGCGCCCTTTTCCCCGGCCGCGCGCTTGCCGAAGAACCGCTCGATCAGTTGCGCCAGTAGAATGCCGCATTCGTACAACAGGCACATCGGGATCGCCAGGAGCAGTTGCGACACCACGTCCGGCGGCGTGACGATCGCGGCCACGACGAAAGCGCCGACGATCACGTAGGAGCGGACGTCCTTGAGCTTCGCCACCGTGACCATGCCGGTGCGCACTAGCACCACCTGGATCAGCGGAATCTCGAAAGTGAGGCCGAAGGCGACGAACATGGTGAGCACGAAGTTCAGGTAGGCCTCGATGTCCGGCGCGGGCGTAATGCTCTTGGGCGCGAACTGGATGATGAAGCGAAACACCCAGTTGAACACCACGAAATAGCAGTACGCGACCCCAGCCAGGAACAGCACGGTGCTGCCGAACACCAGCGGCAGGGCGAGGCGCTTTTCATGGGTATACAGACCCGGCGCGATGAAGCCCCAGACCTGATACAGCACATAGGGCAGCGCCAGCAGAAACGCGGCCATCAGCCCGACTTTGAGCGGCACCAGGAAAGGCGTGATGACGCCGGTGGCGATCATGTGCGTGCCTTCGGGCAGGGTGCGCATCATCGGCAGCGCCAGCAGATCGTAGATCTCACCCAGACCGGGCCAGAACCAGAGCAGCGCGAACACCCCGAACACGGCGTAAATCGAACGCAGCAGCCGGTCGCGCAGCTCAACCAGATGGGAAATAAATGTTTCCTGAACACTCATTCTGGTTCAGGCCTTCGGCGCCGCCGCCGCGTCGGCGCCGGGCTTGGTTTCCAGCGCCAGATCCATCTGCGCCGAAGCGGCGTGGATTTCATCGGCGACCGGGTTCGCTTCCGCAGCCGGTTCGGCCTTGGCTTCCACCGCCCCGGCGATGCTTTGGTTCAGCGACTCCCCCTCCGCCTGCAGCTCCTGTCCCACCTGATTCACCGACTGCTCCACCGACTTTGCCGCATCCTCGAAGGTGGACTTAAGGTTCTTCAGTTCGTCCAGATCGACTTCGCGCTGGATATCCGCCTTCACGTCGTTGACGTAGCGTTGTGCGCGACCCAACAGGGCCCCGAGCGTGCGCGCGACCCTGGGCAGGCGCTCCGGACCGATCACGATCAGCGCCACCAGGGCAATGACTATCAGCTCGGAAAATCCGATATCGAACATTTCGGGGACAGGGGTGAGGGAGGAAGGACAAACGGGGGCGCGGGGCAGGGCGTCCTGGGCTCACCGCGGCTTATGCGCTCTTCGATTTTTCCTTGATTTCGCCCTCGATAATGTTGCCTTCCTTCTTCTGCGAAGTGCCGGCGGCATCGGTGGGCTTGTCGGAGCCGCCCTCCTTCATTCCCTCCTTGAACCCGCGCACGGCGCCGCCGAGGTCGGAGCCGATGTTGCGCAATTTCTTGGTGCCGAATACCAGCATGACGATGATCAGAACTACCAGCCAATGCCAAATGCTGAATGAACCCATGGCTTTACTCCTTCAATGTTTTATCATCCCCGGCAGAACTTCCTTGCCGCCGATGATGTGCATATGCAAATGATACACCTCTTGGCGGCCTACGCGTCCGGTGTTGATAACGGTGCGCCAGCCGTCGCCGCAGCCTTGTTCGATGGCCAGCTTCGAGGCCAACGCGAGCATCTTGCCGAGCAGCATCTGATGGCCGAGGTCCACCTGCGCCAGCGAGTCGATATGCAGCTTCGGAATGACCATGAAATGCACCGGCGCCACCGGGTGGATGTCGTGGAACGCAAAAATGTCCTCGTCCTCGAATACCTTGTTGCACCGAATCCTGCCGTTGATAATCTTGCAGAAAATGCAGTCTTCCAAGACAGGCTCCCTACTTGCGCTCGGCCTCGACGCGCGGACTTGCGGCCCTGGCGGCCTTCTCGTCGATTCCGGAAATGCCCTCGCGACGCTTGAGCTCGAACAGCACGTCGGTCGGCCGCAGGCCGTAGTGCGACAGCATGATCAGGCAGTGAAACCACAGGTCGGCGGTCTCGCCGACGATGCGCAGCTTGTCCCCGTCCTTGGCCGCCATCACCGTCTCGGTGGCCTCCTCGCCGACCTTCTTGAGAATGGCATCTTCGCCGCACGCGAGCAGCCGCGAAACGTAGGATGCATCCGCATCGCCGCCCTTGCGCGCCTCTATCGTGTCGGCCAGGCGTTCGAGTATGTCGCTCATTTTGCTTGTCCTTGAACAAGGGGACTACGCCTCCTTGTCCCCAAAGGGGACTTTCCCCTCAAGGGGGATCGAGACCTTCGGGGCGTATATCCCCCACATCAGGGGAAGCTCCGATTGAGCCGATGCTTAGTCGGAGCTTCCTTTGCCATATATATCCTTTGGATCTTTGATCACCGGGTCCGCAACGACCCAGCTTCCGTCCGCATATTTCTGGAAAAAACAGTTGTGCCGGCCCGTGTGGCAGGCAATTCCGCCGACCTGCTCCACGCTGAGCAATATTACGTCCTCATCGCAATCCAGGCGCAACTCGCGCACCTTCTGCACATGGCCCGATTCCTCGCCCTTGTGCCACAATTTCCGGCGCGAACGCGACCAATAGATGGCTTCTCCGCCGGCAACCGTCTGCTCCAGCGCCGCGCGGTTCATCCAGGCGACCATCAGCACCTTGCCGCTCGCCGCCTCCTGCGCGATCGCCGGCACCAGGCCGTTGGCGTCCCATTTCACTTTATCGAGCCAGTCCATGTTCGCCTAAAAGGTAAGGGGTAATACACGGCGAGCGATGAAGTCGTGGCTGCGGGTTCGCGCGCTTCACGCACCGCCGTTCACCCGTTCGCCGACACTCGTCACAACCTGACTTCAATGCCCCGGGACGCCATCAGTTCTTTCGCCTGGCGCACGCTGTATTCGCCGTAGTGAAAAATGCTTGCGGCGAGCACGGCATCGGCCCTGCCCTCGAGAATGCCGGCGGCCAGATGCTCGAGGTTGCCGACTCCGCCGCTGGCGATCACGGGCACGTCCACCGCCTCGGCCACGGCGCGCGTCAACGCCAGGTCGAAGCCGGATTTGGTGCCGTCGCGGTCCATGCTGGTTAGCAGGATTTCGCCCGCGCCCAAGGTCTGCATTCTACGCGCCCACGCCACCGCATCCAAACCGGTGGGTTTGCGCCCCCCATGGGTGTAGACCTCCCAGCGCGGTTCGGCAGGTGCCGCGCCGGTGTCGGTCGCGGCGCCGACGCGTTTTGCGTCGATGGCCACGACGATGCACTGGGCGCCATAGCGGCCCGAGGCGTCGGCCACCAGCTGCGGATTGTGCACCGCGGCGGTGTTGATCGAGACCTTGTCCGCGCCGGCGTTCAGCAGCCGGCGCACGTCCTCGACCTTGCGCACGCCGCCGCCCACGGTGAGCGGGATGAACACCTGCGCCGCCACCGCCTCGACGATATGCAGGATCAGGTCGCGCTCGTCCGAACTCGCGGTGATATCGAGGAAGGTGAGTTCGTCGGCGCCTTGATCGTCGTAGCCGCGCGCGATTTCCACCGGGTCGCCGGCATCGCGCAAGCCGACGAAATTCACCCCCTTCACCACGCGGCCGCGGGTGACGTCGAGACAGGGAATGACGCGCTTGGCTAGGCCCATGGGGTGGGAGGCGGAACGCGGGTGCTGAAAACCACCCTTGCACTCAGGTTTCTCCTTTCTCCTTTTTCCCCTGTCCCAATTTGTCCGCCATCGCCTGCGCCTTCTTGAAGTCCACCGTTCCCTGGTAAATCGCGCGACCGGTGATGACCCCGGTAATGCCCTCGGATTCGATTTTGCACAGGGCCTTGACGTCGTTGAGGTTGGTGAGCCCGCCGCTCGCGATCACCGGCACCACGAGCTCGCGCGCCAGTTTGATCGTGGCCTCGATGTTGACCCCGTTGAGCATGCCGTCGCGGCCGATGTCGGTATAGATCACGGCCTCGACGCCATAGTCCTGGAATTTGCGCGCCAGATCGATCACGTCGTGGCCCGTCATTTTCGACCAGCCCTCCACCGCGACCTTGCCGTCCTTGGCGTCCAGCCCGACGATGATGTGGCCGGTGAACGCGCTGCAGGCGTCGTGCAGAAAACCGGGGTTCTTCACCGCTGCCGTGCCGATGATGATGTAGCTGATGCCGTCGTCAAGATAGCGCTCGACGGTGTCCAGATCGCGGATGCCGCCGCCCAACTGAATCGGAATCCTGCCGTCGATCGCGCTGACGATGTCCTTGACCACGCTCTCGTTGCGCGGCTTTCCCGCGACCGCGCCGTTCAGATCGACCAGGTGCAGCCGGCGCGCGCCCTGCGCCAGCCAGTGCCTGGCCACTGCCGCCGGATCGTCGGAGAACACGGTCTCCTTGTTCATATCGCCCTGTTCGAGGCGCACGGCGCGCCCGTCCTTGATATCGATCGCGGGGATGATGAGCATGTGTCGTTCTGGCTGTGAAGGAAAAGAGGGAGCGGATGCCCGGAGGGCCTAGGGATTCCAGGTCACGAAATTGGCGAGCAACGCAAGTCCGGCGGTCTGGCTTTTCTCGGGATGGAATTGCACGGCAAAAATATTATCCTGCGCCACGGCGCAGGTAAAGGGGAAAGCGTAGACGCTGTACCCGGCCACCAGTTCCGGCGCGCCCGCCTCGACGTAATAACTGTGCACGAAATAATAGCGGTTGGCGTCGGCGATGCCCCGCCACAGCGCGTGCGGCCCGGTTTGCATCACCTCGTTCCAGCCCATGTGCGGCACCTTGAGCTTGCCGCCCTGCGCGTCTTTCATCGCCTGCGGCGGAAAACGCTTCACTGTTCCGGGGAAAACCCCCAACCCGGCCGTATCGCCCTCTTCGCTGCGCTCGAACAACATCTGCAAGCCGATGCAGATGCCGAGGAAAGGCTTGGTGCGCGCCGCCTCGAGCACCGCCGGTCGCAGGCCCCTGCCATCCAGTTCGCGCATGCAGTCGGGCATCGCGCCCTGGCCCGGGAACACCACGCGTTCGGCCTGGCGCACGATCTCCGGATCGGAAGTGACCAGCACCTCGGCATCCGGCGCGACGTGCTCCAGCGCCTTGGATACCGAACGCAGGTTGCCCATGCCGTAGTCGATTACTGCGATTGAAGTCATTCGGCGCGAAATTGGACAGAATTAGCGGAAAAAATCCATGCGGCAGGCAGAAATCCGGGCAGCACCGGACTTGATTCGGTGCCCCGGCGCAATCCCGTCAACCCGGTGAAATCACAAGCTGCCCTTGGTCGAGGGAATCGTACCCGCAGCGCGTGGATCAGGCTCGGCCGCCATGCGCAGCGCCCGGCCGAACGCCTTGAACACGGTCTCGCACTGATGGTGCGCGTTGTCGCCGCGCAGATTGTCGATGTGCAGCGTCACCTGGGCGTGGTTGGCGAAGCCCTGGAAGAATTCGCGCACCAGGTCGACGTCGAACTCGCCGATCCAGGCGCGGCCGAACTTGAGCTGATATACGAGTCCGGGGCGTCCGGAAAAATCGATCACCACCCGGGACAGCGCCTCGTCCAGCGGCACGTAGGCGTGGCCGTAGCGGCGCAGGCCGCGCTTGTCTCCGACCGCTGCGGTCACCGCCTGCCCCAGGCTGATGCCGATGTCCTCGACCGTGTGGTGCGCGTCGATGTGCAGGTCTCCCTTGGCCGCGATCTCCAGGTCGATCATGCCGTGGCGCGCGACCTGTTCCAGCATGTGATCGAGAAAAGGCAGGCCGGTGGCCAATTTGGCCGAGCCGGCACCGTCCAGGTTCAGGCTGACGCTGATCTGGGTTTCGCTGGTGTTGCGTGTGACCGAGGCAGTACGCATAAATTATTGGCCGAAGGTATCGCCGGAATGCTTAACATTCTAACCCAGCGCGACGGGGAGCAATATGACACGGGCAGGATGTGCCTATTTTAGGCCAGAATCGCCCTCAGGGCTGCGATCAGTGCCTCGCATTGCAAATCCGTCCCGACGGTGATGCGCAGGTACGGCTCGATGCGCGGCGGATCCGTGAAATGCCGCACGATAATACTGCGCTCGCGCAATCTGGAGGCGAGTTCGGCGCCGCCATGCCGGCGATGGCGTGCAAACACGAAATTCGCGGCTGAAGGCAGCACCTCGAAGCCCAACGCTGCGAGATCGCCGGCGAGCTTGGTTCGGGTGGCGATCACCTTGGCGCAGGTGTGCTCGAAATAGGCGCGGTCCTCGATCGCGGCGGCGGCCCCGGCTGCGGCCAAACGGTCCAGCGGGTAGGAGTTGAAGCTGTCCTTTACGCGGCGCAGCGCTTCGATCAGTTCCGCGTGGCCGAGCGCATAGCCCACGCGCAGCCCAGCGAGCGAGCGGGATTTCGACAGCGTATGCACAACCAGCAGTTGCGGATAGCGCTCGATCAGTCCGACCGCCGACTCGGCGCCGTAGTCCACATACGCCTCGTCGACCACCACCGCCGACCCGGCGTTCGCGCGCAACAGGCGCTCGATCTCCGAGAGCGCAAGCGGCCGGCCGGTGGGCGCATTCGGATTGGGAAAAACGATGCCGCCGTTCGGCGTGAAATAGTCATCGACGCGAATTTCGAAGGTCTCGGTCAGCGGCAACTGCTTGTACTGGATGCCGTACAGGCGGCAGTACACCGGGTAAAAGCTGTAGGTGATATCCGGAAACAGCACGGCCTGCTCGTGCTTGAGCAGCGCGAGGAAGACGTGCGCCAGCACTTCGTCGGAACCGTTGCTGACGAACACCTGCGCCGGCTTGAGCTTATAGAAGGAGGCAATGGATTCCCTGAGACTGTCGCAGTTCGGGTCGGGATAGAGCCGCAGCGTTTCGCCCACCTCGGCGCGCAGCGCCGCCAGCGCCCGTGGACTTGGCCCGTAGGGGCTTTCGTTGGTATTGAGCTTGACCAGGTTGGCGAGCTTGGGCTGTTCGCCCGGCACATAGGGGGTCAGCCCGGTTACAACGCTGCTCCAGTAGGGGTTCACAATCGCACCTTGGGGTTCAGGATCGACGCAGACGGTATTCGGCGGAACGCGCATGCGCGCTCAGGCCCTCGCCCTCGGCCAGGGTGACGGCGATGCGGCCCAGGCTCTGCGCGCCCGCCCTGGACACTTGAATCAGGCTGGAGCGCTTCTGGAAGTCGTACACCCCCAGAGGAGAGGAAAAGCGCGCGCTGCGCGAGGTCGGCAGCACGTGGTTGGGCCCAGCGCAGTAATCGCCGATCGCCTCGGAGCTGTAGCCACCCATGAATATGGCGCCCGCATGGCGTATCCGGTCGACCAGCCTTTCGGGCTCGGCCACGGCCAGTTCCAGGTGCTCCGGCGCGATGCGATTGGCGATGGCGCACGCCTCCTCCAGGCTGCGCACTTCGATCAGCGCGCCCCTGGCCTGAAGCGAAGCGGCGATCACTTCGCGCCGCGGCATCCGCGGCAGCAGCCGGTCCATGCTCGCCGCCACCGCCTCGATGAAAGCGGCGTCCGGGCACAGCAATATCGCCTGCGCCACTTCGTCGTGCTCCGCCTGCGAAAACAGGTCCATCGCGATCCAGTCGGGGTCCACGGCGCCATCGCAGATCACCAGGATCTCGGAGGGACCGGCCACCATATCGATGCCGACCACGCCGAACACGCGCCGCTTGGCCGCGGCAACGTAGGCGTTGCCCGGGCCGACAATCTTGTCCACCTGGGCTATGGTGTCGGTGCCATAGGCGAGCGCGCCCACCGCTTGCGCCCCGCCGATGGTGAACACCCGGTCCACGCCGGCGATGGCCGCCGCTGCCATCACCAGCTGGTTTTTTTCGCCGCGCGGCGTCGGCACCACCATGACAAGCTCGGCCACGCCGGCCACTTTCGCCGGAAGTGCGTTCATCAATACCGATGAGGGATAGGCCGCCTTGCCACCCGGAACATACAGGCCTACACGGTCTATCGGCGTCACCTTCTGCCCCAGCACCGTGCCGTCGGCCTCAGTGTACTGCCAGGACTGCGCCAGTTGTTTTTCGTGGTAGCAGCGCACGCGCGAGGCCGCCTGCTCCAGCGCCTCGCGCTGCGCGCGCGGCAGCGCGTCGCGGGCGCGCGCGAGCAGTTCGCGCGGCAGTTCGAGTTCGCCCAGCGCCCCCGCGGTCACGCCATCGAAGCGCGCCGTGTATTCGAGCACCGCCGCGTCGCCGCGGCTTTTCACCGCCGCCAGGATTTCGGCCACGGTCCGGTCCACTGTTTGGTCCTGGGCGGCGTCGAACGCGGTGAGCCGCGCGAGGCGCGCGTCGAAATCCGCGTCGCGGCTGGACAGGCGCCCGATCTCAACCATTGCGATTCTTCTTTGCAGCCGCGGCGAACGCATCGACGAGCGGCTGGATCGCCGCGCGCTTCAGCTTCAGCGCCGCCACGTTGACGATCAGCCGCGCCGAGATCGGCATGATCTCCTCCACCGCGCGCAGATGATTGGCTTTCAGCGTATTGCCGCTGGATACCAGGTCGACGATGGCGTCGGCCAGTCCCACCAGCGGCGCGAGTTCCATCGAGCCGTACAGCCTGATCAGGTCGACGTGCACGCCCTTGGCGGCGAAATGCTCGCGCGCGGTCTGCACGTATTTGGTGGCAACGCGCAACCGCGCGCCCTGCTTTACTGCCTGCGCGTAGTCGAAACCCTGCGGCACCGCCACCATCATGCGGCAGGCGGCGATCGCGAGGTCGAGCGGCTGGTACAGCCCGTCCCCGCCATGCTCGAGCAGCACGTCCTTGCCGGCGATGCCCATGTCGGCCGCACCGTACTGCACATAGGTCGGGGTATCGGCGGCGCGCACGATGATCAGGCGCACCCCGGGCCGGCTGGTGGCGATGATCAGCTTGCGCGAAGTTTCCGGATCGTCGCGCGGCACCACGCCGGCCGCCTTCAGCAGCGGCAAGGTTTCTTCGAAAATTCGCCCCTTGGACAGGGCTATGGTGACTTGGGACACGCTGGAACCTGATCGAAAACGCGATTTTACCGCGTACTACGCGATGAAAGTGCCTTCTAGTACCATGACACGCTAATTTCGAAGCGTGCCTGCCTTATAGGTGTGGGAGCGAGCTTGCTCGCGAATCTTGGAATTCGCGAGCAAGCTCGCTCCCACAAGGTAGTGCGCCAGACGGACAAGTTGCTCGCCACATTGTTTCGCAATTAAGGTGTCGTCGTACTAGTGTATGCGCTTGATGCGCGCGCCGAGCTGCGACAGTTTCTCCTCGATGCACTCATAGCCGCGATCCAGGTGGTAGATGCGTTCGACCACGGTCTCCCCCCGCGCGACCAGCCCGGCGATCACCAGGCTGGCCGAGGCGCGCAAATCGGTGGCCATCACCGTGGCGCCGTCGAGCTGCGGCACGCCCTTGACCACCGCGGTATTTCCGGAAATCTCGATATCCGCCCCCAAGCGCTGCAACTCGAGCGCGTGCATAAAGCGGTTCTCGAAAATGGTCTCGGTCAACACCGCCGTGCCGCGCGCAATGCAGTCAAGCGCCATGAATTGCGCCTGCATGTCGGTGGGAAACGCCGGGTAAGGCGCGGTGCGCAGGTTGACGCTCATGGGCGGGCCGTCCATCTCAAGGGCTATGGCGTCGTCCTCGGCGGTGATTTTCGCGCCGGCCTCGCGCAGCTTGTCGATCACCGCTTCGAGTATGCGCGCACTGGTGTTCCGCAGCCGTACCGAGCCGCCGGTCGCTGCCGCGGCGACGAGGAAGGTACCGGTCTCTATGCGGTCCGGCATGATGCGGTGCCCGGCGCCCGCGAGCGCGCTTACGCCCTCGATGGTAATCATGTCGCTGCCGGCGCCCTCGATGTTCGCTCCCATCGCCTTGAGGCAATTCGCGAGATCGACGACTTCGGGTTCGCGCGCCGCGTTCTCGATTACGCTGGTGCCTTCGGCGAGACAGGCGGCCATCATCAGATTCTCGGTGCCGGTGACCGTCACCAGATCGGAAGAAATGCGCGCCCCCTTCAGACGCTTGGCGCGCGCGATGATGTAACCGTGCTCGACGCGGATGTCCGCGCCCATGGCCTGCAGGCCCTTGATATGCAGGTCCACCGGCCGCTGGCCGATGGCGCAGCCGCCGGGCAAGGAGACGCGCGCCTCGCCGCAGCGCGCCAGGAGCGGCCCCAGCACCAGAATGGAGGCGCGCATGGTCTTTACCAGTTCGTAGGGTGCGAGCGGCGTGTGCAGGCGGCCTGCGTCGAGCTCCAGACCAAGCTTCTCGTCCAGCGACACCGCCACGCCCATGCCGCCGAGCAGATTCAGCAGAGTCGTGACGTCGCGCAGATGCGGCACATTGCCGAGCCGCAGCGGCCCGCCCGAGAGCAGCGCCGCGCACATGATCGGCAGCGCCGCGTTCTTGGCGCCGGAAATGCGCACCTCGCCTGCGAGCGGCACGCCGCCCCGGATCAGAAGTCTATCCATGCTTCTTCAGGCGGCCGGCTCGCGCCGCCGCCTCCGTTCCTTTGTCGCGGCTCGACGGCAGCCACTGTCGGCGTCCCGTGGCAATCGCGGTCGGTCGCATCCCCATTTCATGGGGCGGCCGATGAGGCGGAGCAGGGGCCCCATCTGCAAGATGGGGATGCGACCCGAATTCGGACGCATGGGGCCGCCGGCCGCTAACGGCCGCCTCCGGGGTCAGATCCCCGGCTCGCGCCGGGGCCCCTCTTACGCCCTTCGGCGGCCCCTGCTCCCTGCTCTTGCCACTCCTCCGGCGTGAGGGTCTGCATCGACAGCGCGTGAACTTCCTCGCGCATGCGCTCACCCAAGGCCTGATACACGCGCTGATGCCGCTGCACCCGGCTCTTGCCGCGGAACTCGGCCGAGACGATCAGCGCCTGGAAATGCTGGCCGTCGCCGGCGAGTTCGATATGCTCGCACGGCAGACCTTGCTCGATGAAAGTCCTGACATCCTCCGGTGTGACCATGGTTGCCCT
>MERK01000096.1 GCA_001770575.1 Betaproteobacteria bacterium RIFCSPLOWO2_12_FULL_64_23
ATCATTGTCCGTTCCGGGCCGCTGCGGAAATTGCCAAGAATTGTGACAGCGGGCCGGAAACATCGTCCCGCAATTGCATGTTGAGGCAGTATTTCTGAAATGGGCAAGCAGGGCCGACTGCGCTAAAGCAGCGCGTCCTTGGACAGCCCGCGCCGGCGCAGAATGCGGCGCAACTGCCCCAGCGCCTCCAGCTGAATCTGCCTGACGCGCTCGCGCGTCAGGCCCAGGTGCCCGGCCAGCTCCTCCAGCGTACAGACCTCCTGGCTGTTCAGACCGAAGCGGCGCTCGATCACGATGCGCTGTTTGTCGTTCAATTGTTCCAGCCATTGCCGCACCAGCGACTCGATCTCCTGGGTCTGCAATCCGGCCTCCGGATTGACGCTCTGTTCGTCGGAGATCGATTCGCCGATCGACAGCGTCGGATCGATGTCCAGCGGCGCGTCGAGCGAGGCCATGTGCTCGTTGTGGGCAAGCACGCTGCGCACCTCCTCCACCGGCTTGTCCAGCAGGTGCGCAATGTCCTCTGCGCTCGCCTCCCGTTCGCCGTGCGCCTCCAGATGGCGCTTGGCCCGGAGCACCAGATTGAGCTCCTTGATCATATGCACCGGCAGCCGTATGGTGCGCGACTGGTTCATGATGGCGCGCTCGATGTTCTGGCGTATCCACCAGGTGGCGTAGGTGGAGAAGCGGAAGCCGCGCTCGGGATCGAATTTGTCCAGCGCGTGCATCAGTCCCAGATTGCCCTCTTCCACCAGGTCCAGCAGCGGCACGCTGCGGTTGAGGTAGTGCTTGGCGATGTTCACCACCAGGCGCAGGTTGCGCTCGATCATTTTCTGCCGCGCCGCGAAATCGCCCTCGGCGGCGCGGCGCGCGTAATGCAGCTCCTCCTCCGGCGAAAACAGCGGGTTGAGCCCGATCTCGTGCAGGTAAATCTGGGTGACGTCGGAAAGAAATTCGGTTTCCGGCTCGGCCGCTTCGGACTGCGCCGCGGCCGGGGGTTCGGCCGCTGCCTCGCCCTCGATTTCCTCGTCCGGGGAAGCGGATCGTGAGGTCACGTCGGTGGCAGGTACTTGGCCGGGTCGACCGGCTTGCCCAGCTTGCGAATCTCGAAATGCAGCTTCGGCGCATCGCTGTCGGTGTTGCCGACCTCGGCGATCTTCTGCCCCTTGACCACGCTCTGCCCCTCCTTTACCAGGATGTCCTTGTTGTGGGCGTAGGCCGACAAATAGGTCTTGTTGTGCTTGATGATGACGAGCTTGCCGTAGCCGCGCAAGCCGCTGCCGCTATAGACTACGCGCCCCGGTGCAGACGCAATCACCGGATCGCCCAGCGCGCCGGCGATGTCCAGGCCTTTGTTGCTCGCTTCGGAAAATACGGCGATGACCTTGCCCCGCGCCGGCCAGCCCCAATCGACCTTGTCCTCGTCCTCCGCAGCGGCATCGGCTTGGCCCGCAGGCTCCTGCCGGGGCGCGGCGGCCGGTGCGGACACAGCCGGCGGCGCTGCCAGGGGCGCCGGAGTCGGCTGCGCGCCGCCGCGTTGCAGCAGCGCCACATTTTCCGGCGAGTACGGCAGCTTGCGCGCTACCGGTTCTGATTTGATCGCCCCTTCAGCGACGGCCGTACCCGGTTCTGCCCTCAGCTTCGCCTGCGCGCCTAGCGGGTGCGTCTCGACCCTGCCCGCGGTGGTTATCGGGTGCACCGTCACCGGCGCTTCCTGGATACCCGCCGGCGGCTTGATCCGCAGCTGCTGGCCCGGACGTATCAGATTCGGGTTGACCAGATTGTTCCAGGCGGCGAGTTCCTTGTAATCAAGGCCGTGATCGAGCGCGATGCTGAACATCGTGTCGCCGCGCCGAACGGTATACATCTCGGGACGCGTATCGGCGGGCGGTCGCACCACGGGCGCAGCTGCGCTCGGTGGCGCGCGATCGAGTACCGGCGCCGGCACCGGCCGGCTGGCGCAACCTGCGAGCATCGACGCCGCCAACGCCCCACAACACAGCAAAGCCGATACGCGCTTCACTCCACCCCCGTCAGCATGGGCACGAAACGCACGGCGTCCAGCGTGGTTTCGCTGTAGCCGGAGCGGGTGCGCTCCACCAGCCGCAACACCTGTTCGGAACTGCCGAACGG
Organism: Betaproteobacteria bacterium RIFCSPLOWO2_12_FULL_64_23; assembly: GCA_001770575.1. Taxonomy (GTDB): domain Bacteria; phylum Pseudomonadota; class Gammaproteobacteria; order Burkholderiales; family SG8-39; genus 2-12-FULL-64-23. The sequence goes on from MERK01000096.1 coordinate 2,134, forward strand.
CAATATCATTCTGCCGCCCGGCGCCAGCTGCTGCAACAACACCTGCGGCAACTGCCGCGCGGCGGCGGCGAGGATGATGGAATCGAACGGCGCGGCCTCGGGCAGGCCGAGGTTGCCGTCGGCATGCTTCAGGCGCACATTGCCCAGGCGCAGTCCGCGCAGATTGGCGCGCGCCTTGGCCAGCAGCGGCGCAATGCGTTCGATTGAATACACTTCGGTCGCCAACTGCGCCAGCACCGCCGCCTGGTAGCCGCAGCCGGTGCCGATTTCGAGCACCTTGCCCAGTTCGCGCCCGGCGCGCAGCGCCTGGATCATCAGCGCGACGACATAGGGCTGGGAGATGGTCTGCGAAAAACAGATCGGCAGCGCATCATCATCGTACGCGCGGCTTGCCAACGCCTCCTCCACAAACAAGTGGCGCGGCACGGTACCCAGGGCCGCGAGCACGGTCTCGTCTGTGATCCCTTCCTTGCGCAGGCGCTCGACCATGCGCGCGCGGGTGCGCTGCGAGGTCATGCCTATGCCCTGCGTCTGCGGCTGGTTGCGGCGGTTCATTGCTTCAACCAATCGCGCAGCAGCGGGATCTGGTTTGCGTGCGTGAGGTCGACCTGCAACGGCGTCACCGACACGCGCTCGGCCGCAACGGCGTAGAAATCGGTGCCTTCGCCCGCGTCCTGGGCGCTGCCGGCCGGGCCGACCCAATAGACGGTTTCCTGGCGCGGACTGACTTCCTTGATCACCGGTTCGGCCTTGTGACGCTTGCCCAGACGCGTGATCTCGAGCCCGCGCAGTTTGTCGTAAGCCAGATCGGGAACATTGAGGTTGAGCAGCACGGGTCCGGACATGGGGGCGCGGCGCAGGCGCTCGACCATCTCCAGCGTCACCCGCGCGGCGGTGTCGAGATGCCTGCCGACCTTGCTTGCCAGCGATACCGCGAGCGCGGGGATGCCGAGCAGATAACCCTCGGTGGCCGCGGCGACCGTGCCCGAGTAAATGGTGTCGTCGCCCATGTTGGCGCCGAAGTTGATGCCCGACACGACCATGTCGGGCAGATGATCGAGCAAGCCGGTCACCGCCAGGTGCACACAGTCGGTTGGCGTGCCGTTCACAAACAGGAAACCGTTGGCCGCGCGCTTGACCGAGAGCGGCCGGTCCAGGGTGAGCGAATTGGAAGCGCCGCTGCGATCGCGCTCGGGCGCCACCACGGTGATTTCGGCCACGCCGGCGAGGACTTCGGCGAGACGGGCGATTCCCGGGGAAAAATAGCCGTCATCGTTGCTGAGTAGGATGCGCATGTGCCCCGGATTATAAAGGACAGCGCCCGATCCTGTACGGTGCACGGGAGTGGGAGCGAGCTTGCTCGCGAACAATGCAGTTCGCGAGCAAACTCGCTCCTACACAGCGGTGCGCCACATATTCAGATCGCGCGCCACATTGCTTCGCAACTCAGGCGTCATCTCAATAGGTCCCGGGCACCAGGATCGCGCTGTCCACCTGCCTCACGTCGCGCAGGCCGCAAAAAGCCATGGTGACGTCGAGTTCGTTCCTGATGAGTTCCAGGCATTTGGTCACGCCCGCCTCGCCCATCGCGCCCACGCCATAGACGAAGGCGCGGCCGATGAACACCCCCTTGGCACCCAGGGCAAGCGCTTTGATCACGTCCTGGCCGGAGCGAATGCCGCCATCCATCAGCACCTCGATCTTGTCGCCCACGGCCCGCACGATGGGCGGCAGGGCGGCTATCGATGAAGGCGCGCCGTCGAGCTGGCGCCCGCCGTGATTGGAAACGATGAGCGCGTCGGCGCCGGAGCGCGCGGCGATTTCGGCATCTTCGGCATCCATGATGCCCTTCAAGATCAGCTTGCCGCCCCAACGCTCCTTGATCCACTGCACGTCGTCCCAGTTCAGGGTGGGGTCGAGCTGGCCCGCGCTCCACGTCGAGAGCGAACTCAGGTTGTCCACCACGCTAGTATGGCCCACCACGTTGCGGAAGGTGTGGCGCCGGGTGGCCAGCATGCCCAGCCCCCAGCGCGGCTTGGTGCCCATGTTGAGCATATTGCGCAAAGTGATCTTGGGCGGGACGGACAAGCCGTTCCTGATGTCCTTGTGCCGCTGCCCCATGATCTGCAGATCGAGCGTTAGCATCAGCGCCGAGCACCCGGCCGACTTGGCGCGGTCGATCAGGCGTTTGATGAAATCGCGGTCGCGCATCACATAGAGCTGAAACCAGAAGGGCTTGCTTACGTTCTCGGCCACGTCTTCGATGGAGCAGATGCTCATGGTGGAGAGCGTAAACGGGACGCCGAATTTTTCAGCCGCGCGCGCGGCCAGAATTTCGCCGTCGGCATGCTGCATGCCCACGAGCCCCACCGGCGCCAGCGCCACCGGCATGGCCACATCCTGCCCCGCCATCGTGCTCTTCAGGCTGCGGTGTTCCATATTGACCGCCACCCGCTGGCGCAGCTTGATCCCGGAAAAATCGCTTTCGTTGGAGCGATAAGTGCCTTCGGTCCAGGAGCCCGAATCGGCGTATTCGTAGAACATGCGCGGCACGCGCTTTTTTGCGAGAAGGCGCAGATCTTCTACGCAGGTAATCACGGGGGGCATGGTATCTCCGGACGCGGATGGGGAATTCCGGTCATCCTAAGGCAAAGCGCGCCGGATTGCCAGACGAGCGGCCGAACCATGGCGGATTTCATTGCCTGCACCTTGTTCGGCTCGGCTCAGCCTTCCATTGCGCTTGCCGCCTCAGCGGGTCCAGGTCGCGCGCAGCAGGTTGTCTTCCTTGTTGTAATGAAACTCGAGTTCGCCCTTGTAGGCCTTGTGCAGCGCCCGCGCGAGATCGCGCGCAAGATGGGCATCGGTCGTGGTGACCATCATGCCATCGGCACTGTCGACGATGGCCATGATCCGCTGCAGTGGGTGTTCCGCCTTCTCCTTCGCCTCGTGGTTTCGCATCAGATGCAGTATCTCGTCGCGATGCTGCTGCAGGAACACGCCCTTCAGCGTGACGAAACCCCCGGGAAACCTGTCGTGCATGCGATGGCATGCCGGACACCTCGCCGCGTGCGCCGCCGCGGGTGCGGCACCCCAGATCCAGCGGCCGTTTTGAAATACTGCGCCGCAATCGGGGCAGCGCGTCGGTTCGCGCAATTTGCGCCCTGCCTTGTAGCTGTCGTGAACCAGTTCCTGCAGCAACTGATCCCTGCTGATCGGCTGAAAACCGCCACGTTCGCTTTTCATGACTGACCTCGCTTCACCATGCATTCGAGCGTGCCCTGCGGCCGCCTCGTTCAGAGCGTCGGATTGCCCTCGTGGGCGTAGGTTTTTTCGTGCTGTTGCTGGCAGACCAAGCAGCGCGTCGCCGTAGGGCAGGCGAGCAAGCGATCAAATCCGATGTCGGCGCCGCAGTCGATACAGGTGCCGGAACCGCCGCCCCCGATGCGCGCCCGGCTCGCCTCGATGTCGCGCAGTTCGCGCACCTGCCGGTCGATGATCGCCAGATTGAGATCGGCCAGCGCATCCCCGGTCGCCTGGTCGCCGCTGTCGGCAGGCGACCTGTCGATCAGTTCCACATACTGTTGGTTTTCACTTTTCTCCAGCGCATCCCGCACCTGTTCCAGCAACGAATCGTATTGCTTTTCGAGCTTGCGCTCGAGCTTGGCGCATTGGGTCTTGGTCAGGGGCACGACGCGCTCCTCCTTGCCGCGATCCGTTCGAGGACCTTTGGACATTGTCCGGGCGCCGCAGTTCCGCCAGATTGATATTGCGCAACATTCAAGCGGATTTCCGCCGCCCCCGGGGCGGCTCAGGGCGCAGGAGCCAGAGCCTCGAATGGCTGGGGTGTTGTGTTTGCCGACCGGTGCACGAGCGAGCCCCAGCGGGCAATTCCTAGGGCCTGTTGACATTCAGCACATGAGCGCGACGGGGGTAATTTGGGATGCAGCGCAAGGCGCGAGGAGTGCCGTTTG
>MERK01000097.1 GCA_001770575.1 Betaproteobacteria bacterium RIFCSPLOWO2_12_FULL_64_23
GACTCAGGAGCGCTTTCCTCAAGGCGGGCGAGGTCGAGCGCCTGGCCCTGCCCGGCCTGCGCGAGGACCGCACCTCCATACTCCCGGGCGGCCTGGCCATCATGTGCGCCGCGTTTGCCGAGCTTGGGATCGAACACATGAGCGTGTCGGACGCCGCCCTGCGGCAAGGCGTGCTGTACGATTTGCTCGGCCGCGTGCAGAAGCACGACATGCGCGAGGTCACGGTGCGCCAGTTCATGCGCCGCTACCACGTCGATACGGCGCAGGCGCGGCGCGTGGCCGAGCTGGCGCGCAGACTGTATCGCCATCTGCGCGAGATCGAGCGCGACCCGCATGCGGAACAGACGCTCGCCTGGGCCGCGGCCTTGCACGAGATCGGCATTTCCATCGCCCACAACGGCTACCACAAGCACTCGGCCTATGTCATCGCCAACGCCGACATGCCCGGTTTTTCGCGCATGGAGCAGTCGCAGCTGGCGCGGCTGGTGCTCGCCCACCGCGGCAAGCTGGCCAAGCTGCAAGACCTGAGCCCGGTCCCCGGCGACTGGGATCTGGTGTTTTGCCTGCGCCTGGCGAGCGTGTTTTGCCGCAGCCGCACCGATCTCGATTTGCCGCCGTTTGCGTGCGAACTGACCGAGAGCGGTTTTCGCCTGCTGCTGCCGGAGGATCTGCCGGAGCATCGCCCCTTGAGCGCGGCGGCGCTCGCCGATGAAGCGGAGGAGTGGAAATCGATCGGGCTGCGCCTGGAAATGAAACCGCTGCGCGATGCCGCAGCCAAGGCAGCCTGAAAAAAGCGCTTAGAGCGCATTACGGAATGACAATGCCAGGAATTGTCATCCCGAGATCCGGCGCTTGCTTAGAGAAGGTCCGGGCTGACCACCGCGCGCAGAATGGTCTCGGTGTCGCCGTCGCGCGTGCGACCGGAAAACCACCACAGCGCGCCTTTCTTGATAGTCCAGTCGGCTGGCTGTTCGGCAAGCAACCAAGCGGCGAGGCGCCCCAGTGTCGGCTGGTGGCCGACGATGACGAGCGTGCCAGCGCGCTTGGGCCAGTTGCTCGCGGCGATCAGGCCGGCAATATCGGCTTGCACGCCGATGCGCTTGTCGGTGCTATAGGGCAGCTCCAACGCAGCTGCCGTCTGCTGCGCGCGCTTGGCCGGGCTCGCCAAGATCAGGCAGTCGCCTGGCAGCCGCGGCTTGAGCCATTGCGCCACCTGCTTTGCCTGCCTCAGCCCTTTCTTGGTGAGGGCGCGCCCGGAGTCGGGCATCCCGTCCTCGGCGTCGGCGTGCCGCCAGAGCAACAGATCCGCGGTGAATTCAGCTTTGTTCTCGGCCATGGTGCTAGGTCTCCATGTAATCAGTCTGCATCGAAAATCAAGCTGCCTGGGCGAATGGCTAAGCCGGCCAGCCCAGGAGGGTGAGCGCGCCGGTGAGCAGGAACAGGCCCGCCGCGGCCAGGCGTATCGCCTTCATCGGCAGGCGCGTGGCAAGCTTCCCGCCTATGATAACCGCCGGCACGTTGGCCAGCATCATCCCCAGGGTCGTGCCCAGCACCACTGCCGCCAGGCTGTCGAAGCGCGCGGCCAGCGCCACCGTTGCGAGTTGCGTCTTGTCGCCCATTTCGGCGAGGAAGAAAGCAATCAGCGCGGTGACAAAAGCGCCGGCGCGGTGGAGTTTCGGATCGTCGTCGAGCGCGTCCGGATGCAGGGCCCACAGGCCGAAGCCGATGAACAGGAGCCCGGTCACCCACAGCATCACGCCCGGTCCGGCGAGCTGCCCGAGCCAGGCGCCGAGCGAGCCCGCGAGCGCGTGATTGGCGAGCGTCGCCATCAGGATGCCGGCGATGATGGCCCAGGGCTGGCGCAGCCGCGCTGCAAGAACGAAGGAGAGGAGTTGCGTCTTGTCGCCGATTTCGGCGACGGCGATCAGCAGGGTGGAGGTAAGGAAGGCTTCCAAGCGAATCGGGGGGGGCGTGAAGCGCGACGCGCGTGAGCATGAAACGGCTCAAGCGCATCTTATGTCTTGTGTGGGCAGTTGGTCTTGAGGCAATCGACGTACAGATGCAGCGAGTGCTCGGTGATGACGAAGCCGCGTTCCTTGGCGATCTTGTTCTGGCGTTTTTCGATCCCGGCGTCGTAGAACTCCTCGACCCGCCCGCACTGCATGCACACAAGATGATCGTGATGGCTGCCTGCGTCGAGTTCGAACACGGCGCGGCCGGATTCGAAATGGTGCCGCTGCAGCAAGCCGGCATGCTCGAACTGGGTCAGCACCCGATACACCGTGGCCAGGCCGGTGTCCAGTCCGTCCGCCACCAACAGCTTGTACACGTCCTCGGCGGACAGGTGCCGCACCTTGCTTTTTTCGAACAGGTTGAGAATCTTGAGCCGAGGCGCGGTCGCCTTGAGGCCGATGGTCTTGAGATCTTCAGGTTTGCTCATATTGGTCGATGGGGCCGATCGATCGGGCTGGTAAACTAGGTTATCATATAGCGGTTCACCCTCCTAGAGAACGAATTCAATTCATGTTTTTACGCGCACTAGCCGCAATGGCGGCACTACTCCTCGCTTCCTGCGGTTCCGTCGGGCTGCCGCTGCCGGACTTCAAACCTTACCGCATCGAAATCCAGCAGGGCAATTTCCTTTCCCAGGAAATGGTGTCGCAACTGAAGCCCGGTATGAGCAAGGATCAGGTGCGCTTCGTCTTGGGTACGCCGCTGATCACCGACAGCTTTCATGCCGACCGCTGGGATTACGTGTTCCGGCGGCAGAGGGTCAATTCGAGCGAGCTGGAGCAGCGCAAGATCGCGGTGTTCTTTGAGGACGGCAAGCTCAAGCGCGTCGCGGGCGACGTGACGCCTGCGGCAGACGCGGCCGGGGGCAAGGCGCCCGAGGCGCAGCAGGCGCCGGCCGCGGGCGCGGCAGCCGAGTCCAGACCGGCTGGGCAAACAGCCTCTGGCGCAACCAAGCCGGCGCAGGACCAGCCACAGGAAAAAAGCTGGTGGCAAAAACTAAAGGAAAAGTTTTTATGAAGGGCGGAGGCGGCGGCATGAAAATTGCCATCGCCGGCAGCACGGGGCGCATGGGCCGCATCCTGATCGAGGCGGTTTTGGCCAGCGCGGATCTGAAGCTGTGCGCGGCGCTGGAAATCGCGGCCAGCCCGCAGCTCGGCAAGGACGCGGGCGAGGCCATGGGCAGCGCCTGCGGGGTTGCCCTCAGCGCCGACTATGCCGCCGGCATCGCCGCCTCCGACTGCCTGATCGACTTCACGCGGCCCGAGGGCAGCCTGCTGCACCTGGACGCCTGCGTGAAGGCAGGCACGAACATGGTGATCGGCACCACGGGTTTCAGCACCGAGGGCAAGCAGCGCATCCGCGCTGCGGCGCAGCGGATCGCCATCGTGTTTGCGCCGAATATGGCCGTCGGCGTCAACGCCGTCTTCAAATTGGCCGAGATCGCCGCGAAAATCCTGGGTGACGCCTACGACGTGGAGATCATCGAGGCACATCACCGGCACAAGGTCGATGCCCCCTCCGGCACCGCGCTCAAGCTGGGCGAGGTGGTCGCCGCGGCGCTGGGCCGCGACCTGAAAAGCTGTGCCGTGTACGGGCGCGAGGGCGACACCGGGGAGCGCGACGCCAGGAGCATAGGTTTTCACTCGGTCCGCGGCGGCGACATCGTCGGCGAGCACACGGTGGTTTTCGCCGGCAGCGGCGAGCGCGTCGAAGTCACGGTGCGCTCGCAAAGCCGCCTGACTTACGCCGAGGGGGCGCTGCGCGCGGCGCGCTTTCTCAGCGGCAAGCGCTCGGGCCTCTACGACATGCAGGACGTGCTCGGGCTCAGGTAAGCAGTACGTTGTGCGTGATTCGTGGCTCGAGAAACGAACAACGAGCCAGCGACAACGATCCGGCTGCCGCGATTGGCGCGGGGACCGGTTCCGGGTTATAATTATCCAGTTTTACGGGACGGAACAGTTGCTGTTCCTGTCCCGTTTCTGTATATAAATCCTGGAGTTAGCCGTGTCTTCGCCGTCCCCGCCCGCCATCCTCGCGCTCGCAGACGGAACGGTATTTAGCGGTATCGGCGTTGGCGCGGCGGGCAGTTCGGCGGGCGAGGTGGTGTTCAACACCGCCATGACCGGCTACCAGGAAATCCTCACCGACCCCTCCTACTGCCGCCAGATTGTCACCCTGACCTATCCGCACATCGGGAACACCGGCGTCAACCGGGAAGATCTGGAGTCGGCACAACTGCATGTGGCCGGCCTGGTAATCCGCGACCTGCCGTTGCGCGCATCGAACTTCCGCAGCGAGCAAAGCCTGTCCGACTACCTCAAGGCCAACAAAATCGTCGCCATCGCCGGCATCGACACGCGCAAGCTCACCCGCATCCTGCGCACCGATGGGGCGCAGGCAGGATGCCTGCTCGCCGCCGCGCCGGGCGGGACCTTGCGCGAGGCGGACGTGACCCGTGCCCTGGCTGCGGCGCGCGCATTTCCCGGGCTCGCCGGCATGGATCTGGCCAAGGTGGTGTCGGTGCGTGAGCCCTACGAGTGGAACGAGGGCGCATGGCAACTGGGCCAGGGGCATCGCAGGATCGAGAGCCATCGCTTCCATGTCGCCGCATATGATTACGGCGTGAAGCGCAACATCCTGCGCCTGCTGGCCGAGCGCGGCTGCAAGGTGACGGTGTTCCCGGCCGAGACCCCGGCGAAGGCGGTGCTGGCGGCCAGGCCCGACGGCGTTTTCCTGTCGAACGGACCGGGCGATCCCGGGCCCTGCACTTACGCCATCGAAGCGATAGGCGAAATCATCGCGGCCGGCCTGCCCACATTCGGCATCTGCCTTGGCCATCAGCTGCTCGGCCTCGCATCGGGCGCGAAAACCATGAAAATGAAGTTCGGCCACCACGGGGCCAATCATCCGGTGAAGGACCTGGACACGGGACAGGTGGCGATCACCAGCCAGAATCACGGCTTTGCCGTCGACGCGGCGACGCTGCCGGTGAATCTGCGGCCGACCCATGTTTCGCTGTTCGACGGCAGCCTGCAGGGCATGGCGCGCACCGACCGGCCGGCGTTCTGCTTCCAGGGCCATCCCGAGGCGAGCCCGGGCCCGCACGACATCGGCTACCTGTTCGATCGCTTTGTGAAGCTGATGGAAGCCGCATGAGCCGCCAGGGACGCGAAGCACGCACAGGCATTTCTTCGTTGCGCTTCGCGCCGACGTTCTTCGTTCTTGCGTCCCGCGTTTCGCGGGCGGTCGATCGCTGATGCCAAAACGCACCGACATCCGCAGCATCCTGATCATCGGCGCCGGCCCGATCATCATCGGCCAGGCGTGCGAGTTCGACTATTCCGGCGCGCAGGCGTGCAAGGCGCTGCGCGAGGAGGGTTACAAGGTCGTCCTGGTCAACTCCAATCCGGCGACCATCATGACCGACCCGGAGATGGCCGATGTCACCTATATCGAGCCGGTCAACTGGCAGATGGTCGAGTCCATCATCGCGCGCGAGCGGCCGGACGCGTTGCTGCCGACCATGGGCGGGCAGACGGGACTGAACTGCGCCCTCGACCTGGCCCGGCACGGCGTGCTGGAAAAATACGGCGTGGAAATGATCGGCGCCTCGCGCGAGGCGATCGACAAGGCCGAAGACCGCGAGAAATTCAAGCAGGCGATGAAATCGATCGGCCTGGACTGCCCGCGCTCCATGCTCGCGCACAGCATGGAAGAGGCGCTGCAGGTGCAGGCGGCGATCGGCTATCCGGTGGTGATCCGGCCCTCGTTCACGCTGGGCGGTTCCGGCGGCGGGATAGCGTACAACCGCGAGGAGTTCGTCGCGATCTGCGAGCGCGGCCTGGATGCCTCGCCGACGAAGGAACTGCTGATCGAGGAATCGGTGATCGGCTGGAAAGAGTTCGAGATGGAGGTGGTGCGCGACAAGGCCGACAACTGCATCATCGTCTGCTCGATCGAGAACCTCGATCCGATGGGGGTGCATACCGGCGACTCGATCACCGTGGCGCCGGCGCAGACGCTGACCGACAAGGAATACCAGATCATGCGCAATGCCTCGATCGCGGTGTTGCGCGAGATCGG
>MERK01000098.1 GCA_001770575.1 Betaproteobacteria bacterium RIFCSPLOWO2_12_FULL_64_23
CGGCCTCTGTTTGTCAAATTCTAAGAACCCGCTGACCGCGGGAAAGACCGCATACGCCGGTACGCGCCGTCTCGAGAATGGCGCCCTGGCCGAGCGCTTCGATAAAGGCATCCAGCTTCTGCCCGGTGCCGGTGAGTTCGACGGTAAAGGTGTCTTCGGATACGTCGATGATGCGCCCGCGGAAGATATCCGACATGCGCTTCATGTCGTCGCGATCCTTGGCGCCGGCGCGCACCTTGATCAGCATCAACTCGCGCTCGATATGCGGCGCCTCGAACAGATCCACCACCTTGACCACTTCGACCAGCTTGTTCAGCTGCTTGGTGATTTGCTCGATCACATCGTTCGAGCCCGAGGTGACGATAGTCATGCGCGACAGCGACGCGTCCTCGGTAGGCGCTACGGTGAGCGACTCGATGTTGTAGCCGCGTGCGGAGAACAGTCCGGAAACGCGCGACAGCGCGCCGGCCTCGTTCTCGAGAAGGATGGATATGATGTGTCGCATGGGTGTCGGTATCGGTGGTTGGTTGCGCGGTTATTACAGTTCTTCGGCCAGAATCATCTCGGTCAGGCCCTTGCCGCCCCCGACCATGGGATAGACGTTCTCGGTCTGGTCGGTGATGAAATCCATGAACACCAGCTCGTCCGCGCGCTTGAACGCCTCCTTCAGCGCGGGCTCGACGTCGGCCGGCTTGTCGATGCTGATGCCGACGTGGCCGTAGCTCTCGGCCAGCTTGACGAAATCGGGCAGCGCATCCATGTAGGACTCGGAGTAGCGGTTGCCGTGGAAAAACTGCTGCCACTGCCGCACCATGCCCATGTAGCGGTTGTTGAGATTGACCACCTTGATCGGCAAACGGTACTGCTTGCAGGTCGAGAGCTCCTGGATGCACATCTGGAAGCTCGCCTCGCCGGTGACGCACACCACCGACGCGCCGGGATTGGCCAGCTGCACGCCCATTGCCGCGGGCAGGCCGAAGCCCATGGTGCCCAGCCCCCCGGAATTGATCCAGCGGCGCGGCTTGTCGAATTTGTAGAACTGCGCCGCCCACATCTGGTGCTGGCCGACGTCGGAAGTGACGAAGGCGTCGCCCTTGGTGATTTCGTACAGCTTTTCCAGAACGAACTGCGGCTTGATGATCTTGCTCTTGCGGTCGTAGCGCAGGCAGTCCTTGGTCTTCCACAACTTGATCTGTTCCCACCAGGCACCGATCGCCTTCGGCTCGGGGCGCTGCTTGCCCGCCTCGATCAGCTTGATCAGGTCGTCGAGCACGTCCGGCACATGGCCGACGATGGGCACATCCACTTTCACCCGCTTGGAGATCGAGGACGGATCGATGTCGATGTGAATGATCTTGCGCGGCACCTGGCCGAAATGCGCCGGGTCGCCGATGACGCGGTCGTCGAAGCGCGCGCCAATCGCCACCAGCACGTCGCAATGCTGCATCGCCATATTGGCTTCGTAGGTGCCGTGCATGCCCAGCATGCCAACAAAATGCTTGTCGGTTGCCGGAAAGCCGCCCAAACCCATGAGGGTGTTGGTGCAGGGAAAGCCGAGCATTCTCACCAGCTTCGCGAGCTGCGCCGCGGCGTCGGACAGGATCACGCCACCGCCGCTATAGACCATGGGGCGCTTGGCTTCGAGCAGCAGTTGCACCGCCTTCTTGATCTGCCCGGAATGTCCCTTCACCACCGGATTGTAGGAGCGCATGGAAATCGTCTCGGGATACTCGAACTTGCACTTGTCCGTTGTCACGTCCTTGGGAATATCGACGAGCACCGGCCCGGGGCGTCCGGTAGCGGCAAGGTAGAACGCCTTTTTGATCGTCAGCGCGAGATCCTTGACGTCCTTCACCAGGAAGTTATGCTTGACGCACGGCCGGGTGATGCCCACCGCATCGCATTCCTGGAACGCATCCAACCCGATCGCATGCGTCGGCACCTGGCCCGAGATGATTACCATCGGGCTGGAATCCATATACGCGGTGGCGATGCCGGTCACGGCGTTGGTGACACCGGGACCCGAGGTCACCAGCGCGACGCCAACTTTGCGGCTCGAGCGCGAATAACCGTCGGCGGCGTGCGTGGCGCCTTGCTCGTGGCGTACCAGCACGTGCTTGACCTTGGTCTGTTTGAACAACTCGTCGTAGATGAACAAGACCGCGCCGCCGGGGTAGCCGAAAACATATTCGACTTTTTCCGCCTGCAGGCACTTGACAAGGATTTCTGCGCCCGATAATTCCATGATTCTCGCCGAGTTTTTCCCAAAGTGCTTGACATTAATGCCTGCCCCTCGTTTGGTCAAGATTTTTTTGCTGCGGCGCAACCTCATGGATGCGACGATAGCGCAACGCGGCGACGGTTTAAGCACTAAAATCCGACAATACTTCGAGGATATCGTCCTGGCTTCCCGCAACGAACTTTCCGAGTTTCTCGTCACGGTCGAACGGCGCGCCTACAAGCAGGCGCGATTTGCCGTGCGCGATGAGCAGGCGGCTTTGGATATCGTGCAGGATTCGATGCTCAAATTGTCGGAAAAATACGGCGCCAAGCCCTCGGTCGAACTGCCGATGCTGTTCCAGCGCATTTTGCAGAACACCATTCGCGATTATTACCGTCGCTACAAGGTGCGCGCGACATGGACAACGCAGCTGTCGTCGATATTGCCGGGCAACGACGGCGAGGAGGAGACGGACCCGCTGGAAACTTTGGCGCCCGCCGAGGACTCCAAGCAGGCATTGGGACCGCCTGATCATCTCGAAAAATCGCAACTTATTGTTTTGATTGAGGACGAACTGAAGAAACTGCCGCCGCGTCAACGCGAGGCCTTCCTGCTGCGTTACTGGGAGGAATTGGACGTTGCCGAAACCGCGCAGGCCATGGGCTGTTCGGAGGGCAGCGTGAAGACCCATTGCTCGCGCGCGGCGCACACTTTGGCCAGTGCGCTCAAGCGCAAGGGGATTACACTATGAATGAGCATGAATTCGGCTACCGAATCAAGCAGCACCTCGACCGCTCGCTCGATCTCGAAGCGGCCACGCTGAACCGGCTCAGGGCCGCACGCAGTCAGGCGCTGGCGCGCCAGCGCCTGACCGAACCTGCGTTTGCGCTGGCTTGGGCTGACGCCGTTGTCGGACGCCTGTCGGGCAACCCGGCTTCGGCCGGCATCGCCCTGGCAGGCGCCGCCCTGGTCCTTGCGCTCGTCGGCATCCAGTACTGGCAGCGAGCGCCAACGGTGGAGGAAATCGCGGAAATCGACGCCGCGCTCCTGAGCAGCGACCTGCCGATCAACGCCTATCTGGACAACAGCTTCGATACATGGCTAAAGCGCTCGCAGCCCTGACGCTCGGGCTGTGCATCGCCCTCTCCGCCTTTTCCGCCTTCGCCGCCGTGGCGGACAAGAAGCAGCCGGACTGGGCGCAACTCACGCCTGAGCAGCAGCAGATCCTGGCTCCGCTGGCCGGTGATTGGAACAATTTCGATGATCACCGGCGCAAGAAATGGCTGCTGACGGCCAAGCGCTATCCCAAGATGAAACCGGAACAGCAGCAGCGCCTGCAGACGCAGATGCAGGACTGGGCCAAGCTGACCCCGGAGCAACGCCGTATTGCTCGCGAAAACTACAAGAAGCTGGCGAAGCAGCCTCCGGAAAAGCGCGAGGTCGTGAAGCAGAAGTGGCGCGAACAGCAGAAACTGAAGCCGGCCCCCTCTAAGAACACCCCGCCCGCGCCCGCCGTGCCGGGCGACGATAAAGCCGCACCGCCCCCGGCGCCGTCCGGCCCGACGCGCTGACGTGCCGGCCCGAGCCGGCACCGACACGCACGCCCGCTGCCCCTATCCCAGCATCAAACGGCGGCTCATTTGCATGGTGTATGAGTCGCTGCTCCTTGGCGGCGTCACGTTTCTTGCCGGCCTGCTGTTCCTCGGCGTAACCGGCGGCACCCCTGGCGGGTGGCTGCGCCCTGTGTTCCAGGTCTATCTGTTCCTGGTAATCGGCCTGTATTTCGCGCAATCCTGGCGCCGCGGCGGGCAAACGCTGGCAATGAAAACCTGGAAACTGCGTCTGGTCGGCGCGAACGGCGACAGAATCACGTTGCGCCAGGCGATGGCGCGTTATGTCTGCGCTTGGCCCTGCCTGGCCCTGGGCGGGATCGGCATGCTTTACGCCCCGTTCGACCGCGACCGGCAGTTCCTGCACGACCGGCTGGCGGGCACGAAAATCGTGAACAACAACGACTAGTACGATGACACTTCAGTTGCGAAACAATGTGGTGCGCAACCTACCTATCTGGCACACCGCTGCGTAGGAGCGAGCTTGCTCGCGAACTGCGTTGTTCGCGAGCAAGCTCGCTCCCACTCCTACAAGGCAAACATGATTCGAATTCAACGTGTCATCGTACTAGTACGATGACGCTTCAGTCGCGAAGCAATGTGGCGCGTGTAGAGGCGAGCTTGCTTCATTGTTCGCGAGCAAGCTCGCTCCCACGCCGCTTGCTCCCACTCCGCTGGCGCTTATCGCCTTTCCACCCACCACATCATCAACATCGCCGCGAACAGGAACAGCACGCTCGGCAACGCGGCGGAATAGAACGGCGCCCAGTTCTGCAGGATGCCGACGGACGAGGACAGGCCATTCAGCAGGTGGAACAGTACCCCCAGCATGATGCCGGAAAATATTTTCGCCCCCATGCCGCCGACGCGCACGTGCACATAGGCGAAGGGCAGCGCCAGCGCCATCATCACCAGCGCGGCGAAGGGATAGAGCAGCTTTTTCCACATCGCGATCTCGTAGCGCTCGGTCTGCTGGCGGTTCTCCGACAGGTGGCGGGTAAACTGGTACAGGTTGATCGCCGACATTTTCTCAGGCTGCACCAGCAGCACCGACAGCAGGTCGGGCGTCAGCACCGAGCGCCATTCGGTCTCGGCGAGCCTGGACACACTGGTGCCACCACTGTCGAAGCTGGTCCGCACGACGCCGCTCAAGCGCCAGGTATTGTTTTTCTCGAACTCGCCACGCTCGGCGGCGCTGATCGAGCGCAGGCGATAATCGCTATCAAATTCGTAGATTTTGACGCCGTTGAGCGAGCTGTCGGGTTTGACCTCGCGCACATTGATGAAGCGGAATTCGTCCTTTACCCAAAGCCCGGAGCGGAACTCCTGCGCCACCACCGCGCTCATGGCGGCGAGGCGCAGCTGCTGCGCGGCGCGTTCGGCGTAGGGCGTGACCAGCTCCCCAAAAGCAAAAGTCAGCACCACGAATATGGCGCCGATGCGCACCAGCGCGGCACCCGCCGCATACGGCGACAGACCGGAAACCCGCATCACCGTGTATTCGGAATTGGCGGCGAGCTGCGATAGCGCATAGAGCGTGCCGATCAGCACCGCGATCGGAGCGAGCTCATATACGTGCCCGGGCAGGGACAGCAGCACGAAAAACAATACATGCTGCAGACGGTAATTGCCCCGGCCCAGATAATTGAGCTCGTTGATCAGGTCGAAAAAAGCGAACAGCATCAGGAACGCGACCAGAACCAGCAGCGTCGCCGCGTAGATCTCGCGCGCGAAATACTTGCGCAGGATGATCAACGTCCCCTCCTGAACGCGGAGTTGATGCTCATGCGGCGATAGAACAGCGCCAGCAGCAGCAGCAGCATGGCCACATGCACCGCCCACCAGCCAATATGGAAAGACAGCTTGCCCTGCGACACCCAGGCCTGGCTTACGCTGATCAGGTTGCTGTACACCATGTAGGTGAGCAGGGCGAACATCAGGTTGGTCGAGCGGCTGGCGCGCGGATTGACAAAAGCGAGCGGGATGGCGAGCAGGGTCAGGTTGAGCGCCGCCAGCGGCAGGCCGATACGCCACAGCAGTTCGGCCAGATTGCCCTGATGGGGATCATCCAGCAGCTGTTGCGTGGACAGGGCGCGCGCCGAAACCTGTTCGATCTTGGCTTCGCGCGTTTCGATGCGCGCCGCGTAGCGCTTGAATTCCATCACCCGGTACTCCGCCTCGCCCGGATTGCCCTCGTAGCGCCTGCCGTCGGCAAGCACGATGAAACGATCGCCGTTGGCCGCCGTTTCTTCGAAACCGTGCCGGCTCACCATCACCCCCAGCCTGCCATGCTGCATCGAAGTGACGAACACATTCTTTACCTTGCCCGAATCGCCAGCGACGCCTTCGACGAAGAACACGCGTTCGGCGTTGGCTGATTCGCGGAACACACCCGGCGCGATGCGCGACAGCTCGTCGCGGCTGTCGAGCTGGCGCCGGTACTCCTCGCTCTGGTTATTGGCCCAGGGCGCGAGGAATAGCGACAGCAGCGCGATCACCAGCACCAGCGGCGCAGCGAAGATCAGCACCGGCCGCACCCACGCCGTAAGCGGAAGCCCCGCACTGAACCAGATCACCATCTCCGAATCGCGGTAGCTGCGGCTGATGGTCATCAGCACGGAAATGAACAAAGTCAGCGACAGCAGCACCGGCAGGTAATTGAGCGCGGAGAACCCGAGCAGCGCCAGCACTGCCTCGGACAGGAGCTTGCCGCTGGCGGCCTGGCCGAGATAGCGGATCAGCTGCGTGGTCAGGGTGATGGCAAGCAGCGTGGCGAAAACCGCAACCGCAAGATTGCCGAATTCGCGCAGCAGTGACCGCCGGAAGATCGCCACTTCAGGAACGCGCCCGCGCTTCGGCTGCGCGTCGATGCCGCGCCTTCGCGCAACGGCTTTGACTTGACGGGAACAAAGCAGGGATAATCGGGCGTAGTCGGTCGATTGAACAGAAGGAGCAGCCATTGCAATTTAGCACAAAACGCGGCGCACCGGAGATGCGCGCCACGCCCTGCATCGCGGTGGGCGTGTATGCGGGCCGCAAACCGGGCGCAGCCGCCAGCGCGCTCGACCGGGCGGCGCAGGGCGCGGTGGGCGAAGTCCTGCGCCGCGGCGACCTGGAAGGCAAGCTCGGTTCCACGCGGATCCTGTACCGCGTCCCGGGCGTTGCCGCCGAGCGCGTGCTGCTGGTCGGATTGGGCGAGGAGGCGGACTTGCGCGAGCGCGAGTACCGCGAGGCGGCGCGCGCCGCAATCAAGGCCGCGCAGGAAACCGGGGCCGGCAGGCTCACGCTGTGCTTCGGCGAGATCAAAGCCGGCCGCCGCGACGCCGCCTGGAAAGCGCGCCAGGTGGCGCTGGTGGCCGCCGAATGCGCCTACCGCTTCGACTCCATGAAAAGCAAGAAAAGCGACCCGCGCCCGCTCGCGCACGTCGAACTTCTGACCGCGGCGCGCGACGCCAGCGCCGCGGCGCGCGGCCTGCGCCAAGGCGAGGCCATCGGCGCAGGCGTGAGCCTGGCGAAGGACCTGGGCAACCTCCCGGGCAATGTCTGCACGCCGACGTTTCTCGCCGAACAGGCAAGAAAAATCGCGAAGGAATGGAAGCTCGGCTTCGAACTGCTGGGGCGCAAGGACATGGAGAAGCTGGGCATGGGGTCCCTGCTCTCGGTGGCGCAGGGCTCGCGCCAGCCGCCCAAGCTGATCGTGCTCAATTACGCCGGGGGCCGGAAGAAGGCGAAACCCGTGGTGCTGGTCGGCAAGGGCATCACGTTCGACACCGGCGGCATTTCGCTCAAACCGTCGCCGGAGATGGACGAGATGAAATTCGACATGTGCGGCGCCGCAAGCGTGCTCGGCGCGCTGCGCGCCTGCGCCGAAATGAAGCTCAAGCTCAACGTCGTCGGCATCATCCCGACCACCGAAAATATGCCGGGTGGCGCCGCGACCAAACCGGGTGACGTCGTCACCAGCATGTCCGGGCAGACCATCGAGGTACTCAATACCGACGCCGAGGGACGCCTGATCCTGTGCGATGCGCTGACCTATGCCGAGCGCTTCGAACCCGAGGCCGTGGTCGACATCGCCACGCTCACCGGCGCATGCGTGATCGCGCTGGGCCATGTCGCCAGCGGCCTGTACAGCAACAAGGAAGCGCTGGCGCGCGAACTGCTCGCCGCCGGGGATGAAGCCTACGATCGCGCCTGGCACATGCCGCTGTGGGACGACTACCAGGAGCAGCTGAAAAGCAATTTCGCCGACATGGCCAATATCGGTGGCCGGCCGGCCGGCAGCGTCACCGCGGCCTGCTTTCTCTCGCGCTTCGCCAAGAAATTCGACTGGGCGCATCTGGACATCGCCGGCACCGCCTGGAAATCGGGCAAGGAAAAGGGGTCCACGGGGCGGCCGGTCGCGCTATTGGCCAGTTTTCTGATGAAGCGGGCGGGAAAAGGGCAATGAGCGATGCTTGATCGGGAAAAGCGGAACCCTGTTCACCCGTTGCCGATCGCGCTTTGATCACGCATGACGCGCATCGACTTCTATTTCGAGGCCGAGGACAAGCTGCAGGTCGCTTGCCGCCTGTCGGCCAAGGCGGCGCAACAGAAGCTGCGCGTACTCATTTACGCCGCCGATGAGGCGCAGGCACAGAGAATCGACAAATTGCTCTGGACCTGGCAGGCCGCCGGCTTTCTGCCGCATTGCCTGTCACGCAGTCCGCTCGCCGCGGAGACGCCGGTGCTCATCACCCACGACCCCGAGGACACGCCGCATGACGAGGTGTTGCTGAATCTGCATTGCGCATGGCCGCCCGCGTTCAGCCGCTTCCGGCGCCTGGTGGAGATCGTCGGCCGCGACGAGGAAGACCGCAAAGCGGCGCGCGCTCGCTTTCGCTTTTACCGCGACCGCGGCTACGACATCGCAAAGCATGACTTGTCCAAGACCAATGACTGAGCCCGACGATCTGCTGGGCAAGGCCGATGCGCTGATGGCGCGCCACCACCCGGGGCGCGCCCAGGCCGCGCCGTATGCCGAGATTCCGGTCCTCGACGAAGTAGTGGACCACCTCCCGGCGAGTGACGATCTGCCGCTGCTCACGGAATATGTCGTCGTGCCCGCGCCTCTGGACGAAGAGCAGACCGAGGCGCTCGCGGCAAGCGTGCGCGCAGCGGTGCTCGCCGAACTGCAACCCAGGATCGATGCCCTGATCGACGAACGCCTGAAGGATGGCCTGGCGCCGCTGGTCGAAACACTGTTCGACGACCTGCGCGGCAAGCTGCAGCTGGTCGCGCGCGAAGTCCTGAGCGACGCCATCCGTGCCGCCGTGGAGCAAGAGCTGGCTCGGCGCAAACAGAACGGCTGACGGCATCAATCCGCTATAATTCGCGTTTCGCATTTTCGAGCCGGGCGCTGACGCGCCGCTCGATTCGCTTTGCCCCCAGAGAAAAGATGGAATTAGCCAAGAGCTTTGAGCCGCACGCCATCGAGGCGCACTGGTATCCCGAATGGGAGCGGCGCGGCTATTTCGCGCATTCGGCGGATCGCGCCAGACCGGCCTATTGCATTCAGCTGCCGCCGCCGAACGTGACCGGCACCCTGCACATGGGCCACGCGTTCCAGCAGACCTTGATGGACACGCTGGTGCGTTACCACCGCATGCGCGGCTTCAACACCAATTGGGTGGCAGGCACCGACCATGCGGGCATCGCGACCCAGATCGTGGTCGAGCGCCAGTTGCAGTCCGAGGGCAAAACCCGCGTCGAGCTCGGACGCGACAAGTTTCTCGAGCGCGTGCGCGCGTGGAAGCAGGAGTCCGGCGCGACCATCACGCGCCAGATGCGGCGCCTCGGCGCCTCGGCCAACTGGACCTATGCCGACACCGAGGGCCAGCGCGCCGGCTACTTCACCATGGACGAGCGCATGTCGCGCGCGGTGATCGAGGTTTTCGTGCGCCTGCACGCCGAAGGCCTGATCTACCGCGGCAAGCGCCTGGTCAACTGGGATCCGGTGCTCGGCACCGCGGTGTCCGACCTGGAGGTCGAGAGCGAAGAGGAAGACGGCAGGATCTGGGAGATCAGCTATCCGTTCGAAGACGGGACCGGCGCGGTGGTGGTCGCCACCACCCGCCCCGAAACCATGCTCGGAGACGCCGCGGTCGCAGTCAACCCCAAGGACGAGCGCTACGCGCGACTGCTCGGACGGCAGGTCCGGCTGCCGCTCACCGGCCGCTCGATCCCGGTGATCGCCGACGATTACGTCGATCCCGAGTTCGGCACCGGTTGCGTCAAGATAACGCCGGCGCATGATTTCAACGACTATCAGGTCGGCCAGCGGCATGGACTGGGGCAAATCGGCGTATTGGCCCTCGACGCCCGGATCAACGACAACGCCCCGGCGGCCTACCGCGGTCTGGACCGCTTCGAGGCACGGCGGCGCATCCTGCAGGACCTGGCGGCCGAGGGATGCCTGGTTTCGGAAAAACCGTACAAGCTGAGGGTGCCGCGCTCGGGCCGCACCGGCGTGATCGTCGAGCCCATGCTCACCGACCAATGGTTCGTCAGAATGGACGGCCTGGCGCAACGCGGCTTGCAGGCGGTGGCCGAGGGCGAAGTCACCTTCTATCCCGATCATTGGAGCGCGACCTACAACCACTGGCTCGAGAACATCCAGGACTGGTGCATCTCGCGCCAGCTCTGGTGGGGCCACCAGATTCCCTGCTGGTACGACGGCGAGGGCAATACCTATGTCGCACGCAGCGCGGAAGAAGCCAGAACCCTGGCTGCGGCGAAGGGCTACAGCGGCGGGCTCAAGCGCGACGAGGACGTGCTCGATACCTGGTTCTCCTCGGCCCTGGTGCCGTTCACTTCGCTCGGCTGGCCGGAAGAAACCGGCGATCTCGAGGCGTTCCTGCCCTCCTCGGTGCTGGTCACCGGTTTCGATATCATTTTTTTCTGGGTCGCACGCATGGTCATGATGACCCTGCATTTCACCGGCAAGGTGCCGTTCCGCCACGTCTACATCAACGCCCTGGTGCGCGACGCCGAGGGCCAGAAAATGTCGAAGTCCAAGGGCAATACCCTGGACCCGCTGGATCTGATCGACGGCATCAGCTTCGACGCGCTGCTGGAAAAATCGACACAGGA
>MERK01000099.1:0-524 GCA_001770575.1 Betaproteobacteria bacterium RIFCSPLOWO2_12_FULL_64_23
AAAATAAAACCGTCGCGGGCAGGATAAACGTTGGTCGGAATGAACTTGCGGTGGGCGTTGCCGCAGCGGGTGATTTCCGCAGGCTGGCAGTCGAAGTCGAGCAGGGGCAAGGTGGTGATGAGCCAGGACGCGGCCGCTTGCAGCATGGAGACGTCGATACGGGAGCCGCGGCCCGTTTCGGCACGTTCGGCCAGCGCCAGCATCACGCCGGCATATACCTCGTCGCCCGCCTTGAGGTCGATCACCGGCACGCCGGAGAGCGTCGGCGGACCGTCGGCGTCGCCGGTGAGTTCCATGTAGCCCGCCATCGCCTGGATCACCGGGTCGTAGCCCGGTGCGTCCGGATACTTCGGCCCCATGGCCGAGATTCCGGCCCAGATGAGATCCGGTTTTACCGCGCGCAGGGTCGCATAATCGATGCCCAGTTGTTGGTAGCGCCGCGGCAAGGTGTTGCAGCAGAAAACGTCGACCTCGAGTTCCTTGATCATGCGTCGCAGCAGCGCTTGTCCCTGCTGCTGCTTCAG
>MERK01000099.1:557-5882 GCA_001770575.1 Betaproteobacteria bacterium RIFCSPLOWO2_12_FULL_64_23
CGCGATGAAATAGCTGCGGCGGTCGTCGTCGGCGACGCGCGAGCCGATGTAGCGGTTCGGGTCGCCGGGCAGGCCCGCGCCGCTCGGCGTGGACTCGATGCGGATCACCCGCCAGCCCAGTTGCGCGAAACGCAGCGTGGCGTAGGGCAGGGACAGCGCCTGCTCCAGCGACAGGATGGTGCGGCGTTTCACGCCGCCTTCTCGGGCGCGAGATACAGCTTCTCGCCCTTGCCGTGCAGCGCCCGGTACACGCGCTCCGGCGTGAACGGCAGGCCGCAGATGCGCACGCCGGTGGCGTTGTAGATGGCGTTGGCGGTCGCCGCGGCAACGCAGATGGCGGGCGCTTCCCCCACGCCCTTGGCGCCCTGCGGGCCTTCCCCGTCCATGGTCTCGATGAAGCTGATGTCGATTTCCGGGATCTCCGGCGCCGTGACCAGTTTGTAGTCGCGGAAGCTGGGATTGCGCATGACGCCGTTCTCGATGATCAGGCTTTCGGTCAGGGCGTAGCCCTGGCCCATGACGATCCCGCCTTCGATCTGGCCCTCGATGCCGAGCCGGTTCAGCACCCTGCCCACGTCGTGCGCCGCCGTGATCTTGGTCATCTTGACGATGCCGGTCTCGGTGTCCACTTCGACCTCCACCACCTGCGACGCCCAGGCGTAGGCGGCCGAGACGTTGCCCTTGTAGCGCTTGTCCTGATACGAGCTGGGTGGCTCGTAGTAAAAAGTCGTCATCACCAGCTCGGCCTTGTCCGAAAAGTGCAGATTGCGCATGAGCCGGGGCAGATCGATCAACGCCTCGCCGCTCGCGGCCTTGATGACGTAGCCGCCGCGCAGATCGAGTTCTTCTGCCGGACACTCGAATTTCCTCGCCGCCGCGGCGAGCACCTTGGCCTTGGCCAGGCGTGCCGCACCCAGGGCCGAGTTGCCGGCGATGAACGTGGTGCGGCTCGCGTGCACACCCACGTCCCAGGGCGTGATGGCGGTGTCGTTGTTGACGACGGTGAGCGCTGACATGGGCAGGCCCAGTTCCTCGCATACCAATTGCGACAGCACGGTTTCCGAACCCTGGCCGATTTCCGAGGCGCCGGTGATCAGCGTGACCTGGCCGAAATCGTCGAGCTTGAGGATGGTGCCGCAGCCGTCGGAGGGGTAGATCTTGGCGCCGCCGCCGACGTGGAGCATGGATGCGATGCCGACGCCGCGCTTGATCGCGCCGGGGGCGTTGCGGTTTTTCACGTTTTCGGCGAATTTGCGCCGGAAGTCGCTGCGTTCGGCAGCAGTCGTGAGGCACTCCTTGAAGCCGCAGCTGTCGAATTCCATTCCCTGGCCGCTGACCTCGCCTTGCTCCTGCGCGTTCTTCAGGCGGAACTCCAGCGTGTCCATGCCGATCGCTTCAGCCAGCTTGTCCATGTGCGCTTCGACGGCGAAGGTGGCCTGCAGGTTGCCGTAGCCGCGGAAAGATCCGGCGTAGGGGTTGTTGGTATACACCGCGACGGTGTGATAGTCGCAATTGGGCACCCGATACAGCGAGGAGAAGGTCTGCATCATCACGAACGGCGTGGTCGCGCCCCAGGAGGTATAGGCGCCGTTGTCGTGCAGCGTATGCACCGTGCGGAAAGTCAGGCTGCCGTCGCGCTTGCAGCCCGAGCGCAGCGTGAGCAGCACCGGCTGGCGGGTGGGCGAGGAGATGAACTCCTCCTCGCGCGTGAACACCAGTTTTACCGGCCGTTTGGCCGCGCGCGCGAGGAACACGCAGATCACCTCGAATGGGTAGATGTCGAGCTTGGAGCCGAAACCGCCGCCGATGGCGGGCTGGATGATGCGGATGCGGCCCGGGTCCATGTTGAGATATTCGGCGAACTCGCGCTTGTGCAGGAAGGGCACCTGCGTGTTCGAATACATGAGCAGGTTGCCGGAGGAATCGAAGTCGGCGATCATGCCCGAGACGCCCATGCAGCAATGGGTCACGTAGTGCAGCTTGAACGTGTCTTCGACCACCGCGTCCGACTCGGCTTCGGCCTGCACCACGTCGCCGTGGCAGTAATCGAAACGCATGGCAATGTTGTCCGGTTTGCCGGTGAACGCGACCGGGCCGCTGGGTTTCAGGGCGTCCTGGCCGCCGGGCTGGCGCGGCTCCGGATGGATCAGCGTCGCGCCCGGCTTGATCGCCTCTGCCGGGTCGGTGAGGATGGGCAGGTCTTCGTACTCCACTTTGATCAGCCTCAACGCCGCGAGGGCGATTTGTTCGGACTCCGCCGCCACCGCGGCGACCTCGTCGCGCAGGCTGCGCACCTTGTCCGTCTTC
The DNA here is from genome assembly GCA_001770575.1 of Betaproteobacteria bacterium RIFCSPLOWO2_12_FULL_64_23. Taxonomy (GTDB): domain Bacteria; phylum Pseudomonadota; class Gammaproteobacteria; order Burkholderiales; family SG8-39; genus 2-12-FULL-64-23. Next base: position 2,865 of record MERK01000099.1, read on the forward strand.
AACGGCAGGTGATCCTTGGCCACGCCTATCGGGCGCTGATCGACGATGTCCGCCGCGGTAATCACCGCATGCACACCGGGCAGTGCCTTGGCCGCCGCGGTGTCGATGTGCTTGATGCGGGCATGCACGCGCTCCGAGCGCAGGATCTTTCCGTAGAGCTGCCCCGGCAGATCGATGTCGTGGATATAGCGCGTCTTGCCGCTGGCCTTCTCCGGCGCGTCCATTTTCGGGATGCGCTTGCCGATGAGGGTGCCGGGCTGGATGAATTTTGTTTTTTCAGCGACCTTCATGACCTTGCTCCCGGCTTGCCGGTTCGGCTCACGGAGGCAATCGCTTCGACAATCTTGGTGTAGCCGGTGCAGCGGCACAGATTGCCTTCGATGCCGCGCTTGATCGCTTCTGCATCGGCATCGGGATGGGTGGCGAGCAGATGGCTCGCCTGCATCACCATGCCGGGGGTGCAGTAGCCGCATTGCACCGCGCCGTGCTCGACGAACGCCGCGCGCAGCGCGTCGGCTTTTGCGTCTGCGGCAAGGCCTTCGATGGTCACGACGTCGCGGCCGTGGCAGTCCACCGCGAACATGAGGCATGAATTGAGCGACAGGCCGTCGACCAGGATGGTGCACGCGCCGCACTCGCCCTCGCCGCAGCCGTACTTGGTGCCGGTGAGGCCGGCCACGTCGCGCAGCATGTCCAGAGCGCTCATGTCCACGCGCACGCTGGCGCACCTGCTGACGCCGTTCAGTTTGAATTCGATGTCATGCTTGAGCGACATGGTCGAGCATCCTTTTGGTGATGTTGTGGATCAGTTCCTTGCGGTACCAGGCGCTGGCGCGGACGTCGTCGATCGGCGTCACCTCGTCGCGCGCCACGCCGGCGACAGCCTCGATGGTTGCCGCGTCGAGGCGCCTCGCCTCCAGCGCTTGCTCGGTGCGCGGCGCGCGCATCGGCACCGGCGCCACCGCGCCGAAGGCGACGCGCGCACTCGACAGCGCGCCGTTATTCAAGGTCCCGGCGATGCCGATCGAGATGGTGGCGATGTCCAGCGCCGGCCGCGTGCCGAATTTGAAAAAACGGGCATAGTGATGCGCACCCGGCAGGCCGATGCGCAGGCCGGCCAGCAGCTCGGACGGAGCGCGCCGGGTCTTGCCCGGCCCGACGAAGAATTCGCTGAGCGGCAGGCGGCGCCGGGTGAGGCCGCCGTCGGGTTTGGAGGCGAGCTCGACCTCGGCGTCGAGCACCAGCAGCGGCACCAGCATGTCTCCGGCGGGCGAGGCGTTGCAGACGTTGCCGCCGAGGGTGGCGGCGTTACGGATCTGGTCGCTGGCGAAATGGTCACAGGCTTCGATGAGTATCGGCAGGTGCTTCTTGATGAGCTCGCTTTGCATGATCTCGGTGATGGTGGCGAGCGCCCCGATGCGGATCGCGCCGCCGTCGATCGCGATGCCTTTCAGCTCCGGGATGTGTTGAATGTTCATCAGCGTGCGCTTGATTTTCAGCCGCCCGCCCTGGCTCTGCGGCATGAGGTCGGTGCCGCCGGCGAGGATGGTGACCTCGCCCGAGCGCTGCAGGTACTCGGCCGCCTGCTCCAGGCTGGAGGGCGCGACGTACTGTTCGATTTCGGTCATTGGCGTTTCCTTGGAGCGCATCTCAAAAAAATTGGCTTTCGGCCTGTCAGCGGGCGAAAAATTTCGTCTTTTTCAATAACCTCGTTTCTTGTACGGATTGGGGTGTATCCGTACAAGAAACGAGGTTGGCGCGCGCAGCGCGCAGGTCTTGCTAAAACCTGCACGGACGATGAATCCGTCCGTGCGGATCGTTGCTTGCGCACGGATGATGAAGCCATCCGCACGCAAGCAACGATCTTTATTGAACCCGTCTTGCTCAATTTGATATGCCCTCTCAAAAACGAATCGGTTCCTTATAGCGCCCGTAGACTTTCACCATCTCGTGCGTGATCTCGCCGACGCTGGCGTAGGCCTTCACCGCCTCGACGATGGCGGGCATGAGGTTCGCGCCGGCTTCGGCATCGGTTCTGACGCGCGTCAACGCTTGACCGACCTTGGCCTGGTCGCGCTCGGCGCGCACCTGTTTCAGCCGCTCGATTTGCACCTTGGCGTCCTCCTCCTTGTAGGGGTGGAACTCGACCGGATGATCTTCCTCGCGCTCGTTGCGATAGCGGTTGACGCCCACCTTGGGAAAGCGGCCGGACTCGATGTCGCGCTGCATGCGGTAGGCTTGCGCCGAAACCCTGGCCTGGATGATGCCCGCGGAAACCAGTTTGACGATGCCGCCCTCGGCATCCGTCTCCGCCATGATCTGGGTAATTTTGTCGCGCATCTGGTTGGTCATGGTCTCCACGTAGTAGGAGCCGGCAAGCGGGTCCGCGGTTTCGGTGAGCCCCATCTCCTCGATCAGGATCTGCATCGTGCGCAGCGAGATGCGCGCGGAGTACTCGGTGGGGATGGTGTAGGCCTCGTCATACGAACAGAGCGCCATGGTCTGCGCGCCGGAGAGCGCGCTGATCAGGGCATAGTAGGCGCCGCGCACGATGTTGAGCTCCGGTTGCTCGAAGGTGAGCCCGCCGCCGCCGCCGCCGGCGATCATGCGCAGCCACATCGAGCCGGGTTTCTGCGCGCCGTACTCCTCTTTCATGATCTTGGCCCACAGGCTGCGGCCGGCGCGGAACTTGCACACCTGCTCGAAGATGTTGCCGAAGATATTGAAGTTGTAGGACAGGCGCCCGGCGAATTCGTCGATGGAAAGCCCGCGCTTCAGCACTTCGTCGGCATACGCCTTGGCGATCGAGAAGGCGTAGGCCATTTCCTGCGCCGGCGTCGCGCCGGACTCGCGGATGTGGTAGCCGCAGACCGAGACCGGGCTGTACCTGGGGGCGTGCTCGGCGCAATACTCTATGGTGTCGCCGACCAGCTTGATCGAGGGCTCGACCGGAAACACCCAGGTGCCGCGGCCGATGAATTCCTTGAGGATGTCGTTCTGCGCCGTGCCGCGCAGTTG
>MERK01000099.1:5957-6182 GCA_001770575.1 Betaproteobacteria bacterium RIFCSPLOWO2_12_FULL_64_23
CCATGGCGAGGTACATTGCAATCAGGATCGCCGCCGCGCCGTTGACCGTGAGCGATACGGTGATCTTGTTCAGGTCAATGCCGTCGAAAGCGATTTCGAAGTCGCGCAGCGTGTCGATCGACATGCCGACGCGGCCGATTTCACCCTCGGCCAGCGGGTCGTCCGAATCCAGGCCGATCTGCGTAGGCAAGTCGAAGGCGACGTTTAGCCCGGTCTGACCGTTGG
>MERK01000100.1 GCA_001770575.1 Betaproteobacteria bacterium RIFCSPLOWO2_12_FULL_64_23
CAGGCCCCTGGCCAATCGCCCCTCGTCCCGGTTATTCGGGTATATTGTGCGCCGAGCGGAGGTTGCCCTCCTCCCTGGATACCGATGCCGCCCGCAAGTGGCGGGCAAGTACCCCGGCATTGCGCATTTCGACCATTGTTCCGTCCGTAAGATAACCAGATCATTTCTCAGGAACCGCCATCATGTCGCTCTTGTTCTCAACAACTTCTCTTGGACCGCTCGCACTGCAGAATCGCCTGGTCATGTCGCCGCTGACGCGCAATCGCGCTACCGGCAATATCCCGAACGAGCTCATGGCGCAGTATTACGCGCAACGTGCTTGCGCAGGACTGATCATCACCGAAGGCACTTCGCCCTCGCCCAACGGGCTGGGCTACCCGCGCATACCCGGCGTGTTTTCGGCGGAGCAGGTTGCCGGGTGGAGGCGCATTACCGAAGCGGTCCATGCGCAGGGCGCGAAGATGTTCATCCAGTTCATGCACTGCGGGCGCATTGCCCATCCGCTCAATCTGCCTGCGGGCGCGCGTGTGCTCGGCCCCTCGGCGGTGGCGGCCGCCGGCGAAATATCCACGGATACAGAGGGGAAGAAGCCGCATGCGATGCCTCAGGCGATGACCGCGGCGGACATCAAGGCGACCATAGAGGAATATGCGCAGGCCGCGAGGAACGCTGTGGCTGCGGGATTCGACGGCGTCGAGTTGCACGGGGCGAATGGTTATCTGCTCGAGCAGTTCATCCGTCCGAACTCGAATCGGCGCACCGACGGTTACGGCGGCGCGATCGAGAACCGCGCGCGCTTTGCACTCGAGGTCGCAGACGCGGCGATCAGGGCCATCGGCAAGGACAAGGTCGGCATGCGTCTATCGCCGTTCGGTGTGTTCAATGACATGCCTGTGTACGAGGCGATGGAAGCCGATTACACCTATCTCGCCCGCGAGCTCAATGCACGCGGCCTGCTCTATATACATCTTGTGGACCACTCGCCGATGGGCGCGCCGCCGGTGCCAGGGTCGATAAAGGCGATGTTCCGCAGCGTGTTCAAGGGGGCGCTGATTCTTTCCGGCGGATACGATGCCGCCCGCGCCGAAAGCGATCTCGCCGCAGGCAAATGCGATCTGATTGCCGCGGGGCGGCCGTTCCTCGCCAACCCGGATTTGGTTGCCCGCTGGAAGACCGGCGCGGCGCTGAATGCACCGGACGTCAGTACGTTCTATACGCCCGGGCCAAAGGGGTACACCGACTACCCGGTGCTCGGCTGAGCATCGAGAATGCGACCCGCGACGTTTCATCCCGCCATGATGAGCCTTGCGCCTCGATTCTTGTCCGGCCGCCTGAACGCCGCAGATCGGTCGACCCTGTGTAAAGACGCCAACCCGCGCGGCCGTTCAATCTATCGGACCTGAAGCAATTGTTCGCGCGCGTTGAACCAATCGGACAGGACGCCATGCAAAACCCCATGCTCAAAGACAAGACCGCACTGGTGACGGGTTCCACTTCCGGCATCGGCCTCGGCATCGCCAAAGCGCTGGCGGAACAGGGCGCGAACGTCGTGTTCAACGGCTTTGGCGATGCCGCGGCGATCGCGGCGCTGCAAGCGGACGTGTCCGGACGATGCGGTGTGCAGACGGCGTACCACGACGCCGACATGTCGAAACCCGCCGAGATCGAGGCCATGATGAAATTCGCGGCGGATCGGTTCGGCGCTGTCGATGTGCTCGTCAACAACGCCGGCATCCAGCACGTCGCGAACATCGAGGAGTTTCCGGTCGAGAAATGGGACGCCATCATCGCGATCAATCTTAGCTCGGCGTTCCATACGACGCGCCTTGCGCTGCCGATGATGAAACAGCGGAACTGGGGCCGCATCATCAATATCGCCTCGACGCACGGCCTGGTCGCGTCTGTGCAGAAGGCGGCCTATGTCGCGGCGAAGCACGGTCTGGTCGGCTTCACCAAGGTAACCGCGCTGGAGACTGCGCGAACCGGTGTAACCTGCAATGCGATCTGCCCGGGATGGACGTTAACGCCGCTAGTGCAGCAGCAGATCGATGCCCGCGCACAACGCGACGGGATTTCGAACGATGAGGCGAAACAGGCGATCGTCGCGGAGAAGCAGCCGAGCGGCGAATTCGTGACGGTCGAGCAGTTGGCCGCGCTGGCGGTGTTTCTCTGCAGCGATGCGGCGAACCAGGTGCGCGGCGCGGCGTGGAACGTGGACGGCGGCTGGGTCGCGCAATAGCCATGTCGCGCGTCGTCTCGTTTTCCCGCAGGCGCTGCATCACAGCGTAGCCGTCCATCTCCGGCAGGGCGATGTCCAGCAGGGTCAGTGCCGGCCGATGCGCCTCGGCCAGCTCCAGCCTCGCCCCGGCGCGTCGGCTGTCAGCAGCCGGACATTGGTGTGGCTTGCCTTATCCTGAAGCACGCCGCGGGGAATATGCATCTAGGGCCTGTTGACATTCATCGCATGAGACGCGTTGCCTCCAAATGCGGATGACTGCAAGGCGCGCGACGAAGCCAAGGGTGGTTCCCTTGGCGAGGAGCGCAACGCCGCAGGCGCCGCATTTAGAGGCAACCCGAAGGGACGGGGGATAATTTGGGACGCCGCGCGGCGTTGCTCGTCGCTTGTTTGGAATGACCAAACGGCACTCCTCGCGCCTTGCGCTGCATCCCAAATTACCCCCGTCGCGCTCATGTGCTGAATGTCAACAGGCCCTAGTCGCCCTTCGCCACGCCCTCGCGCCGCGCATCGGCGCCGCCGCTCCAACCGTTGGCCGTCCGCTGTATGCCGTGCACGCCGCTGGTCATTTCGATTATGCGCACCTCGTGCCCCAGCGCTCGCAGCGGCTCCGCCCAGCCTGCCGCTTCCGTGCCCCGCTCCAGTTCGGTGGGGCCGTTGCGGCTGCCGAAATTGGGCAGGTCGATCGCCTGCTGTATGTCCAGGTTCCGGTCGAGCGCGGCGACCAGGGTCTTGACTACGTGGTTGATAATGGCGCTGCCGCCGGCCGAGCCCAGCAGCAACACCAGGGCGCCGTCGCGGTCGAACACCATGGTCGGCGCCATGCTGCTGCGCGGCCGCTTGCCCGGCTCGACGCGGTTGGCCACCTGCTTCCCGTCCTGCTCGGCGACGAAGGAAAAATCGGTGAGCTGGTTATTCAGGAGGAAGCCGCGCACCATTTGCTGACTGCCGAAGGCGAACTCGATCGAGCTGGTCATGGCCACGGCGTTGCCCGCGGCATCGACGATGGACAAATGGCTGGTGGCAGGCAGTTCGGGCGTAGCGCCGTCCGCGAATTCGGCCAGCGGCGCGCCCGGCGGTGTGCCGGGCAGGGCATGGCCCAGCGCATGATCCGGCCGCACCAGGGCGGCGCGCCGGGCCAGATACTCGGGCGCCAACAGCCCTGCCACAGGCACCGGCACGAAGTCGGCGTCGGCGAGGTAGCGCTCGCGGTCGGCGTAGGCGAGCCGCTCGGCGTCGGCGACGAGATGCGCGCTGCGGACCGGATCCGACGGCAGGCGCTCCGGCGCGAGCCGTTGCAGCATGCCCAGCACCTGCAGCACGGCGACACCACCGGAGCTTGGCGGCGGCATGCCGCAGACTTTCCATTGCCGGTACGGTGCGCACAGCGGTTCGCGCTGTAGCGCGCGGTAGTGCGCCAGATCGCCCGCACTCAGGTCGCCCGGGTGGGGCGCGTCGCTTACCTTGCGGGCGATGTCGCGCGCGATCTCGCCCTCGTAGAAAGCGTTCGCGCCCTGCGCCGCGATGGTTCGCAGCGTGTCGGCGAGCGCAGGGTTCTTGAGCAGCGTGCCTACGGGCTTGGGCGTGTCGTCGTCCCGGTAGTACATGCGCCGCATCGCCTGGTCGCGCCCCGGCAGGCGCACCCGGGTGAGCAGACTGTGCAACCGCGGCGACAGCGGAAAGCCCTCGGTTGCGAGCCGGATGGCGGGCGCGAACAATTCCGCCCAGGGCAGCTTGCCGTGCCTGGCATGCGCGAGCTCCAGCGCGCGCAGCACGCCGGGCGTGCCGACTGATTGTCCGCCCACCACGGCGTCCAGAAACGCGAGCGGCCGGCCGTCGGCGCCGCTGAAGCGGTCGGCGCGCGCCGCAGCGGGCGCGGTCTCGCGCCCGTCGTAGGCGGTGAGTTTCGCCCCGGCGGCCGAGTAATGCAGGATGAACGCGCCCCCGCCCAGCCCTGAGGACTGCGGTTCGACCAGGTTGAGCACCATCTGCACCGCTACGGCCGCATCGATCGCCGTGCCGCCGCGTTTCAGCACGGCGTAGCCCGCCTCGACCGCCAGCGGATGCGCGGCCGCAAGCAGGAAGCGTTTCGCTGCTATCGCATGCTTCGGGCTGAATCCGGAAGCCGGCTCGGGCGCGGGTCGCGCGCCTGCGTCCGCTATGGCCGGACCGGCGAACAGGCAGGCGAGGGCGCATGCGCACCAAAGAAAAAAGGGCAGCCGAACGGCTGCCCTGTTGGCGAAGATCATTGTGGCAATTACAGCAGCGGCACCACCAGCAGGGCCACGATGTTGATGATTTTGATCAGCGGGTTCACCGCCGGGCCGGCGGTGTCCTTGTACGGATCGCCCACGGTGTCGCCGGTCACGGCGGCCTTGTGCGCTTCCGATCCTTTGCCGCCAAACTTGCCGTCCTCGATGTATTTCTTGGCGTTGTCCCAGGCGCCGCCGCCGGTGGTCATGGAGATCGCCACGAACAGGCCGGTGACGATGGAGCCCATGAGCACGCCGCCGAGGGCCTGCGGTCCGAGCACGATGCCGACAATGATGGGCACCAGCACCGGCAGGAGCGAAGGCAGCATCATTTCCTTGATTGCGGCCACGGTGAGCATGCCCACTGCCTTGGAGTAGTCGGGCTTGGCCGTGCCTTCCATGATGCCCGGGATTTCCTTGAACTGGCGCCGCACTTCCACCACCACCGAACCGGCGGCGCGGCCCACCGCTTCCATCGCCATGGCGGCGAAAAGGTAGGGAATCAAACCGCCGATGAACAGGCCGATGATCACCATGTGGTTGGACAAATCGAAGCTCACGACCTTGCCCGAATGCTCCAGCGCGTGAGTGTAATCGGCGAACAGCACCAGCGCCGCCAGGCCGGCCGAGCCGATAGCATAACCCTTGGTCACCGCCTTGGTGGTGTTGCCCACCGCGTCCAGCGGATCGGTAATGGCGCGCACCGAGTCGGGCAGGTTGCTCATTTCGGCGATACCGCCGGCGTTGTCGGTGATCGGGCCGTAGGCGTCCAGCGCGACGATGATGCCGGTCATGGAGAGCATGGAAGTCGCGGCGATGGCGATGCCATACAGGCCGGCCCATTGATAGGCGAGATAGATCGAGGCGCACACCGACAGCACCGGCAGCGCGGTGGCGCGCATCGACACGCCCAGGCCGGCGATGATGTTGGTGCCATGGCCGGTGGTCGAGGCCTGCGCGATGTGCCGCACCGGGGAGAATTCGGTGGCGGTGTAATACTCGGTGATCATCACCATCAGCGCGGTCAGCACCAGGCCGATCACCGCAGTGCCGTACAGATGCAGCACGGTGATGTTTCTCGCGGCACCGTTGATTTCGAAACTGGTGTTCTTGACGATATCGCCCATCATCCAGTCGGTGAGCGGATAGAAGGCGATCAGGGCGAGCACGCCGGCGACGATCAGGCCCTTGTACAGGGCGGTCATGATTTTCTTGCCCGGCGTGATTTTCACGAACATGCAGCCGATGACCGAGGCGATGATGGAGAAGCCGCCGATTACCAGCGGATAGATCACCGCGTTGGGGGACATGGTCTTGATCGTCAGCGCGCCCAGCAGCATGGTCGCAATAATGGTCACGGCATAGGTTTCGAACAGGTCGGCCGCCATGCCGGCGCAGTCGCCGACGTTGTCGCCCACGTTGTCCGCGATCACTGCCGGGTTGCGCGGGTCGTCCTCGGGGATGCCGACCTCGACCTTGCCCACCAGATCGGCGCCGACGTCGGCGCCCTTGGTGAAAATGCCGCCGCCAAGTCGCGCAAAGATGGAGATCAGCGAACCGCCGAAGCCGAAGCCGATCAGCGGCTTGATCACTTCACTCAGGGCCTGGCCGTTGCCGGCGGCGTTGGCGGTAAGCACGGCGTAGATGACGGTCACCCCGAGCAGCCCCAGGCCCACCACCAGGAGGCCGGTGATCGCGCCGCCGCGGAAGGCGACGGTGAGCGCCTCGTTCAGGCCGACGCGCGCCGCTTCGGCGGTGCGCACGTTGGCGCGCACCGAAATGTTCATGCCGATGTAGCCGGTGGCCCCCGACAGCACCGCGCCGAGGATGAATGCGGTTGCGGTGGTCGCGCCCAGGAATATCCAGATCAACGCGGCGAGGATCACGCCGACCATGGCGATGGCGGTGTACTGCTTGTTCAGGTAGGCGGAAGCGCCCTCCTGAATGGCCGCGGCGATTTCGCGCATGCGCTCATTGCCCGTCGGCTGCGCCAGTATCCATTTGATCGACCAGCCGCCGTAGAGCAGCGCGAACACGCCGCACGCCAGTGCAAACCAGAGTCCTGCATTCATGAAGCTTCTCCCCGAGAAAGGCCGGCCGCGACAGTCGGACCGTCAGTTTTTTCCAATGCAGCGAATTGTAACAGGCCGCGCCCACCGAGGAACAGGGCCGGGCGGGGCTAATTTTTGCGCTTGCGCGGACGGCGCCCCGTCCGCGCGGATCCTCGATTATGCACGGATGAAAAGCGCATCCGCGCGTAATCGAGGATCTCGGAAAAAGGCAAACCCAAGCCGCTCTTGCTTTTATCCATAACCTTGTTTCTGGTACGGATGCGCTTTTCATCCGTACCAGAAACAAGGTTGGCGCGCGGAGCGCGCAATGGCCGCCCCTGGCATACGACGGCATATGAGGCGCCGTATACGCCGTATATAATGGAGACCGGTTGCAGATAGTCGAGATTTATCTATTCAAGGGAGCCGCCAGATCATGCCGTACGGGAAGGTGTTAGTCGCTCAGGGTGGCGGACCGACTGCCGTCATCAACCAGTCGATGGCGGGCGTCGTGCTCGAAGCGCGCAAGTTTCGCAACGTCGAGCTGGTGTACGGCGCCTATCACGGGGTATCCGGAATCGTGCAGGAGGATTTCCTCGACCTCACGCAGGAAACCAGCCACAACATCGAGATGGTGGCCGATACGCCCTCGTCTGCGCTCGGCTCGACGCGCGACAAGCCCGATCTGCGCTACTGCCAGGAGATTTTCAAGGTTCTGAAAGCACATGGCATCGGCTACTTCTTCTACATCGGCGGCAACGATTCCTCCGACACGGTGCGCATCGTCAGCGAAGAAGCCAGACGCGGGGACTACGCCCTGCGCTGCATCCACATACCGAAGACCATAGACAACGACCTGGTCGGCAATGACCACACGCCGGGTTTCCCCTCGGCCGCCCGCTTTGTCGTCCAGGCGTTCATGGGCGCCAACCTGGACAACGCCGCGCTGCCCGGCGTTTACCTGGCCGTGGTGATGGGCAGGCACGCCGGCTTTCTGACGGCGGCATCGGCTTTGGGAAAGAAGTTTCCCGACGACGGCCCGCACCTGATCTACATTCCGGAACGCACCTTCAACCTCGAAACATTCATTGCCGATGTCAAGGCCGCTTACGACAAGTACGGCCGCTGCGTGATCGCCGCCTCCGAAGGCATCCACGACGGCAAGGGCAACCCCATCGTCGCCCAGTTGGCCCGCCAGGTGGAGCGCGATGCGCACGGCAATGTGCAACTCTCTGGGACCGGCGCCCTGACCGACCTGCTCTGCGACGAAATCAAGCGCAACCTCGGCATCAAGCGCGTGCGCGGCGATACCTTCGGCTATGTGCAGCGCTCGTTCATGGGCTGTGTCTCGGACGTGGACCAGCGCGAAGCGCGCGAGGTCGGCGAAAAGGCGGTGCAATACGCCATGTGGGGCGATTGCGACGGCTCGGTGGCGATCAAGCGCACCGGCTTCTACTCGGTCGATTACCAGCTGGTTCCACTGGAATCCGTAGCGGGCAAAACGCGCGTCATGGAAGACGAGTTCATCGCCGCGAGCGGAACCGATGTCACCGACGCCTACCGGTACTATCTGCGTCCGCTGCTGGGCTCGGGCATGCCCGATGCCTACCGCCTGCGCTTGAACCGCGTCGACAAGATTCTCAATCCGGCGAAATAGAAATTTGGGATTCGGCTTGCGCGGACGGCGTCCCATCCGCGCGGATCGTTGATTGCGCACGGATGAAAAGCACATCCGTGCGCAATCAACGATCTTGGATAAAAGCAAGCCCAGGGCGCGTTGCTGTTACCAATAACCGTGTTTCTGTACGGATACGCTTTTCATCCGTACCGAAACACGGTTGGCGCGCGGAGCGCGCAATGGCCGCTCTTGAAATGCGACGGCGACTGAGACGCCGTCGAAACACCGGCTTCAGCAACGCTATTTGCGGA
>MERK01000101.1:0-6664 GCA_001770575.1 Betaproteobacteria bacterium RIFCSPLOWO2_12_FULL_64_23
CCCCCGGCTAACTCATTGAGCGTTAACGCGCTTTAATGCTCCGGCCCTGGGGCGACAAGCCGGTCGCATCTGGCAAAGTGAACAGGGCCGGCTGGCGCTCGCACCGGCCGCAGGCCGATTGAGCCCTCAGGCGATGCGTTCGTAGCGAACGAAATCATAGCGGAAGGGATTGCCGTCTTCATTGCTGTGAATTTCGCGCCCGGTTTCGCGCCACTGCGCCGGGGAAATCTCGGGGAAGATGGCGTCGCCCTCAAACTCGGCATGGATTTCGGTGAATTCGAGGCAATGCGCGCGCGGCAGCGACTCGCGGTACAACTCGGCGCCGCCGATGATGAAAATCTCCTGCGCGCCGCGGCAGGCCGCGAGCGCCGCGTCGAGGGAGTGGACCACCTCACAGCCGGGGGCAAGGTACTCGCGATTGCGCGTGATCACCAGATTGCGCCGTCCCGGTAGCGGCCTGCCTATGGATTGGCAGGTCTTGCGGCCCATCACCACCGGGTGGCCCAGGGTCAGGGCCTTGAAACGCTCGAGATCGGCCGGCAGGTGCCAGGGCAGGGCATTGTTCCTGCCGATAACGCGGTTCGCCGCCATTGCGGCGATGAGACAGATGCGCGGCGCGGCGGATTTGGAAGGATTGCGATCGGACACCATTTCAGCGCTGCGGCATGCTGCGGCATCAGACTGCGATCGGCGCCCGGATCGCGGGATGGGGGTCGTAGCCTTCCAGGGAGAAATCTTCGTAGCTGAAGCCGAAGATGTCCTTCGCCGCCGGGTTGATCCGCATTAGCGGGAACGGGCGCGGCGTGCGGCCGAGCTGCTCGCGCGCCTGATCGAGGTGGTTGAGGTAGAGATGGGCGTCGCCCAGGGTGTGCACGAACTCGGCCGGCTGCAGCTCGCACACCTGCGCCACCATCAGGGCGAGCAGGGCGTAGGATGCAATATTGAAGGGCACGCCGAGAAACAGGTCGGCGCTTCTCTGATACAGCTGGCAGGAAAGCTTGCCGTCGGCGACATAGAACTGGAACAGCGCATGGCATGGCGGTAGCTTCATCCGGTCGATATCGGCCGGGTTCCAGGCGCTGACGATGTGGCGGCGCGAGTCCGGATTCCTCCTGATGCCTTCGACCAGCTGGGCGATCTGGTCGATCGAGCGGCCGTCGGGCGCCTTCCACTTGCGCCACTGGCAGCCGTAGACCGGACCCAGATTTCCGTCGGCGTCAGCCCATTCGTCCCAGATGCTCACGCCGTGTTCGCGCAGGTAGCGCACGTTGGTGTCGCCCTGCAGGAACCACAGCAGTTCGTGGACGATGGATTTCAGGTGCAGCTTCTTGGTGGTGAGCAGCGGAAACGGCGCTAGCGGGTAGCGCATTTGCCAGCCGAACACGGACAGCGTGCCGGTGCCGGTGCGGTCGCTTTTTCTTGCGCCATGTTCCATCACGTGGCGCAGCAGGTCGAGATACTGCTGTTCCGGATGGGTTGTATTCATGGAGCCAAAATAATAGCGTGTTATCGGGCGGCGCGGGGAGGCCGCCGCGGGGCGACCAGGCGCAGCGTCGCCAGCGTCGCCGCCGCGTACAGGACGTAGGCCAGGGTGAAAGTCCATTCCGGAAAGTCGTAGTACAAGAGCCGCGTCATCCAGCGGCCGATGAAGCTCCTGCCGTCCGCGCCGGCGCGCAGCGCGTCTTCCCAGCGCGTCAGCGGGCAGACACTGCCGGCCAGGGCTTCGGCCGCGACCACCAGGATGGCTGCGACATGCGCATAGCGCACGCTGCGATTGCGTGTCCAGTTCCAGTCCCGCCAGGCACCGATCCAAACCAACGGCAGGCCGAGGACGATAAAGGCCGCGAGCGCGAAATGCAACAGCAGGATCAGATCGGCGAGCATGAAGCCGCGTTGGCCAGGAGGACAGACGGCGAGGACGCGAAGGTTTGCGTCATCCTTCTTCGCCGCAATTGCATCAGCCTTTTTCTGTCGGACGGCTCGGGTCGCTGCACCACTCGCTCCAGGAGCCCGGATACAGCCTGGAACCAGGGAGGCCGGCAATTTCCATGGCGAGCAGGTTGTGGCAGGCGGACACGCCGGAGCCGCAGGAATGCACGAGCGCGTCCGGCGGCAGCTTGCCGAGCAGGGCGGTGTAGGCGCTGGCGAGCTCCGCCGCCGGCTTGAAGCAACCTTCTGCGTCCAGGTTTTCCCGGAAAAAGCGGTTGATCGAGCCGGGAATGCGTCCGCCTAGCGGATCCAGTGTTTCGTTCTCGCCGCGGTAGCGGTCGGGGGCGCGCGCATCGACGAGGATGCGCCCAGGCTGGCCGAGCGACCTCATCACGTCCTCGGCGTCGACGGTAACAGGGCGCGGCTGGCCGGCAAAGCGCACCGGCGCGGGCTGGGGCACGGCATTGTTCACCGCGCGTCCTTCCTTGGTCCACTTGGCGTAGCCGCCATCGAGCACGGCGACGTTTTCGTGTCCTAGCCAGCGCAGCATCCACCACAGCCGCGCGGCATACACGCCCGTCTTGTCATCGTAGGCGACGACTTGCTTGGTCGAGTCCACTCCCGCAGCCCCCAGTGTACGCATGAACGCCTGCGCATCGGGCAGGGGATGGCGGCCGTTCTTTCCCGTGGTCGGTGCGGCGAGATCGCGGTCCAGGTGCAGGAAGCGCGCGCCGGGAATATGCGCCGCCGCATAGGCTAGCGCGCCGGAGTCCGGCTGGGCGAGGTCGTGGCGGCAATCGAATAGCGCCCACGCGGGGTCGTCAAGGTGTGCTGCGAGCTCTGCGGTGCTGACCAGCGTGGTATGCGGCATGGAACTCATTCCCCTCGGTCTTCTTGTTCCAGCCAGCCGCGCGCGTCAGCGTCGTCGTCAAACACGCGCAGGTCGGCGTTGATGAACATCTGCGACAACCAGGCGCTCCAGACCATCCACTGGCTGTGGGTCACGACGGCAATCTTGTCGAAATCGTCGGGATGGCTGCGGGTGTACTTGATGTCCTCCCAGGCCACGTCCACAGTGAAGCCGGCCATCTGACGCAGATCGATGAGCAGGCTGACTTTTCCGCCGGGGGCGAGCGTAGCGCGCACCATGTCCTCGAATTCCTTGTAGTCGGCGAGCACGAACTCGCCGAGCACGGTCACGGTGACCAGCTTGCCGCTGTGGTCGATCGCGATCACGGCTGGTCTCTGTCGCAGGGATGGGTATGCACTATAGCCCCGCGGACGGCGCAAGGCCACCGGTGCCTGGACCGGGCCGGGACATCAGGCAGGTTTCCCCAGTTCGCGCCGCAGGTATTCGTGGAAATGCAGCATGCCGTCCTCCATCGGCGACTGATACGGGCCGGCCTGGCTGATGCCTTGTTGCATCAATGCCCTGCGGCCGCGGTCCATGCGCAGCGCGATCTCGTCGTCCTCGATCGCGGTCTCCCAGTAGGCCGCCTGCTCCGCCTCGACGAATTCGCGTTCGAACAGGACCACGTCTTCCGGGTAGTAGAACTCGACCACGTTGGTGGTTGATTGCGGACCGCGCGGGTGCGCGGTGCTCACCACGAGCACCTGCGGATACCACTCAATCATGATGTTCGGGTAGAGCGTGAGCCAGATCGCCCCGTGGGGCGGATCCTCGCCCTGGTAGTAATCGCGCACCGCCTTGTGCCAGCGCGCGTAGACCGCGGTGCCGGGCTTGGACAGGCGGTGGTTGATGCCCACGGTCTGCACCGAGTGGCGCGGACCGAACTGCCACTCGAGGTCGTCGCAGGTGACGAAATTACCCAGGCCCGGATGGAACGGCGCGACGTGATAGTCCTCGAGGTAGACCTCGATGAAGGTCTTCCAGTTGTAATTGCACTCGTGCACCTGCACGCGGTCGAGCATGTAGCCGGAAAAATCCAGGTCCGCTCGCTCGCGCAACTCGCCCAGATCCTGGGCGACATTGCGCTTGCCGGCGAACAGCAGTCCGTTCCAGTTCTGCAACGGGGTCTGATGCAAATTGAGGCAGGGATTGTCGGGAAACTGGGGCGCGCCCAGCAGCTTGCCGCGCGTGTCGTAAGTCCAGCGGTGCAGCGGACAGACGATGTTGCGGGCATTGCCCCGGCCTTCCAGCATGACGGCCTGGCGGTGGCGGCACACGTTGGACAAGAGCTCGACCCCTTGTGCGTTGCGAATCAGCAGCTTGGCATGGTCCATCCACGCCAGGGTGTGATAGTCGCCGGCGTTGGGTACCATCAACTCGTGACCGATGTAGCCCGGGGCGTTCTCGAACAGCAGCTGTTGCTCGAGTTCCAGCGTCTGCTGCTCGAAATACCAGGAGACGGGAAGCTGCGGGGTGCTTTGTTTGAGTGTCAAAGGGCTGGCAATATCGGACACTGGTTAACCTCGCTTGACTCGCGTGGGACGCAGTAAGTCAGTCGGCAAAAGGCCGATATTTGGGAATGTTACCGTGTTTTTGATTTGACTGGCAGGGTAGAGTTCGGCTATTTTCTCTTTTTGTAAGGTTTTATTCCTATCATGCCCAAATCGCCAAAGCCAACCCCTGCCGACGGCGAGTCCCTCAGTTTCGAAGCCGCATTGGCCGAGTTGGAAAAACTCGTCGCCGGCATGGAATCTGGGCAACTCTCCCTCGAGCAATCCCTCGCCGCGCACAAGCGCGGCCTGGAACTTGCGCAGTACTGCCAAGCCAAATTGACGCGGGCGCAGCAGCAAGTGCAGGTACTCGAAGCCAATACTCTGCTAGCTTTTCCTGGTGCCGAACAAGACAATTGATCTTGTCGCCTGGATGGGGGCGGTACAGGCGCGCATGGAAACTGTATTGCAGCGTCTTCTGCCGCGGTCCGAGATCGTGCCCGAACGGCTGCATCGGGCCATGCACTACGCCGTGCTCGGCGGCGGCAAACGCGTTCGGCCCTTGCTCGCCTTCGCCGCAGGCGAGCTGGCCGACGCCGATCCGGCGCGGGTCGAAATCGTAGCCGCTGCTGTCGAGATGATCCATGCCTATTCGCTGGTGCACGATGACATGCCGTGCATGGACAATGACGTTTTGCGCCGCGGCAGGCCCACCTGTCACGTCGAGTTCGACCAGGCGACCGCCCTGTTGGCGGGTGACGCGTTGCAGCCGCTTGCGTTTCAGATTCTAACCGAACACGTGGTTGCGGACGATCCCGGCGCGCAGCTCGAGATGCTCGGCATCCTGGCGGTCGCGAGCGGCTCGCGCGGCATGGCCGGCGGCCAGGCGATCGACCTCGCCAGCGTGGGCAAGACGCTCACCCTGCCCGAGCTCGAGCTCATGCATATCCACAAGACCGGGGCGCTGATCCGTGCCGCGGCCGTGCTGGGTGCGCGTTGCGGTCGCGGCCTGGACGCGAGGCAGTTCGGCCGACTGGAGCACTACGCCAAAACGGTGGGTCTCGCGTTTCAGGTGGTGGACGACGTGCTCGATTGCGAGGCCAGCACCGCCACGCTAGGAAAAACAGCCGGAAAAGACGCCGCGCAGGAAAAGCCGACTTATGTCAGCATATTGGGGCTGACGCGCGCGCGTGTCCTGGCCGGGGAATTGCGCGCGCAGGCGCACGCGGCGCTCTCAACCTTCGGCGCAAAGGCCGCACGCCTGCGGGAGTTGGCGGATTTCATCGTGCTGCGCAAGTTCTAGATCCTTTTTGTTAAAGCCCAATGTGAAAAAGCGAACACACGCATGAGCCGCAGGGAAAACGGGAACTCGATCCGGCGATGTACGAGCTGCTGAAGTCCGTCAACAGTCCGGCCGAATTGCGGGCGCTGGAACGGCGCCAGCTGGAACAGCTGGCCGAGGAGCTGCGTGCCTACATCATCGAGTCGGTGAGCCAGACCGGCGGCCACTTGTCGTCCAATCTGGGCACGGTCGAACTCACCATCGCGCTGCATTACGTGTTTGACACTCCGGACGACCGGCTGGTGTGGGACGTCGGCCACCAGACCTATGCGCACAAGATCCTCACCGGGCGGCGCGAGGGCATGGCCAGGCTGCGCATGCACGGCGGCATCTCCGGCTTTCCGCGGCGCGTGGAAAGCGCATACGATACTTTCGGCACGGCGCACTCCAGCACCTCGATTTCCGCGGCGCTGGGCATGGCGCAGGCCGCCAGGCTGCGCGGGGAGTCCCGGCACGTGGTGGCGATCATCGGCGACGGCGCCATGTCCGCCGGCATGGCGTTCGAGGCGATGAACAACGCCGGCGTGATGGAAACCGACCTTCTGGTCGTACTGAACGACAACGACATGTCGATTTCGCCGCCGGTGGGCGGACTCAACAAGTACCTGGCGCGGCTGCTCTCGGGCGGGCTGTACGGCGCCGCGCGCAAGGCAGGCGAGCGCGTGCTGGGCAAGCTGCCGCAGTTGTGGGAACTCGCCAAGCGCGTCGAGGAACACGCCAAGGGCATGGTGGTGCCTTCCACCATGTTCGAGGAATTCGGCTTCAACTATATCGGCCCGATCGACGGCCACGACCTGGACTCGCTCATCCCGACGCTGAAGAACATCCGCGAGTTGAAAGGCCCGCAATTCCTGCATGTGGTGACCAGGAAGGGCCGGGGCTACAAGCTGGCCGAGGCCGATCCGGTGCTCTACCATGGCGTGTCCAAATTCCAGCCCGATGCAGGCATCGTCGGCGGCAAGCCGGGCGGCAAGCCGTCCTACACGCAGATTT
>MERK01000101.1:6674-13185 GCA_001770575.1 Betaproteobacteria bacterium RIFCSPLOWO2_12_FULL_64_23
AGATTTTCGGAGACTGGCTGTGCGACATGGCCGCGCTGGATGAGCGCCTGGTCGGCATCACGCCGGCGATGCGCGAAGGCTCGGGCATGGTGCGCTTCGCGCAGGAATACCCGGAGCGCTATTTCGACGTCGGCATCGCCGAGCAGCACGCGGTGACCTTTGCCGCGGGGCTGTCCTGCGAGGGCATGAAGCCGGTGGTGGCGATCTATTCGACGTTTCTGCAGCGCGCCTACGATCAGCTGATCCACGACGTGGCGATCCAGAATCTGCCGGTGGTGTTCGCGCTCGACCGCGCCGGGCTGGTCGGCGCCGACGGCGCCACGCACAACGGCGCGTTCGATCTCGCCTGCCTGCGCTGCATTCCCAACCTTACGCTGATGGCGCCGGCCGACGAGAACGAGTGCCGGCAGATGCTCTACACTGCATTCCGGCTCGGCACGCCGGCGGCGGTGCGCTATCCGCGTGGCACCGGCCCGGGCGTCGACATCAGGAAGGAGATGCAGGCGCTGCCGATAGGCAAGGGCGAGCTGCGCCGTCGGGGCGCAAGAATCGCGATCCTCGCTTTCGGCAGCATGCTCAAGCCCGCGTTCGAGGCCGCCGAGGAGCTCGGCGCCACGGTGGCCAACATGCGCTTCGTCAAACCCCTGGACGAAACCCTGGTCAAACAGCTTGCGCTCGAGCACGAACTGCTGGTGACGGTGGAGGAAGGTTCGGTGATGGGCGGCGCCGGCAGCGCGGTGGCTGAATGTCTGGCCGCCGCGGACCTGACGCGGCCGATCCTGCACCTGGGCCTGCCGGACAGGTTCGTCGATCACGGCGATACCGGCCTGCTGCTGGCCGAGGTCGGGTTGGACAAGCCGGGACTGCTCGCCGCCATAAGGTCGCGCCTCGCCACCTAAGAATCCGTAGCAAAAGTCATTTTGCTACGGTCCGACTTAGGGGAGCACGAGGGGATGTATCGCCTCGTTTTGTTACAGATCCTGAGCGCCGGCCGCGTTTGGGGATCATGCTAAAATACGCTTTTTGTTGCAGCGCTTGCGCCGTGACTGTCCATGAAAGGGTTGCCTCATGAACACCCGCGATCCTCTAGCCATCGCCGACGTGCAAAGTTCGAAGGACACGCGCCGGCTCGCCATCGACCAGGTCGGCATCAAGTCCATCCGCCATCCGGTCAAGGTGAGTGAGCGTTCCGGCGGCGTGCAGCACACCGTCGCCAACTTCAACATGTACGTGCGCCTGCCGCATCATTTCAAGGGCACGCACATGTCGCGCTTCGTCGAGATCCTCAACGCGCATGAGCGCGAGATCTCGGTCGATACCTTCAAGCGCATGCTCGACGAGGTGACGGAAAAGCTCGAGGCGCAGTCCGGCCACATCGAAATGAATTTTCCCTATTTTGTCAACAAGGCGGCGCCGGTGTCCAAGGTCGAGAGCCTGATGGACTACGACGTTACCTTCATCGCCGATGTCGACCAGGGCAAGCGGCGTTTCTCCATGAAAGTCCTGGTGCCGGTGACGAGCCTGTGCCCGTGCTCGAAGAAGATTTCGGCCTACGGCGCGCACAACCAGCGCTCGCATGTGACGGTCACGGCGCGCACCAACGGCTTCGTCTGGATCGAGGACATCGTCGACGTGGTCGAGAAGCAGGCTTCGTGCGAGCTCTACGGGCTGCTCAAGCGTCCGGACGAGAAACTGGTGACCGAGCGCGCCTACGACAATCCCAAGTTCGTCGAGGACATGGTGCGCGACGTCGCCGCCGTGCTGAACAAGGATGAGCGCATCGAGTGGTACGTGGTGGAGTCGGAAAACTTCGAGTCCATCCACAACCATTCGGCCTACGCCCTGATAGAAAGCGACAAGAAAAAAGCGAGTGCCTGATCGGCGGCTGGGGATGCGAACACGCCCCGCATCGCCGGCTGCGACTTTTCAATAGCGCTTGGTCAGCGCCATGCTCTGGCCGTCGCGCTTCATTTCCATGCGGTTGAGGAAGCTCATGCCGAGCAAGACCGCACCCATGGCATCGTTACCGCTCACCACCGCGTCGACGTTGTTGATCTCGATGTCGCCGATTCTCACGCTGTCGAGCTTGACCGCGTGGACGATGGTCACGCCATTGGCCGTCTGCATCCGGTTGCGCTGGCCCTGCAGGTAGTTGATCCCCAGGCGCTTCGCTTCGGCGGCCGGCAGCGTGACGAAGGTGGCGCCGGTGTCCACCAGGAAGCGCACGCTGCCGCCGTTGATCGAGCCCATGGTGACGAAATGACCGCGCGTATCCGCGTTGAGGGTGACGCTTTGTTTGCCCGGACTGGCGGCCGAATAGGCCTGCCCCATGCGCAGCGTCCTTTTCTTGCCGTCGATGTCGAAGCTGGCGCCATCTTTCTCGGTGCCTAGCAGCACCACGCCTTCGGCGGTTTTCTGCCCGGGCGCGAGCGCGCGCGGCGCCCCGCCGTCGATGACGACGATGGCTTTGGCGCCGATCAGCCCGACCAGCGTGACCTCGGCGGCGAATCCCGGCGGCGCGACCAGCGCGAGCGCCGCCGAACCCAATGCTCTAATATACTTGCCGTAATCCATACTGGACTCTCCCATGAAGCCGGTCGCCATATTCCGCCACAGCCCTATCGAAGGCCCAGGCTATTTTGCCACATACCTGGAAGCGCGCTCGCTCGACTGGAAGCTGGTGAAGATCGATGCCGGTGCAGCGGTGCCTGCCTCCGCCGGCGAATTTTCTGGACTCGCTTTCATGGGCGGCCCGGTGAGCGTCAACGACGATCTGCCCTGGATTCCCGGGGTGCTGCGGCTGATCCGCGCTGCGGTGGACGCGGGTGTGCCGGTGCTCGGGCATTGCCTCGGCGCTCAACTGATGTCCAGGGCCCTGGGCGGTGCGGTCGGCCCCAACCCGTCGAAGGAAATCGGCTGGGGCAGGGTGGACGTTGCCGACAGCGAGCAGGCGCGCGCCTGGTTTGGCGATACGCGCGGCTTTCTTTCCTTTCACTGGCACGGCGAGACCTACACTTTGCCGCCGGGGGCCGCGTGCATCGCGTCCAGCCCGCACTGCGGCAACCAGGCGTTCGTTCTGGAGCGGCACCTGGGCATGCAATGCCACGTGGAAATGACGCCGGAGATGGTTCGCGCGTGGTGCGAATCCGGCAAAGACGAACTTGCGCGGTGCGCCTGTCCGACGGTGCAGGATGCGCACGAAATCCAGGCACACCTGCAGCCGCGGATCGCAGTTTTGAACGCCGTGGCGGCGCGGCTCTACGATCGCTGGATCGAGGGATTGAAGGGCCGCCCGCGTCCATAGGAGGGGTTGGGGCCGCTCCGCCCCACCCGGCTGTCGCGCGGGCGGTTTGAGTACGCGTGCCTGCGTTGCGTGCCGAACGCAGGGTGTCGCGTCGGCTGCCAGTCCCGACGGCTCAGTCGCGAAAATTCTGGAACTGCAGCGGTATATCGGCGACGGATTTCTTGACCAGCTGGATCGCTGTCTGCAAGTCGTCTTTTTTTGCGCCGGAAACGCGCACCGCCGTGCCCTGAATGCTCGCCTGCACCTTGAGCTTGTTGTCCTTGATCAGCTTGACGATTCTTCTTGCCTGATCCGACTCGATGCCGTTCTTGACCTCGATTGTCTGCTTGATCTTGTCGCCGCTGACCTTTTCTATGTTCTTCGGTTCGAGCGCGCGCACGTCCACGCCGCGCTTGGCGCATTTTGCGGTGAACACGTCCATCAACTGCTTGAGCTTGAAATCGTCGTCGGCGTAAACGCTCAGCGTGAGTTCGGACTGCTCGATCCTCGCGTCCGAGCCCTTGAAGTCGAAGCGATTGGCGACCTCCTTGTTGCACTGATCGATCGCGTTCCTGAGCTCGACTTTGTTGACTTCCGAAGTGATGTCGAAGGAGGGCATGGCTGGTCTCTCGCGGTTGGAACCGGTTGCCAAATCAGGGGATACCCCCCCTGAATCGGGTGCCGTTCTGGCAATGCCGAAACGGCGTGTTACTTCTTCTGCCGCTTGCGCAGATTCGCGGCGATGCGCAGGCGCAGCGCGTTCAGGCGGATGAAGCCGGCTGCGTCCATCTGATCATACGCGCCGCGGTCATCCTCGAAGGTGGCGATGTTGGCGTCGAACAGCGAATCCGACTTCGAATCGCGGCCGGCGACGATGACGTTGCCCTTGTACAGCTTGACCCGCACCCAGCCGTTTGCATTGGATTGCGAGGCGTCGATCATGCTCTGCAGCATGCGCCGTTCGGGGCTCCACCAGTAGCCGTTGTAGATCAGCGCGGCATAGCGCGGCATCAGGTCGTCCTTGAGGTGGGCGACCTCGCGGTCCAGGCACACCGACTCGATGGCGCGATGCGCGCGCAGCATGATGCTGCCGCCGGGGGTTTCATAGCAGCCGCGCGACTTCATGCCGACGTAGCGGTTTTCGACCAGGTCCAGGCGTCCGATGCCGTGTTTGCCGCCCAGTTTGTTGAGCGTTTCGAGGACCGCCGCCGGCGACAGTGTCTTGCCGTTGACGGCGACGATATCGCCCTGGCGGTATTCGAGTTCGACATACTCGGCACGGTCCGGCGCCGCCTCGGGCGACACGGTCCAGCGCCACATATCCGCTTCCGGCTCCTTCGCCGGGTTTTCGAGGATGCGGCCTTCGTAGGAGATGTGCAGCAGGTTGGCGTCGGTGCTGTAAGGCGAACCGGCTTTCCTCTTGCCTTCGACCGGGATGCCGTGCTTTTCGGCGTACTTGAGCAGCTTTTCGCGCGATACCAGATCCCATTCGCGCCACGGCGCGATGACCCGGATATTGGGCTCGAGCGCGTAGTAGCCGAGTTCGAACCGCACCTGGTCATTGCCCTTGCCGGTGGCGCCATGCGAGACGGCATCGGCGCCGGTCATGCGTGCGATCTCGATCTGGCGCTTGGCGATGAGCGGGCGTGCGATCGATGTGCCGAGAAGATATTCGCCCTCGTAAATGGCGTTGGCGCGGAACATGGGAAAGACGAAGTCGCGCACGAATTCCTCGCGCAGATCGTCGATGAAGATTTTCTTGACGCCGAACTGTTTCGCTTTTTTGCGCGCCGGCTCGAGCTCTTCGCCCTGGCCGATATTCGCGGTGAACGTGATCACCTCGCAGCCATACTGGTCCTGCAGCCACCTGAGGATGACCGAGGTATCCAGCCCGCCGGAGTAGGCGAGGACGACTTTTTTCACGCCGCTGGTCTTGTTTGGCATTTTGCTATTCAGGAAATGAGAAATTCAGATAGTTGTGCGTGAGTCATCGAGCGCGCGCCACGCCACTCATGCGATTTTTCCCAGCAGCAGGAACTCCATCAGCGCTTTCTGCGTATGCAGGCGGTTCTCGGCCTCGTCCCAGACCACGCTGTGGGGCCCGTCTATCACGTCCGCGGATACCTCTTCGCCGCGATGCGCCGGCAGGCAGTGCATGAACAAGGCACCGGGGCCGGCCAGCCGCATCATATCGGCGTCGACCTGCCAGTCGCTGAAGTCGCGCTTGCGTTCCGCGTCCTCCGCCTCGAAGCCCATGCTGGTCCAGACGTCCGTCGTGACCAGGTCGGCGCCGCGCGCCGCCTGCATCGGGTCGGCAAAGTGCGCGTAATGGTCGTTGCCGTAGATGCCGGCGCGCTCCGCTTCCACTTCGTAGCCGGGAGGCGTCGAGACGTGCAGCTTGAAATCGAAAATCGCCGCCGCCTGCATCCAGGTGTTGCAGACGTTGTTGGAGTCGCCGATCCAGGCCACCGTCTTGCCGCCGATCGGGCCGCGGTGCTCGATGAAGGTAAAGATGTCGCCCAGCACCTGGCACGGGTGATATTCGTTGGTCAGCCCATTGATCACCGGCACGCGCGAGACCCCGGCAAAGCGCTCGAGGAGCGACTGCTCGAAGGTGCGGATCATGACGATGTCGACCATGCGCGACACCACCTGGGCCATGTCCTCGACCGGCTCGCCGCGCCCGAGCTGCGTATCGCGCGTGCTCAAGAAAAGGGCCGAGCCGCCGAGCTGCTGCACGCCCGCCTCGAACGACAGGCGGGTGCGCGTGGACTGTTTCTCGAAAATCATCGCCAGCATGCGGTCGACCAGGGGGTGGTAGGGCTTGTATTGCTTGAACTGGGCCTTGATCCAGCGCGTGCGCTCCAGCAGGTACTCGTACTCGGCGCGGGAAAAATCGCTGAATTGCAGATAATGCCGCAGCTTCATCATCAGCCTCCGGCCTCAGTGCGCCGGAGCCGTCTGGCCGAGGAAATCCAGAATCAAGACGGAGAGGCGATCGACCAACTGCTGCGCTTCATCCTGGCTCATGACGAGCGGTGGCAGCAGCCGGATGATCTTGTCCGCGGTGACGTTGATGAGCAGCCCCGCGTCCAGCGCACGCTGGGTCAGCTCCG
Organism: Betaproteobacteria bacterium RIFCSPLOWO2_12_FULL_64_23; assembly: GCA_001770575.1. GTDB lineage: Bacteria > Pseudomonadota > Gammaproteobacteria > Burkholderiales > SG8-39 > 2-12-FULL-64-23. Next base: position 13,074 of record MERK01000101.1, read on the forward strand.
CGCAGGGGCGATCGAGCTCGATGCCCAGCATCAGGCCCATGCCGCGGACCGCGACCACGCCTTTGACATCGGCCAGCGCGGCGCCGAAGCCGGCGCGGATGAAATCGCCCAC
>MERK01000101.1:13198-17312 GCA_001770575.1 Betaproteobacteria bacterium RIFCSPLOWO2_12_FULL_64_23
ACCTTGACCGCGTTGGCCAGCAGTTTTTCCTGCTCGATGGCTTCGAGGGTGGTGAGCGCCGCGGCGCAGGCGAACGGATTGCCGCCGAAAGTGGAACCATGGTTGCCCGGCTTGAATACCTCGGCTGCGGCGCCCTTGGCCAGGCAGGCGCCGATCGGCACGCCTCCGGCGAGCCCCTTGGCCAGCGTAACCACATCCGGATGAAAACCCGCGTGCTGATAGTAGAACCATTTGCCGGTGCGGCCCAGGCCGCACTGGATCTCATCGAGCATGAGCAGCCACTCGTATTTGTCGCATAATTCGCGCAGGCCCCGCAGGTATTCGAAGTGCGCGATGTTGATGCCGCCTTCGCCCTGGATCGGCTCGACCAGGACCGCCACCACGTTGCGGTTGTTCTGCGCCACCTGCCGCACCGCCTCCAGATCGTCGTAAGGCACGCGCACGAAGCCGGACACCAGCGGCTCGAACCCTGCGTGCACCTTGCGGCTGCCCGTGGCCGAGAGCGTCGCCAGCGTGCGGCCGTGAAACGCCTTTTCCATTACCACGATCGCGGGATTCTCTACGCCTTTTCCCTTGGCGTACAGGCGTGCGATCTTGATCGCGGCCTCGTTCGCCTCGCAGCCGGAATTGCAGAAAAAAACCTTGTCCATGCCGCTGATCGCGGCAAGCTTGTCGGCAAGATTTTCCTGCTCGGTGATCTGATAAATATTGGAGGTGTGAATCAATCTGCCCGCTTGTGTGGCAAGCGTTTGCACCAGCTTCGGGTGGGCGTGGCCGAGCGTGTTCACGGCGATGCCGCCGAGCGCGTCCAGATAGCGCTTGCCCTGCGCATCCCACAGCCACACGCCCTGACCGTGAGTGAATGCCACCGGCAGCCTGGCATAGGTGTTCATTACGTGAGACATCAGCATGCCTTAAAACAAAACGCACACGGCGGCATTTGCCGCCGTGTGCCCAACATTCAGTTTGATTATGTTAGCACACTGCCACAGCCATCAGCAGAGCGCCAGCGGCGCGGCTAAACCGGTCGAATTCCGGGCCCGGGCCTACCTTGCCGCAGCAAGCTCGGCGCTCTTGCCGGGTTTGTGCACCGTGCACTGCAGGACCTTGCAATGCGGATACATCTGCCGCAGCTTGCGCTCGGCGTCGACTTCGTCTCTGCCGTGTATCAACAGGTTATCCACCATCAACCCACTGCGTGTGCGTATGCGGAACCCGTATTTTATGATCGCAGAAGACGCCACAAAATCCCCTCATTCAAGCGCTTAAGGGATTAATAGCATACGCCGTCGATCAACTCAACGCAAATTAATGTTCCAGCGGTATTTTTGCCCGTTTAGGGGGTCTTTTCCGCAGCCTGGTGAACTCGCGCGCTGAGCCGAATGCAGGCACGGGCGGCCGGCGGGAGCGCAGAAAACGAAACGGCCGGCATGCAGCCGGCCGCATCGCACCCGCAGTTCGATACCTAAATCAAGCCATTGCCTTAATGGCTGCGGCCAGGCGGCTCTTGTGGCGCGCGGCCTTGTTCTTGTGGATGATTTTCTTGTCGGCGATACGGTCGACAATGCCGGATGAGCGGTTCAGCGCCTTCTTTGCAACGTCTTTGTCTCCAGCGACGATCGCCTTGTTCACGTCCCTGAGCGCCGAGCGCAGTGTCGAGCGCAGACCGGAGTTGTGCCGCCGCTGTTTCTCGGCTTGGCGGGAACGCTTGCGCGCCGAATCTGTATTGGCCATGATGAAACCCAAGTAAGGAACACGAAAGGGCGCAATGATACTGATTTAGTCCATGTTACGCAAGCGCATTTTGGTTCCGGCATAACGCGCTTCGCGCATTAGCCTCCACTGAAACTTTGTTTTCGTATAATCGGGAGCATGAATCTTCTGCGCGCGCTCGCCACGGTGAGCAGCATGACGCTGGTGTCCCGCATCCTTGGCTTCGTGCGCGACGCCGTGATCGCACGCCTGTTCGGCGCCGGCCTCGCCACGGACGCTTTTTTCGTCGCCTTCCGCATCCCCAACCTGCTGCGGCGCCTGTTCGCCGAGGGCGCGTTTTCCCAGGCCTTCGTGCCCATTCTGGCGGAGTACCGGACGCGAAACGGAGAGGGGGAGACCAGGCTGCTGGTCGATCGCGTTGCCACGGCGCTCTCGCTCGCCGTCCTGGCAGTCAGCATCCTCGGCATTTTGGCGGCGCCGTGGATCATCTATGTCAGCGCGCCCGGATTCTCCGCCACACCGGAGAAATTCGAGCTCACGGTGGCGATGCTGCGCATCACCTTTCCCTACCTTCTGTTCATTTCGCTTGTCTCTCTTGCCGGCGGCATCCTCAACACCTGGAGCCGCTTCGCCGTGCCGGCATTCACGCCGACGCTACTCAACATAAGCTTCATTGTATGTGCCTTATTCCTCGCGCCGTATTTCCGGCCGCCGGTGCTGGTGTTGGCTTGGGCGGTGCTCGCGGGCGGCGTGCTGCAACTCGCGTTGCAGCTGCCTTATCTGGCAAGAATCGGCATGCTGCCGCGCTTGCGCCCCGATTTCCTGGATCCCGGGGTCAAGCGCATCCTCAGGCTCATGGGGCCGGCGGTGTTCGGCGTTTCCATCGCCCAGCTGTCACTGCTGATCAATACGATTTTTGCTTCGTTTCTCGCCAACGGCAGCGTGTCCTGGTTGTATTACGCCGACCGGCTGATGGAATTCCCCGCCGGCATGCTGGGGGTGGCGTTGGGCACCATCCTGCTGCCCAGCCTGTCCAAGTATTACTCGAGCGATGCGACCGAGCAGTACAGCCGCCTGCTCGATTGGGGCCTGCGCCTGACGCTGCTGCTGGCGCTGCCGGCGGCCGTGGCGCTGGCGCTGCTGGCGGTGCCGCTGATCAGCACGCTGTTTCATTACGGCCAATTCAGCGTCGAGGATGTGTGGATGACGCGCCGTGCGCTGGTTGCCTACAGCATCGGCCTCGTCGGCCTGATTCTGGTGAAAGTGCTGGCACCGGGTTTCTATGCGCGCCAGAACATCCGCACGCCGGTCAAGATCGCGGTCATCACGCTGGTCGCGACGCAGCTGATGAATCTTGCCTTCATCGGGCCGCTCAAGCACGCGGGTCTGGCGCTGGCGATCGGCCTGGGAGCGTGCCTCAACGCCGGCCTGCTCTACTATAAGCTGCGCCAGCAGCGCATCTACCAGCCGCAGCCCGAGTGGGCGCAGTTCGGCTACAAGCTCGCGCTCGCGCTGCTGGTGATGGCCGCGGTGTTGTGGGGCGCGACAGGCAGCGAGAACTGGTGGCTGGTCGCGGCATGGCAGCGGCGCGTGGCAGGCCTGATTGGTATAGTGTGCCTGGGCGCGATCGCCTACTTCGCGACGCTGTGGCTGCTCGGCTTTCGCATCAGGGATTTTGCGCGGCGTGCCGCCGAATAAAATCAACTGTCCGGTGTAAGGTATGGAACCGCAATACCGCCTGGAACGATTCTCCGCGCTACTGTGTCGGGAGGATTTTGACCTCGCCGAGGCCTGCCTGTTGATCGCGCAGGACGCCTATCCCGACTTGGACATCGCGCATTACCTGGCGCGCATCGATGCGCTTGCCGCGACGGTGAGGAGCCGCATCGCCGGCGACGCTTTCGCCAAGCAGAAAGTGGTGGCGCTGAACCGGCACCTGTTTTACGAGCTGGGTTTTCGCGGCAACGCGCTCGACTACTACGATGCGCGCAACAGCTACCTCAACCACGTGCTGGAGCGGCGCACCGGCATCCCGATCACGCTGTCGATTCTGTACATGGAAATCGGCCGGCGCCTGGGTCTGCGTTTGCAGGGCGTTTCTTTTCCCGGACATTTTCTGGTCAAGCTGCGCGTGACCGGGGGGCAGTTGGTGCTTGATCCCTTCTGCGGCGGTGAGGCGCAATCGGAGTCCGAGCTGCGCGCGCGCCTGGCCCGGGTACTGCCGCAGCGCGAAGCCGACACGCTGCCGCTGTCGCAGATGCTGCAGGCGGCGACGCCGCGGCAGATTCTGGCGCGCCTGCTGCGCAACCTCAAAGGCATTTACCTGCAGTCGGAGGAGGCGCAGAATGCGCTGGGGGTGATGCAGCGCATGGTGATGGTGGCGCCGCATGCGGCCGAGGAG
>MERK01000102.1 GCA_001770575.1 Betaproteobacteria bacterium RIFCSPLOWO2_12_FULL_64_23
CATGGGCGGCTTCGTCCATATTCTGCTGGTTATTGCCATCGTGGTCGTGCTGCTCAGAGTGATCAACGGGCGCAGCCCCCTCTGACCGAGGCACCTGCCGCTGTTTTTGCTAAGTTCGAATTTCGCTGTGGATGCAGACGCGGCGGCCCGTTCACCTCCCCGCGCAATCAAGATATGGTTGCCGCAGCGCTCGCCTGCACCGCTGCGATAGCTGGAGGCGCATCAGTTTTATCGACTGCGTTTCGGGGGGGTAAATAGAAACTTCGGGTTTGATCGCAAATGAATTGCCCCGCGTTCAGACCATGTTGAAATAGCCGGGATGGGGGCAAACATCGGCTCCCTGTGCGAAAATGGCGCCACGGCGGCGGCGGTGCACCGTTAGGCGCCGCCCGAGCCCGTAGCCGAATCCATCTCATTCTCGCCCCGCCCCAACATGGCACATGGTCGCCGCGCCGCCGCTTTATCCGTAGACGCAGAGCCGCGCGCACCCGGCGCGCCGCGCAACGAATGGCGCGCAGTCGGCATGCTGCTGCCCTACCTGTGGGAATACAAATGGCGCGTGCTGGTCGCGCTCGCGTTCCTCGCCTCGGCCAAGGTCGCCAACGTCGGCGTGCCGCTGGTGTTGAAGTCGGTGGTCGATGCGCTCACGCCCGAGCAGCAGGTGCTGGCGCTGCCGCTGGCGCTGCTCCTGGCCTACGGCCTGCTGCGGCTCTCGACCGTGCTGTTCGCCGAGCTGCGCGATGTGGTGTTCGTGCGCGTGACCCAGCGCGCCATCCGCCGCGTCGCGCTCACCGTGTTCCGCCATCTGCACAGCCTGAGCCTGCGCTTCCATCTGGAGCGCCAGACCGGCGGCATGACGCGCGACATCGAGCGCGGCACGCGCGGCATTTCCACCCTGCTCTCGTTCATGCTGTTTTCCATCATTCCGGTGATCCTGGAATTCGGCCTGGTGGCGGCGGTGCTGCTGGCCAGGTTCGACTGGCGCTTCGCCGCCGTCACGTTCGCCGCAGTCGCGGTCTACATATCTTTCACCGTCAGCGTCACCGAGTGGCGCATGGACATCCGCCGCCAGGTCAACGAGCTCGATTCCACCGCCAATACCCGCGCCGTCGACAGCCTGCTCAATTACGAGACGGTGAAGTATTTCAACAACGAGGAGTACGAGGCGCGGCGCTACGACGATAACCTGCGGAAGTACGAATCGGCCGCAGTGAAAAACGAGTTCTCGCTCGGTCTGCTGAACGTCGGTCAGAGCGTCGTCATCGCCACCGCCGTGACGCTGCTGATGATTTTCGCGGCCGAGGGCGTGGTGGCGAAGACGCTGACGCTGGGCGACCTGGTGCTGATCAACGGGCTCCTGATCCAGCTCTATATTCCGCTCAATTTCCTCGGCATGGTCTACCGCGAGATCAAGCAGGCGCTGATCGATACCGACAGGATGTTCCGGCTGCTGCAACAGAACCGCGAGATCGAGGACCGTCCCGATGCGGTGACGCTCGCCGCCGGGAGCGCCTCCATCCGTTTTGAGCACGTGGATTTTTCATACGACCCCAGACGCCAGATCCTGTTCGATGTGTCGTTCGACGTGCCCGCGGGCAGCAAGGTCGCGGTGGTCGGGCACTCGGGCGCCGGCAAATCCACGCTGGCGCGGTTGCTGTACCGTTTCTACGAGGTCAGCCGCGGCGCGATCGTCATCAACGGCAGCGACATCCGCGCGCTGCAGCAGGGGAGCCTGCGCGGGGCGATCGGTATCGTGCCGCAGGACACGGTGCTGTTCAACGACACCGTTTTCTACAATATCCAATATGGCCGGCCCGAGGCGACGCAGGCGGAGGTGATTGGGGCGGCGAGGGCGGCGCATATCCACGAGTTCATCGAAAGCCTGCCGGACGGGTATGAGGCGCGGGTGGGCGAGCGCGGCCTGAAGCTGTCGGGCGGCGAGAAGCAGCGCGTGGCCATCGCGCGCGCCGTCCTCAAGAATCCGTCGATCCTGATTTTCGACGAGGCCACCTCCGCGCTCGATTCGGAAACCGAGAAATCGATCCAGGCGGAGCTTACGCGCATCGCGCAGGGGCGTACCACCCTGGTGATCGCGCATCGCCTGTCCACGGTGATGGATGCGGACCAGATCCTGGTGATGGAGGCGGGGCGCATTATCGAGCGCGGCAGTCATCGCGAACTGCTGGAGCGCAGCGGCGCTTATGCGCAAATGTGGGCGCTGCAGCAGCAGGAGGAGTCGCAGGGGGCGCGCGCGAACGCCGCCGGCTTGCCGCCGGTTGCAGGCGTTGTTCAAACTTCGCCTTAGGTAGTATCGCTATCTTGTTATTTTTGCTTGCCAAATAAAGGACTGGCCGCTAGACTGCGGCAAATCCGTTGTCTCGCCGGGGAGCAAGATGTTGTTATCCGTACGCCCGATGTTGATTTGCGCCGGCCTCGGCCTGAGCCTGGCCTGCGTCGCCTACCCGGGCGAGGCCGCAGCGCGTGGCGGCACGGACAAGACCGCGCACGCGGCGCACAATCTGTCGCTGCGCTCGGCCGCGGCCATGGTCCAGGACGCGGAAACCGGGGAGATTCTGTACGGCAAGAATGCAAGCGCGGTAGCGCCCATCGCCTCGATCACCAAGCTCATGACCGCAATGGTGGTGCTGGACGCCGGTCTCGACCTGAATCGAGTCATCACCATTTCGAGCGAAGACCTGGATGCGTTGCGCGGGACGCGCTCGCGCCTGAAACCCGGCGCCAGCTTGAGCCGCGACGAATTGCTGCGCCTGGCGCTGATTGCCTCGGAGAACCGCGCCGCCGCGGCCCTGGCGCGCACCTATCCGGGCGGCACCGGGACGTTCTTGCGTGCCATGAATCACAAGGCGCAGATGCTGGGCATGGACGCTACGCACTTCGACGACGCGACCGGACTCTCCAACGCCAATGTGGCGAGTGCCGAGGATCTGGTCAAACTGGTGCGCGCCGCGCATCGTTACGAGCTCATCCGCAGCTACACCACCGCGACCGGACAGGAGGTCCAGGTTGCGGGCAGGCCGCTCGCCTATCGGAACACCAATCGGCTGGTGGCGAGCGAGCGCTGGAACATCGGCCTGTCCAAGACCGGCTACACCAACGACGCCGGCCGCTGCCTGGTGCTGCAGGCGGAACTCGCCGGGCGCCAGGTGATCATCGTGCTGCTGGACTCCTGGGGGAGACTCTCGCGCATCGGCGACGCCAACCGCATCAGGGCTTGGCTGGAGGCGAACGCCAAACCGCAAAGCGGCGGCGCGCTCAAGGCCGCGCAAACATCCAACAAGCCTGCGCCGGGCTGAAGCCGGGGCGCGTCGAAACAAGCGCTGTCGGGGAACCGATGGCACGGCCGCAGCAGCGCCCTGCGCAAGCGGCGGTGCGCTTCCCTAATTTCCTGCCCGAGTTCGCCGGCATGACCGCCGTCTCGGCGCGTCCATAGCGCTATAATTGCGGCGAAAGTCTGAACCCAAACGTATTCGGGGCGCTGCTGGGCGCCCCGGGTAAAGCAAAGGTAAATCATGCAAGCCGGCACTACATTCAATCTCGAGGTCAATGCGAAAATTCCGCAACGGCTCGCGCGCCTGGAGGAGCTCGCCAACAATCTCTGGTATAGCTGGGACATCATGCCGACGCGGGCGCTTTTCTCGCGCCTGGATCCGGCCTTGTGGAACATCGTGGGACACAGCCCCAAGGTGTTGCTCAAGCGCATCGATCAGCAGCGCCTGATCGACGCGGCCGAAGACAAGCTGTTTATCGACGACTACAACCGCGTGCTCTCGGCCTACGATAGTTATCATGGAGAGCAGATGCGCCGCGACGCAGCCGAAGTACCGCTCGCGCGCTCCGAGCTGGTAGCCTACTTCTGCTTCGAATTCGGTTTCCATGAGAGCCTGCCGATCTACTCCGGCGGCCTCGGGATACTCGCCGGGGACCACTGCAAGACCGCGAGCGACATGCGCCTGCCTTTCGTCGGCGTCGGCCTGCTCTACCGCCAGGGATATTTCGCCCAGACCATCGACAGCCAGGGCAATCAGAGGGCGACGTACATAGCGTCGGATTTCGAGGATCTGCCGATCCTGCCGGTGCAGCGCGAAGACGGGTCGGAATTGAAGGTCGCGATCGAGTTCCCCGGGCGCGAGGTCACGGTGAAAGTGTGGCGGGCGCGGGTCGGCAATGTGAGCCTGTACCTGCTCGACACCGACATCGAGGAAAACGCCGCGCACGACCGCAATATCGCGCACCAGCTCTACGGCGGCGACCGCACCACCCGCATCGAGCAGGAGATCGTGCTCGGCGTCGGCGGCGTGCGCGCGCTCGCCGCGCTCGGCTTGAAGCCCACGGTCTGGCATATCAACGAAGGGCACGCGGCGTTCATGATCGTGGAGCGCTTGCGCACGAAAGTGCACCGCGGCCTGGATTTCGCCAGCGCGCTCGAGGCGGTCGCGGTCAACACCGTGTTTACCACGCACACCCCCGTGCCCGCAGGGCATGATCATTTCTCCACGCAAAGCGTGCTGCATTATTTCCAGGGCTGCTGCGACGAGCTGGGGGTTCCCGGCGAGCGGCTGCTGGCGCTGGGATTGGGGCCGGGCGCGACCGAATTCAACATGACCACGCTCGCGGTGCGCGGCTCGCGTTTCCACAACGGCGTCTCCAAGATCCATGGCGAAGTGTCGGCGCGCATACTGGGAGACCTGTGGCCGCAAATTCCGCCGGAAGAAAATCCGATGATCGCGATCACCAACGGCGTGCACGTGCCGACCTTCCTCTCGCCGGAATGGGCCGATGCATTCGACCACTTTCTCGGCTACGGCTGGAGCCGGAGGCTGGGCGACCAAAGTTGCTGGGACCAGATCAGCGACGTGCCGGATCATGTCTTCTGGAGCACGCGCCAGCACTTGAAGTCGCAGTTGCTGCATCTGGTGCGCTTCCGCCTGCGTGAACAGAACGCGCGCAACCAGGGCAGCGAAGCGCACCTGGACCGGCTGCTCAGCCTGTGCAATCCGGACAACCCGACTGTGCTTATCATCGGCTTCGGCCGGCGCTTCGCCACCTACAAGCGCGCCACGCTGTTGTTCGAGAACCTCGACTGGCTGCGCCGACTGCTGCTGGGCGACGCGCTGCGTCCGGTGCTGTTTCTGTTTGCCGGCAAGGCGCACCCGGCCGACGTGCCCGGGCAGGACTTGATCAGACGGGTGATGCAGGTGGCGCAAATGCCGGAATTCGAGGGCAAGATCCTGCTGGTCGAAGGTTATGATTTGCGCCTCAGCCGGCGCATGGTTTCCGGCGTCGACGTCTGGCTCAACAACCCGGTCTATCCGCTCGAGGCCTCGGGCACCTCGGGCATGAAGGCGGCGATCAACGGCGTGGTAACCTGTCGGTGCTCGACGGCTGGTGGGGCGAAGGCTATGACGGCTCCAACGGCTGGGCGATCAAGCCGGCCGCTGCCGGGCTGGACGAGGCGAGCCGCGATCGCGAGGAAGCGCGCACGCTGTACGAAATCCTGCAGGATCATGTCATTCCGCTTTACTACAAGCGCGACGGCAGCGGCTATTCTCCCGAATGGGTGCAGTTGGCGAAGCGCTCCATCTCCAGTCTGATGCCGCGCTTCAATTCTGCGCGCATGCTGGGGGAATACGTCGACAAGTGCTATCTGCGCGCCGCGCAGCAGGGCCGGCGCTACGCCGAGAACCAGTTCGAAGTCGCGCGCTCGATTGCCGCCTGGAAGTCGCGCGTGCGGCAGGCGTGGCCGGGGGTGACGATACGGCGGCTGGATACGCCGAAGAAGCGCATTTCGTTCGGCGACAGCTTGCGCATCGAATTGGCGCTGCGCCTGAACGGCTTGAATGCAGAAGACATGGTGGTGGAACTGCTGATGAGCCGGGTCGGGACGCAGGACGATGACCGGACGCTGAGCCACCGATTCGCGGTGCAAGGCGCCGATGCGGGCGGCGAGCACCATTTTGCGCTTGAACTTGCGCCGGAGTTTTGCGGCAAGCTGGATATGCGCATCCGCGCCTATCCGTGGCATGAGTCGCTGACCCATCCGCTCGAGTTGGGGCTGATGATCTGGGCTTAGACTTGGGCCGGGCTGCGGATGGCGCGAGCCGGCGCAGCCGCAATACAGGGCGGAGCGATGCGCGATTCCAGTCCGCGATGCAACAACGCCTTAGCGGTTCTTTGCCAGCCGCGCGTAGATCGCGGCGTAGCGGCGCGCGCTCGCGTCCCAGCCGAAATCCCTGGCCATGCCGTTGCGCTGCAGCGCGCGCCAGGTCGCGCCGTCGCGCCAGGCGCCGGCTGCGCGCTCGACCGCGGCGAGCAGCGCCGCCGCGCTGGGCGCGTGAAACACAAAGCCGCTGGCGCTGCCGTCGGCGAGCGTAGCCGCAGTGCAGTCGACCACCGTGTCGGCGAGCCCGCCGGTGGCGCGCACGATGGGCGGCGTGCCGTAGCGCTGGCTGTACATCTGGTTCATGCCGCAAGGCTCGAAGCGCGAGGGCATGAGGAAGGCGTCGGCGCCGGCTTCGATCACATGGGCCAGCGTCTCGTCGAAGCCGATGGTGGTGCTCGCCTGTTGCGGATGGTTTTGCGCCAGGGCGAGAAAGCCGCGTTCGAGTTGCGCATCGCCGCCGCCGAGCAGCGCGAGTTGCGCCGGCAGCGCCAGCAGTTGCGGCGCGATCGCGAGGAGCCAGTCGACCCCCTTCTGTTCAGTGAGCCGGCTTACTACGGCAAACAGCGGCGCCTCGGGCGCGGTTGCCAGACCGAGACGCCGCTGCAGCGCGCGTTTATTGGCGGCCTTGGCCGCGAGCGTATCCGCGGCGTATCGGCAGGCGATCAGGGGATCGGTGGCAGGGTTCCACAAATCGGTATCGATGCCGTTGAGGATGCCGTGGAGGCTGTCCTTGCGCGCTGCGAGCAGTTCGTGCAGACCGAAGCCGAGGGCGGCGCCCTGAATTTCGTGCGCATAAGTCGGACTGACCGTGGTGATCGCATCGGCGAATTGCAGGCCGGCCTTGAGAAACGAAAGCTTGCCGTAATACTCGACCCCGTCCGGACTGAAACAGTCCCGAGGCAGGCCGAGCGCGGCGACCAGCTCGGGCTCGAATATCCCCTGGAACGCGAGATTGTGTATGGTCAGCAGCGTCGCGGCCCGCGCGCCCGCGGCATAGCGCAGGTAGGCGGAGGCGAGGCCGGTCTGCCACTCATTGCAGTGCAATACCTGCGGCTGCCAGTCGAGCGGGCTGTCGGCGCTGGCGAGCCGCGCCGCGACGCGCGACAGCAGGCCGAAGCGCAAGGCGTTGTCGCTCCAGTCGCTGCCGGCCGCGGTCTGATACGGTCCGCCGGGACGGTCGTACAATTCCGGACAGTCGAGCACGAGCAGCGGCACACCCAACGCGGTCGGGGCATGGAGCAGGCGCGAACCCGGAAACGCCGCGCTTGCCGCAAAGCGGGCAAGCTCGCGGCAGTCCGGCAGCTGCGCCAGCACCGGGCGGTAGCCAGGCAGCAGAATCCGGGCATCGAGTCCGAGCGCCCTTACCGCGGCGGGCAAGGCCGCGCTGACATCGGCCAGGCCGCCGGTCTTGATCAAGGGGGCGCATTCCGAGGTGGCGAACAGGACGCGCAGTTGATCGGGGTTCGCGGCTGGGTCGGGAGTGGCGGGAGGCATGGATTCGGATCGCCGCGCCATAAGAAGGCACTGCTGACGCGCCCAATGTTAGCAGGGGTTCGGATTTCCGACCAATTCCCGGGGCCGGGGCGAGCGTGATTCTCGCCGGCGACATCGGCGGAACCAAAGCGCTGCTGTTGCTCGCGACAGTGCGCCAGGGCCGGCTGACAGCGCTGCTGGAGCGGCGTTACGCCGTCGCCGCCTTCGCCGATTTTTCCGCCCTGCTGGCGCGCTTTCTCGATGAATGCCGGGCGCATCGCGGGCGCGATGCGCGCCTTGCCAGCGCCTGTTTCGGCGCCGCCGGGCCGGTGTCGGACAATTGCATCCAGATGACCAACCTGCCCTGGCGCCTCGATGCAGGCGCGATCGCGGCCGAGTTCGGCATCGCTCGGCTGCGGCTGGTGAACGATTTCGAGGCGGCGGCCAGGGGAGTCGAAGCGCTGGCTCCCGGCGACAGCGCGATCTTGCAGACGGGCGAACCCTTGCCTCAGGCGGCACGCGTCGTGATCGGCGCCGGCACCGGGCTGGGCGTGGCGTACGCGCTGCCGCAAGGCAAGCACTACCGCATACTCCCCGGAGAAGGCGGACACGCGGGTTTCGCTCCCGCGGATGATGAGCAGATGCGCCTGTGGCAGGCGCTGCATGCGCAGCTCGGCCGGGTCAGCGTGGAACACGTGGTCTCCGGGCCGGGCCTGGTGCGCATTTACGAATTTCTGTGCGCCGAGCAGCCGCAGGCGCCGGCGCTGCCGGCGAGCATGCTTGCACAAGGCGCGGCCGCGATCAGCCGCCATGCCCTGGAACTCGGAGATCCGCTTGCCTGCAGGGCGCTGGACCTGTTCATCTCCTGTTACGGCGCACTGGCGGGTGACCACGCACTCAGCGTGACGGCGCGCGGCGGCGTCTATATCGCCGGCGGCATTGCGCGGAAAATTTTCACGCGGCTCGCGGCCGGCGGTTTCATCGCGGCGTTCAATGCCAAAGGCGCGCACGCAGGAATGAACCTCAAAATACCGGTTCAGGTCGTCACCACCGAGCGCCTCGGGCTGCTGGGCGCGGCGCTGATTGCGTTACGCGGCTGAAGGCAGAGCGATAGCGCTCGCGGCGTCACCCCGGCCGTTTGATAATTGTCAACGCCGACGCGCCTGCGGCGGCTATTCTGAATTAGGGTGTTTCGCCCGAGGAAAGGAGGTTGGCCATGGCAGTTTCGAAGACAGCTACGCAAAAAAGCAAGGCGGCGTCGAAGCCAGACGGCCGCGGCGTAAGTGCTGCGGCGCGCCCGAGCGTGCCTGAAACCCGCAAGGATGCCGCTCCCAGCATCAGTGCCGAAGAGCGCCGGAGGCTGGTTGAGCGGGCTGCATATTTCCGCGCCGAAAAACGCGGCTTTGCCCCTGGCTGCGAACTGGAGGACTGGGTCGAGGCCGAGGCCGAGGTGTTGCGGCTGATCGGCAGCGCTTAGCGTCCTGCGCGGGGAAGCGCGGATCGTTGCGCGGGACTACAATTCAGTCCGATACGCGGGAGCCCAGGGTCGATGAGTGCGGCCGAAGTTGGCATCAGGGGTCATATGGACGGCTTCGACCAGGGCGGTCAGGCGGCCGATCGCGCCGGGAACGTACAGCCGCTGCAGATCGAACTCAGAAACCTTGCCCATGATGCGTTCGCCATCATTCTCGCCGGCGGCCGCGGCTCGCGCCTGGGCGCACTCACCGACTGGCGCGCCAAGCCGGCGGTGCCGTTCGGCGGCAAGTTGCGCATCATCGATTTTGCCCTGTCCAATTGCGTCAACTCCGGCATCCGGCGCATCGGCATCTGCACCCAATACAAGGCGCAAAGCCTGATCCGCCACGTGCAGCGCGGCTGGAGCTTCCTCGACGGCCGCTTCGGCGAGTTCGTCGAACTGCTGCCGGCGCAGCAGCGCGTCACCGCCGATTGGTACCGCGGCACCGCCGACGCGGTGTACCAGAACGTCGACCTTCTGCGCCGGCACAGAAAAAAATACGTGCTGATCCTCGCCGGGGATCATGTCTATAAAATGGATTACTCGCGCATGATCGCCGATCATGTGGCCAGCCGGGCGGTGATGACCGTCGCCTGCGTCGAAGTGCCGCTCGCCGACGCGAACCAGTTCGGCGTGATGACCGTGGACGAGAACGGGCGCATCAGCGCCTTCGACGAGAAGCCGGAGCGGCCTGCGCCGATGCCGGGCGATCCCGACCGGGTGCTCGCGAGCATGGGCATCTACGTGTTCGACGAGGCCTTCCTGTACGAGCAGCTGATCCGGGATGCCGAAGACAGCGGCTCCAGCCATGACTTCGGCCGCGACCTCATTCCGTGGATGATTGCATCCGGGCTGCCGCTGCATGCGCACCGCTTCCGCGACAGCTGCGTCAACATGAGCAAGGGCATACCGTACTGGCGCGACGTGGGCACGCTCGACGCGTATTGGGAAGCGAACATGGAGTTGACGCGGGTCATACCGGATCTCAATCTGTACGACGTCGACTGGCCGATCTGGAGCTATCAGGAGCAGCTGCCGCCGGCGAAATTCGTGTTCGACAACGACGGCCGCCGCGGCATGGCGGTCGATTCGCTGATATCCGGCGGCTGTATCATCAGCGGCTCGAAGGTGCGGCGCTCGGTGCTGTTCTCCAACGTGCGCGTACAGGACTACTGCAACATCGAGGATAGCGTGATCCTGCCGAACGTGGAAATAGGCAATCATGTCACCCTGCGGCGGGCGGTCGTGGACAAGCGCTGCCGTTTGCCCGACGGGCTGAGCGCAGGTGTCGACGCCGAGGCCGACCGCAAGCGCTTTCATGTCACCGAGCGCGGGGTGACCGTGATCGTTCCGGAAAGCCTGGGCCAGCGCGTGCATCACCTCAGATGACATCCCCACGCCCCCTGGATCTGGTGCTGGTCTGGCACATGCACCAGCCGGATTACCGCGACCAGGCGAGCGGCGAGTTCGCGCTGCCCTGGGTGTATTTGCACGCGATCAAGGATTACACCGACATGGCCTGGCATCTGGAGCGCCACCCGGGCATGCGCGCCGTGATCAACTGGGTGCCGGTGCTGCTCGACCAGCTGGAAGATTACGCCGACCAGTTCGATAGCGGGCGGCTGCGCGATCCCCTGTTGCGGCTGCTTGCGCGCGACGCGGCGCAAGCGCTCGGCGAGCAGGAACGCGCGCTGCTCGCGGATCGCTGTCTGTGCGTCGAAAATCTCGGGATGATCCAGCACTACCCGCATTACAAGCGCTTGTTCGAGCTGTATTGGTCGTTCGAGGCGCAGGGGCACGCAGCACTTGCTTACCTGTCGGACCAGTTCTTTTTCGACGTGCTGGTCTGGTATCACCTCGCCTGGACCGGGGAGACGGTGCGGCGCGAATTCGAGCTGGTCACGCGGCTGATGGCGATCGGCGAGCATTTCGCGCAGCAGCAGCGCAGGGAACTGTTTGCGCTGATCGGCGAACTGGTGCGCGGCGTGGTCGGCCGCTATGCGCGTCTGGCGAACAGCGGACAAATCGAACTCTCGACCACGCCGCACTGTCATCCGCTGGCGCCGCTGCTGCTTGATTTCCGCTCGGCGCGCGAGGCCGAGCCGGAAGCGCCACTGCCCGAGGTAGCGCACTATCCGGGCGGCCGCGCACGCGTGACGGCGCAGTTGCACTCGGCGCTCGAAAGCCATACGCGCCGCTTCGGTGCGGCCCCGCGCGGCCTGTGGCCGGCGGAGGGTTCGATCTCCGAGGGCTTGTTGCGCGTGCTCACCGGCAACGCTTTGGACTGGGTGGCAAGCGGCGAGCAGGTGCTGGCCAACAGCCTGCGCGCGGCCGGGAAGTCTGCGCAGTCCCGCTTGAATTATCTGTACCGACCGTACCGTTCTTCAGCGGCGCCGGACCTAGTCCTGTTTTTCCGCGACGACAAGCTGTCGGATCGGATCGGCTTCGAGTACCAGAAATGGTGGGGCAGCGACGCCGCGGCCAATTTCGTCGGCGAACTGGAACATATCGCGGCGCAAGCGCCGCAGGACGAGCGGCCGCTGGTGAGCGTGATCCTCGACGGTGAAAATGCCTGGGAGCATTATCCGTATAACGCCTATTATTTTTTGAACGCGCTGTATCAGGCGCTGGAAGTGCACCCGTTTATTCGTCCGACCACCTACGCCGCATTCCTGCGCGAGTGCGCGAACGCGCGCGGCGCAGCCGGCGGCGTGCCGCCCGCGGCAACGCATCAGCTCGAGCGGCTGGTTGCCGGGAGTTGGGTCTATGGCAATTTCTCCACCTGGATCGGAGCGGATGACAAGAACCGCGCCTGGGATCTGTTGTGCGCCGCCAAGCAGAGCTTCGACCTGGTTGGCGCGAGCGGCCGCCTGGACGCCGGGCGCAGCGCGGCGGCCGAACGGCAACTGGCCGATTGCGAAGGCTCGGACTGGTTCTGGTGGTTCGGCGACTACAACCCCGGCGCTGCGGTGGCGAGTTTCGACCGGCTGTACCGGGGGAAGCTCGCCAACCTTTATCGCTTGATCGATTTACCGGTGCCGGCGGCGCTGGCCGAACCCATTTCCCATGGCCATGGCGACCCCGAAGGCGGAGGCAGCATGCGCCGCGGGAGTGCGGCATGAGCAGGGAGCAGGGGCCGCCGAAGGGCGGAAGAGGGGCCCCATCGGGAGATGGGGATGCGACCGGCCGCGATTGCCGCTGGCCGCCGACAGCGCATACGTTGGAATTGCGATGACGCAATGGAGGCGGCGTCGCGAGCACAAGCTCGCCCCCGCGGCAGCCCTCGGCATTCGGGCTGGGCGCCGCTGCGATCCGGTCCATGCACGCTGTCCCGCTCCACGTTTGGTCCAGGCCGGATGCAACGCTACCTGGTGCCGGGCGGAAGGTTATGAGTTTGGTCAACTCGGGACCAGTTCCTGCGCCGTGCCGAGCCTGCTCAGCTCGCGTGCCGGGCGTGCGCGACGATCTGGTGCAGCCTCTTGGCGTCAAGAATCCGCACCTCTTTGTTGCGCACCTGGATTGCGCCGGCCTGGTCAAACCTGGACAAGGCGCGGCTGACCGTTTCCTGGGTGAGGCCGAGGAAACTTCCCAGGTCGAGCCGGGTCATGCGCAGGTTGAAGCGGGTATCGGAGTAACCGCGGCGCGCGTAGCGCTCGCCCAGGATCAGCAGAAAGGCCGCCACCCGCGACTCGGCGCCGAGCGAGCCCAGCAGCCACATCTGCGTGTGTTCGCGCGCGAGCTGGCGGCTGAGCAGGCGATAGACGAACTGCTGCAGCGCTCCGGACTTGCCGCCCAGGCGGGCGAGTCGCGGGAACGGGATGATCGCCACTTCGCTGTCTTCGAGGGCCACCGCCTCGGTGCGGTAGTGCTGCGCTTCGATCCCGTCCAGGCCGAGCACGTCGCTCGCCATCGGAAAGCCCAGCACCTGGTAGCTGCCGTTCGCATCGAGCAACACGTTCTTGAAAGTGCCCGAGCGGATGGCGTAAATGGGGCCGAACTGATCGCCGGCGCGGTACAGCGCCATGCCCTGTTGCACGCGGCGCAAGGTGAAGCTCACGCGCTGGTCGATGTTGGCGCCGTCGAGACTGATGTTCAGCAGCGCGGCAAGCTGGTTCAAACTCAGCGAAGCGGCCCGGCTGGCCGCTTGGTCCCCAGCTTGTCTATCGAGCGATGTGACTTGCTGTTGCATGGCCATGTTCCTGCAATTGCATCAGGCGCGCGACAGATCCGCTTGCAAAAACACCCTCGACCAACCCCGGTCCAAATTCTCGCTACCTGAGTAAAGTGTAGGGCTGCAATGTGATCAGAGATATCGGGCAGACCTGAACATCGACTACCCGGATCACGGTAGTCCGGGCGCGCAACACCGGCTCGACATCGGGCCGGCGATGCCGGCGAGCCGTCTCAGGCCGAGGTGAGGCCCTCGCGGATGGCGTATCTGGTCAGGTCCGCCACGTTATGCAGGCCGAGCTTGCGCATGATGTTGCGCCGATGCACTTCGACCGTGCCGGTCGCGATATGCAAGGCTTCGGCGATCTGGGCCGAGTTGTTGCCGCTGGCCAGAAGCTGCAGCACTTCGCGCTCGCGCCGGCCCAGCGTCTCACTCCGCGTCCCCCGCAGTGAATGCTTGCGCAAGCTGTCGACGAGGGCCGCGGCGGCCTCCGCATACAGATAGGTCTCGCCTCGCGCCACGGCGCGTATGCCGCGCAGCAATTCCTCGCTGCCGGCGGTCTTGACCACGTAGCCGCGGGCGCCTGCCTCGAGCATCTGCACCACCATGCGCCGGTCGGAAAAAGTGGACAGAGCGAGTACCTTGATGCCGGGGTTTTCGGCGATCATGCGGCGGGTCGCCTCGATGCCGCTCATACCAACCAGGCCGATGTCCATGACCACCACGTCGGGCTCGAGCTCGCGCGCCAGCGCCAGCGCCGTCGCGCCATCGTCCGCCTCGGCGACGGCCACGATGTCGCCGGCCCTCTCCAGGATCGTACGCAGGGCTTCGCGCAGCATTGCGTGCTCGTCCACCAGCAGGACGCGGATGCTCACCGCGCGGCCTCCCCGGCGTCGCGAGGGCGTCTTGCGCCGCGTTTGCGCGGCTGCCTTCTTCGCCGGCGGCTTTGATCTGGGCATCGTAAGTCCTTTGTGCGTCGCCGCCGGGTGACTGCGGATTTCCCCAACCCACCCTACAACAACTTGCACGCCTCATCGAATGCGAGCCGCGGGCTGCGCGGCATCACTTTCGCCGGATCGCCGTAGCCGATGTTGCACAGAAAATTCGACTTGATGCCGGTGCCGCCGAAAAACTCGGCATCCACCTTGGCGTTGTCGAATCCGGACATCGGACCGCAGTCAAGACCGATGGCGCGCGCGGCGATGATGAAATAGCCGCCCTGCATCGAGCCGTTGCGAAACGCGGTGGTCTCTGTGTGCGCCTTGTTCTCCTCGCCGGCGAAGATGCCGCGCGCATTCTGGTCGTGTGGAAACAGTTGCGGCAGCAGCTCGTAGAACTCGGTGTCGTAAGCGATGATGGCGGTCACCGGCGCGGCCATCGTTTTGTCGACGTTGCCGGGGCTGAGCGCGGGCTTCAGCCGCTCCTTCGCCTCGCGGCTGCGCAGGAACAGGATGCGCGCCGGGCCGGTGTTCATGGTGGTGGGCGCCCATTTCATCAGTTCGTAGAGCGCGCGCAATTGCGCGTCGCCAACGCGCTTCGCCTGCCAGCCGTTTTGGCTGCGGGCGTTGCGGAAAATCAGGTCCATGTCTTCGGGGCTCAGCGTCATGATCGGTGGTTTCTGTCGAGTGAAAAATCGATTATAGGGGAATGCGGCGTCGGAGCAGTTTGCGCGAAGCGCGACAGTCGTTCGCAGCCGGCGTCCGCGCCCGAGGCGGGTGGCGGCAGTGGCGGCGGCGCCTCTGCCTGGGTGGGAAAAGCGGGAGCGGCCGAACGTCGCTAGATTAACATTTTACTTTCGGTATATATTTTATCTAATTGATTGTTAAGAGATATATAATTTCACCCATCGCTGATAGAATCGCTTTTAAGCCTTTGTCTCAATTGGAGAAATCTTTAATTGAGTCCTTGACCTGAACAATTAACTCCTCTAAAGTGGGGAATAGTAGCTTTTAGTGGGAAATTATGGGATTTTCCACTCTAGCCTCTTACACCGAAAAAGGGGATGCGATGTTTCAGGGTGCGGCAGCCTTAAGCCTCGATGCCAAGGGACGTCTTACCGTTCCTTCGCGCCATCGCGATGCGCTGCTGGAAAAATCTTCCCCTCCCAGTCTGGTACTCACTGCGCACCCCGACGGCTGCCTGCTGCTCTACCCGGCAAGCGCCTGGAAACCGATACGCGCGCGCGTCATGGATTTTCCTGCGCTCGATGCGCGCTTCTCCGTGTGGAAGCGCCTGCTCGTGGGCTTCGCCGAGGAAGTCGAAATCGACGCCGCCTGCCGCGTGCTGATCTCACCCGAACTGCGCCGATTCGCCGGCCTGGAAAAACCGGTGATGCTGGTCGGGCAGGGCAGCCACTTCGAAATCTGGAATCAGGACACCTGGGAAAAACAATTGCAGCAGTTGACGGCGCAGACCCAGTTGCCGCCGGGGATGGAAGATTTTGCTCTGTGACCGCAGTTGCGGCTGAGGACGCGTTCGCTGTGGCGGCGCAAGACGCGCACGAGACGGTGTTGCTGCAGGAGGCGGTCGATGCGTTGGCCATACGCGCCGATGGCGTTTACGTCGATGCGACTTTTGGACGCGGTGGACACAGCCGCCTGATCCTCGCGCGGCTGGGGGCGAACGGGCGCCTGATCGCGCTCGACAAGGATGCGCAAGCAGTCGCGGCTGCAACAAGAATAAGCGACGCTCGATTTTGCATGGTGCATGCGAGCTTCGAAGGACTGGCCGGAGTGCTCGAGCGCCTCGGCCTGGAGAGTGTGGATGGGGTGCTACTCGACCTGGGCGTGTCCTCGCCGCAGCTCGACGACGCCGCGCGCGGCTTCAGTTTTCGCCGCGACGGCCCGCTCGACATGCGCATGGACACGAGCCGGGGGCAAACCGCCGCACAGTGGCTGGAAACGG
>MERK01000103.1:0-3031 GCA_001770575.1 Betaproteobacteria bacterium RIFCSPLOWO2_12_FULL_64_23
GCGCGCCAACCATGGATTTGGTACGGATGAAAAGCGCATCCGTACCAAATCCATGGTTCTGGATAAAAACAAACCCGGCTCAGGAGCTGACAGGTGAATACGCAACTTCAGCATGACGAACTCGCGCCCTCGGCCTGGGTGTGCCGCTTTGCGCGTCTGATAGCGGCAGGTGGCGCGGTGCTCGACCTTGCTTGCGGACAGGGGCGAAACGCGCGCCACCTGGCCGGTCTGGGCTACCGCGTCGAGGCGGTCGACCGCGACAGCGCATCCTTGGCCGCGCTCGCCGGCGTAGCCCAGATTACGCCCCGTTGTGCCGACCTGGAACGCTCAGCCTGGCCCTACGAGGCCGGCCGGTTCGATGGCATCGTCGTTACCAATTACCTGTACCGGCCGCTGTTCGCCGATTTGCTGGCGGCCCTGCGCCCGGGAGGGGTGTTGATCTATGAAACCTTTGCGCTCGGAAACGAAAAGCTCGGGCGCCCGTCTAACCCGGAGTTCCTGCTGCGCCCGCAGGAGTTGCTGCAGTGGGTGGAGGGCCGATTGCAGGTCCTTGCTTTTGAGCAAGGCCTGGTCGAGTTGCCCAGGCCGGCGGTGATACAGCGCATTTGCGCGATCCAACGCGGGACCGAGGACTGCAGGCTGGATTTGTCGCCGTAGCCGGGCGTTGAAAAAGGGGGCACGCCCCCTTTTATATCCCCCAAATCAGAGGCTGCCGAAAAACGGTTCCTCCTGAAGGAGTTCGCCAGAATGTGCAATCCGCCGCAGCGGGAAGCGTTTTTCAACAGCCTGTTAGGTGTTTTTGTGCCTGCGGCAAGCGTAATGCGTTAAAATTAAACATTTTCCTCACGGGACAGCGTTGATGTTGAGCGGAAGCCTGGTTGCCATTGTCACGCCCATGTTCGAAGACGGGTCACTCGACATCGGCCGCTTCAAGCGCCTGATCGATTGGCACATCGTCGAGGGCACGCAGGGCATCGTGGTCGTCGGAACCACCGGCGAATCGCCCACGGTGAATTTCGACGAACACAAGGAGCTGATCCGCATCGCGGTCGAGCACGCCGCCGGGCGTGTTCCCGTCATCGCGGGCACCGGTGCCAATTCCACGGCGGAGGCGGTCGAGTTGTCCGAATCGGCCAAGCTCTCGGGGGCGCAATTCAGCCTGTCGGTCGTGCCGTACTACAACAAGCCCACGCAGGAAGGGATGTACCGGCATTTTCGTGCCATTGCCGAGGCCGTGGATCTGCCGCTGATCCTGTACAACGTTCCCGGACGCACCGTTGCCGATCTGCAAAACGATACGGTGCTGCGCCTGGCCCAGGTGCCCAACATCGTCGGTATCAAGGACGCCACCGCGAGCCTGGAGCGCGGCAGCGATTTGCTGCGGCGCGCACCCGGGAGTTTCGCCGTCTACAGCGGGGAGGACGCCACGGGCCTGCCGCTGATGTTAATGGGCGGCCACGGCGTGATCTCGGTTACCGCCAACGTCGCGCCGCGGCTGATGCGGGAAATGTGCGCTGCCGCCTTGTCCGGCGACACGGCGCGGGCGCGGGCGGCCAACAACCGCCTGCTGGGCCTGCACACCAAGCTGTTCGTCGAGGGCAATCCGATTCCGGTGAAATGGGCGCTCGCGCAAATGGGGTTGATCGAGCCCGGCATCCGTCTGCCGCTGGTGCCGCTATCGGCGAATTTTCATGAAACAGTCAGAGAAGCCATGCGCCAGGCCGGCATCCAGGTGAAAAACGGCCCGGCGACCAGTCGAGGGTAATGCCATATGAAGCGCAATATCGCTTATTTCGTCCTAGTAGCACTGCTGGCCGGTTGCAGCAGCATGCAGGACCTGATCCAGGGTGAAAAAATCCAGTACAAATCGGAGAGCAGGCAGCTGCCGCGGCTGGAGATACCGCCGGATCTGACTTCACCCTCGCGCGACGACCGATACGCGGTGCCCGACGTCAATACGCAGGGCTCGGCGACCCTCTCCACGTACAACGTCGAGCGCGGCGGTGCCTTGCGCGCCGGTTCGACGGAAATCCTGCCCGACGTGGCCAAGGTACGCATCGAGCGTGCCGGCAGCGAGCGCTGGCTGGTGGTACCCGAGGCCCCGGAAAAAGTCTGGCCGATGGTCAAGGAATTCTGGCAGGGGCTTGGTTTCCTGGTGAAACTCGAACTGCCCGAGGCCGGGGTGATGGAGACCGACTGGGCGGAGAACCGGGCCAAGATCCCGAGCGGTCTTTTGCGCAACCTCCTCGGCAAGGTGATTGATACGGTTTATTCGACCGGGGAGCGCGACAAGTTCCGCACCCGTCTGGAGCGCGGCAGCGCGCCCGGCACGACCGAGATTTACATCAGCCATCGCGGCATGATCGAGGTCTACGTCTCCGAGGCCAAGGACACCACCATGTGGCAGCCGCGCCAGCCGGATCCCGAACTGGAAGCGGAATTCCTGCGCCGGCTGATGGTGCGCTTTGGGGTCGAGGACATGCGCGCCAAGTCGGAGCTGGCGGGCAGTGACGCGAAAATCGAGCGCGCCAAGCTGGTGCGCGCCGCCAACGGCAGCGGCACGTTGGAGCTGACTGAAACCTTCGACCGCGCGTGGCGCCGCGTTGGCCTGGCGCTGGACCGCGTCGGCTTCACCGTGGAAGACCGCGACCGCTCCAAGGGCTATTACTTTGTGCGCTATGTCGATCCGCAGATTGATGGGAAACGCAGTTCGGACAAGGACAAGGGTTTCCTGTCCAAGCTGGCATTCTGGAGGAGCGACGACAGCGCGATCAAGGCCGAACAGTACCGCGTGCTGGTCAAGCAAGCCGGCAGCGTCAGCGAGGTGCAGGTGCAAAACAAGGCCGGCCAGCCAGACAACAGCGATACCGGCCGGCGCATCCTCTCGTTGTTGCACGCGCAGCTGAAATAACGCATGCGCTTTGCCTGCCTGGGAAGCGGCAGCCGGGGCAACGCGCTCATCGTCGAACGGGGCCGCACGCGCCTGATGCTGGACTGCGGCTATCCGGCGCGCGAGACCGAACGCCGGCTC
>MERK01000103.1:3186-8624 GCA_001770575.1 Betaproteobacteria bacterium RIFCSPLOWO2_12_FULL_64_23
CACGACGCGCGTGAGCCCGCGCATTTCGTCTTCTCCGACGGTGCGCATCGTCTGGGCGTACTCACCGACACCGGTTCTTCCACCGGCCATATCGAAGCCATGCTCTCCGGCTGCGATGCGCTGGTGCTCGAATGTAACCACGACCTCGGACTGCTGATGAACGGGGATTACCCGCAGGCGCTGAAGGCGCGCGTTGCGGGCCGCTACGGTCATTTGGATAACCAGAGCTCGGCCGGCCTTCTGGCTGCGCTCGATCGCGGCCGGCTGCAGCACCTGATCGCGGCGCACCTGTCCCAGCACAACAACACCGCGGAACTTGCCTGCCAGGCGCTGGCACAGGTGATGGGCTGCGCACCCGGCTGGATCGGCGTGGCCGATCAGGATGAAGGCTTTGCCTGGCGCGAAATCGTTTAGGTTTTTTACGCGGGGTTTTGAATACCGTTGCACGCGACGAGCGGGCTTGCGCGCTGCGCGTGCCAACCGTGTTTTCCGCACGGATAAAAACCATCCGTACAGAAAACACGGTTATGGACAAGACAAGGACGGCGCGGGTTTTTATCCAAGATCGACGATCCGCGCGGACGGTTTTTCGTCCGCGCAACATCGCCACTCTGCAACAGTGTGGGGCGCGATTTAAGTCGCCACACACGAAAAAAGCCGGTCCGAAGACCGGCTTTTTCATGCCCGAAGAACAGGCTTACTTCTTGGGTGCTTCCTTGGCCGCTCCAGCAGGTGCGGCAGGCGCAGCGGCCGCAGGAGCAGGCGCGGCAGCGTCTTTCGGTGCTTCGGTCGCGGCAGGCGCGGGCGGAGGCGGCGGCGGAGCGGCCTCAGGTGCTTTTACCGGCGGCGGCGGCGGGGGCGGTGGAGCTTCCTTGCTGCAGCCCGCCAGCATCAGCGTGGCGAGTGCAGCGATCAATACCGAGCGTTTCATGTTCTAGTTCCCTCGTTGATAGGTTGAATGGCGTTTGGCGCAGGCCCTGCGGCCCGCGTTGCAAACATTTCATTCTACCGCGTTTCCGGACTACGCTAAAGGCCGCTGGTAGTCGCGGAAACGGCAGGGAAGGAACTGTCCCAGATTTCCGAAAATCGCAGATACATACCCTGGCTTTCCTGCTCGTCGTTGAGTCTGAGCGTTGCGCGCGGCTGCGCCTGCACCGGGCGGCGCACGAAGTGCAGTTTGTCCGCGAGCACGAGACTGTCCTGGATGCGGGCGGCGTCGCCCTGAGTCTGGTGGATGAACATGCGATCGCTGAACTGCCGCAGCAGATGCAGCAGTCGCGGGCAGTTGTTGCGGATGTAGTCGGTCTCGTGCACTGCGATGTACAGGCGGTTGTCGCGGCCGCGCAGCAGAAACGCGCGCAGGAGCTCGTGCGTCTGCGGCGAATCGATTTTCAGACCGGAGAAATCCGCATCGAAAATGCGCAGCTCGCGCCGCGCCAATCCGATCAGCCGCTCGAGCGCTTCCAGGTACTCCCTGCGCGTGGAGAGCAGCAGGCGTTCGGGTCGGGGAGAGGCCAATCCTTCAGTCATGTCGCGTCAGCCGCCGGAACGATGAACTGTGCATGCCACATTATATCCATGCGTTTGCCGCGTGTGTGCAGGCAGGCCGGTTGGGGGGCTTCACGATTTCCCGTGATGGTTTAGAATCGTCCGCAAGGTGAAAACGAATATGCCGCAAATCGGACGACCCGCTCCACTTTTTTCCCTGGCCGACGCCGACATGGAGTCGGTCGCGCTTGTTGCGTTCAAGGGCAGGAAAAACGTCGTATTGTATTTTTATCCCAGAGACGACACTCCGGGCTGCACCCTGCAAGCGATCGAGTTCTCCGACCACGAGGAGGAGTTCGCGCGGCATGATTGCGTCGTGCTGGGCGTTTCGCCCGATGATTGCATTTCGCATGCCGAGTTCCGCGACAAGCACGGCTTGTCGGTATGCCTGCTCGCCGATCCGGAGGCGGAGGTGTGCGAACGCTACGGCGTGCGCGAGATGAAGCAGTGCGACGGGGCGAAGAAGACCGGCATTGTCCGCGCCACCTTCGTCATCGACAAGAAAGGCCGGCTGCGGCATGCGCTCTACGGCGTCAACCCGCGCGGGCACGCGATGGAAGTGCTGCGGCTGATAAAAGAGATCAACCGCGAATGCAAATCGCCCAAGACACGGTAGTCGCGCTCGACGTGCGGCTGTCCGACGTGCACGGCAACCTGATCCAGCGCTCGGCCGAAGCGGTGCAATACCTGCATGGCGGCTACGACGGCATTTTTCCCTTGGTGGAGCAGGCGCTGCAGGGCAGGGCGCCGGGGGAGAACATTGACGTCCGTCTCGATCCCGCGGACGCCTTCGGCGAATATGACGCCGAACTGGTGCGCCTGGCCGAGCGCACACAGTTTCCGCCCGAACTGGAAATCGGCATGCAGTTCGAGCAGGAAGGCGGCGCGGAAAATGAGCTGCTCATCCATACCGTCACCGACATTGCGGACGATCAGGTGGTGCTCGACGGCAATCATCCGCTCGCCGGCATGGCACTGCGTTTCGCCTGTACCGTCGCGGCCGTGCGTGCGGCGACCGCGGGGGAGATCGAACGCGGCTACGCCGACGATGATTCCGCCGGGCCGCTGATTACCGTAGTACAGTAGCTGCCGGCAACAGCGGCAGGCGCGCAAGGGATGGCCTGCCTCGCGCCGACAACAAGGCGCAGGATTGCCCATCGGAGGGAGTATGTCAGGCATGCTCGGAGTCGTCAGCTACGGGCTGGGGACGGTCGTCGGGTTCATCGTCATCGGCGTCCTCGTGTTCTGGTTCATCCAGGACGTCACGCAGAAGAAGCACGCGGTGCTGCGCAACTATCCGGTCATCGGCCGGCTGCGCTATTTTTTCGAGAAACAGGGGGAATACTTCCGCCAGTATTTCTTCATGAACGACCGCGAGGAGCTGCCGTTCAACCGCTCCGCGCGCTCCTGGGTCTACCGGCTGGCCAAGGCCGAGGGCGGCATCATTGGTTTCGGCTCCACCAACAACACCAACGAACCCGGCTCCATCCTGTTCGTCAATGCGCCTTACCCGGTGCTGGAGGAGGACCGGCTGGCCACACCGTCGCTCACCATAGGCGAGGGATACGCGCGCCAGCCGTTCGAGGCGAAGTCGATCGTCAACATCAGCGGCATGAGCTTCGGCGCCATTTCTGCGCCGGCCGTGCGCTCGCTGTCGCACGGCGCCGCCATCGCCGGCTGCTGGGTGGACACGGGCGAGGGCGGCTTGAGCCCCTATCATCTCGAGGGCGGCTGCGACATCATCATGCAGGTCGGCACCGCCAAGTACGGCATCCGCGACCGCGACGGCAATCTGTCGCCGGAGCGGGCGAAGGAACTGGCGCAGCAGGTCAAGGCGTTCGAGATCAAGCTGTCGCAAGGCGCCCAGCCAGGCATGGGCGGGGTGCTGCAGGCGGCCAAGGTGACCGAGGAGATCGCCAGGATCCGCGGCATCCCGCCATACCAGGATTCGATCAGCCCCAACCGCCACCGCGACATCGCCAATGTGAATGAGCTGCTGGACATGATTGCCTACCTGCGCGATCTCACCGGCAGGCCGGTCGGGGTGAAGACGGCCATCGGCGGCCGGCAGTTCATCAATGAATTATGCGAAGCCGTGAACCGCCGCGGACTGGAGTACGCGCCGGATTTCCTCGCCGTCGACGGCGGCGAGGGCGGCTCGGGCGCCGCGCCGCAGGCGCTGATGGACCACATGGCCCTGCCGATTGCCGAGGCGCTGCCGCGGGTGGTGGATGCGTTGATCGAATCGGGCTTGCGAGCGCGCATCCGCGTGATCGCCGCGGGCAAGCTGATTACCTCGGCGCGGGCGGCCTGGGCGCTGTGCGTGGGCGCGGATTTCATCAATACGGCGCGCGGCTTCATGTTTTCGCTGGGCTGCATCCAGGCGCTGCGCTGTCACCAGAACAGCTGTCCCACCGGGGTCGCCACGCACGACAAGCGCCTGCAGCGCGGCCTGGTGGTGGCGGAGAAACGCCTGCGCGTGGCGCAATATGCCACCGGCATGAACCGGGAGATCGACATGATCGCCCACTCCTGCGGTTGCCGCCAGGCGCGCGAACTGCGGCGCGAACACGTGCGCATCGTGCAAAGCGCCGGGCAGAGTGTGGCGCTGAATATCCTCTATCCCTGTCCCGAGGCGGGGTCAAAGGGCAGGGCGGCATGAGCGAGGTTTCGGTCGTTGGTGCTCAATCTTGCGCGGACGGCGATCTTGAATTAACTCCAAAGCGCCTTTGCTTTTATCCATAACCGTGATTTCCCGGTACGGATACGCTTTTCATCCGTACCGCGAAATCACGGTTGGCGCGCGGAGCGCGCAATGCTCGTACAACGACATTGATCGATGTCGGAAGATCGCTCGAACTGTAGCGCCAGAGCTTGCGCGGCCGGCGTCCCGTCCGCGCGGATCGCCGATCGCGTGTGGACGATGAACCTGTCCGCACGCAATCGGCGATCTTGGACAAAAAACCAGGACCATGCCGCAACGTTAGCTGATGACCTTGTTTAGCAGCCGGCGCGCTTCGTCGATCACTTCGCCCGCGCTGATGCCGATCGCGCCCTTGCCCGCACGAACGAGAGCGTCACCCGCAGCCCCGTGCAGCCAGACCGCCGCCGCGGCCGCCGCGCGCGCACCGGCGCCCTGCGCCAGCAGCGCAGCGATCATGCCGGTGAGCACATCACCCATGCCGGCCGAGGCCATGCCGGGATTGCCACTGGTGTTGATCAGCCAGGTTCCGTCTGGGCTGGCGATGATGCTGCCGTTGCCTTTGAGCACGGCAACGGCGTGGTAGCGCTGCGCCAGCTCGACCGCCGCTTTCACCCGGTCTGCTTGCACCGCCGCGGTGGCGCAGCCGAGCAATCGCGCCGCTTCTGCCGGGTGCGGCGTGAGCACGCTCGCCGCGCCACGCTTGGGCAGGCGCGCCTGCAGGGTCTTGCTCGCCGCGATCAGATTGAGCGCGTCGGCGTCGAGCACCAGCGCAACATTTGCATCGAGCACTTCGCGCAGCAGTTGCTCGGCGGACTTGACCGTGCCCATGCCGGGACCCGCGACAAAGGCGGTGATCATTCCCGCTTCGAGCAGTTCGCGCGGCGTGCGCAGCATCAGTTCCGGCTGGGCATAATCGACAGTGGGCGGGTGGTCGGTCATGAGGCCGAGAAATACTTTGCCCGCGCCGAGCTTCAATGCGGCGCGTCCGGCCAACACTGCCGCCCCGACCATGCCATGGGCGCCGCCGAGCACGCCGACGCTGCCGGCATTGCCCTTGTGGAAATTGCGCGGCCGCGGCGGAAACGCCTGGCGCAGCAGCCCGGATGAGGTGGTGGCACCCTTGCTCGCGGGCAGGGTGCTGAAGTCGAGCCCGAGATCGGCGACGCGGATGACACCGCAGTGATCC
>MERK01000104.1 GCA_001770575.1 Betaproteobacteria bacterium RIFCSPLOWO2_12_FULL_64_23
GCTCGAATGCGCCGCGCAAGTGGTTTTGCAGGGCAAACGTTTCGACCGCCAGGGCGTGCAGTTCCGCCGAATAATAGCTGCAGCGATTGCGCCCCCGTTCCTTGCCCTCGCGCAGGGCAGCACTGGCATTGGAGATGAGTTCGGTGGCGTTCGCTCCGTCCTGCGGATAGCAGCTGATTCCAATGCTCGCCGAGACGTAGATGCGCTGATTTGCGATCGAAAACCGTCGAGCCAGTGACGCCCGGAGATTCTCCGCGGCCGCCGCGATTTCGCTCGTCGTCTTGTCCTCGAGTATCACCGCAAATTGGTCGGCGCCGAACCGCGCCAGGACATCGAGTTCGTGCAACTGAGCGCGAAGAAGTCTGGACACCTCCAGCAACAGCTCGTCACCCGCTTTATACCCGAGAGACTCGTTGATGGTCCCGAAACGATCCAGATCGACAATCAGCATGCCCAGCGATGTGCCACGCCGCTGTGCGCGCATCACGGCGGTATGGCAGCTTTCCCTGAGCAGGGTTCGATTGGGCAGCTGCGTCAACCGGTCGTGGTGAGAAAGAAAGGTGGTCAAACGCAGCCGGCGCACCATGACCTTCGAGACCTCGAGCCCGACGATGGGATTGACGCGCAACAGCTCGAGGATGCGTCGCCTGTCCATCGCGACGACTTCGCAATCAGTCAGGGCGATAGCCGAGGCGCTGCGCTGATGTACCTGCTCATCGAGAACTGCCATCTCACCCAGGATATCGCCTTTTTCGGCGATCTCGAGCACGAGGTCCCCGACTCTAATCTCGGCTTGCCCGGACTTGACGATGTACAACACCTCGCCGAGGTCGCCCATCTCGAAGATCGAACTGCCGGCCGGCCTGGATTCCGCCGGATCCAGTCCGGACAGAACGGTGGTGAAGTCGAAGTTCATTGCCTTACCCCCTGGACGCAGCGAAGGCCAGCCGATGAACCGCCGGCCGCCGCCGGCCAGGATGCCGTGCGGCTGACCCGGGTTGTTGGCTTAGAGGAACAGACAGGCTGGTTTGCAAAGACAGCTTTAGGTTCTCAGTCCACTCGGATCCAGGTCTGGGTGCGGCCGAAAAACAAGATCGAGCCGCGCATTTCGAGCTTCTTCCCTCCTTCGATGACCGTCACCTTGGCGTTGTAGGTCTTGCCGTTATTGGGGTCAAGAATCTTGCCGCCACCGTAAGCGTTGTCGCCTTCCTTCTTCAAACCGGTCAGGATGGTCATGCCGATCACCGGTTTGCCCTTGCGCGGATCGTCACTGGCGCATTCGTCGCACTTGGAGTCCTGTTTGGCCGGATCGACGATTTTCTCAACCGTTCCCGAAATCACGCCGTCCTTTTCCGTGATGCGAACCAGGGATTTGACTTTGCTGGTTGCATCGTCGATGGTGTTCCACGTGCCGACCGGCGACATCGGATCGGCAAGCGCGGCCATCGATACGCCTGCGATAAACATCGTGATGCAGAAACGGGATTGCAGTGATGGCATGGGGAGTCTCCATATAGGGTCTTGTTCCTGCCTAAAGCGGGACGGCGTTCGTTGCCGCCCGGCACCTTGCCACCAAATCATACCAATATCTTCTGCGCACGGGGTAGCGCATCACGCGGATCCGTTCGTCGCTCAGGTGTGACGGTTACTGGGCCTCAGGCGAAGCCGTATTTTGCGAGCGTCTTTCGCCACGGCCCCATGGCCAGTTTTTCGAATCCCTTCGAATTCGGATGCATCTCGTTGTCCCAATCGCTCGCGCCATTCAGGCAGCCGCGGCTGTCCACCAGATGCACCCGGCGCGCAACGTCGTCGTAGAGCGCAAAGGTATCGTGGATGCGGTCGATCAGGAGTTTCACCAGGTCCTGGCGAAAATCAGGGTCGTCGCGCACCCGCGCCCGGTCCATCGCCGGTTTGAGCCAGGGCCCGAAGGGCAGCGGTATTCCCGCGAACCGCGCAGCTTTGCCATTGGGCGGCGCATAGTCATAGCAGTGGATGAATACGTGCGGGTGCCGCTCAGCCGGCTCGCCGCGCCAGGCCCAGCGGATGTCGTGGATCATTCTGCCCAGCCATCCGCTCAGTTTGCGCATCAAACCGTCGAAACTCGCCTCGTCGAAACATTTCCCGGGGGAGCCGATGCCGGCGCACCTGTTTTTCAGGGCAAGCGAGTAATCAACGGCGTCGTTGCCCGCGCCGCTGATGAGCACCGCCGAGTAGTACTGTGCATTGATCGGTTTGAGCTCGTCCTGGAATTCGTCCGCGAACTTGCCCTCGACATAATCTTCGAGCTTGGCGCCGACGTAGCCCAGCGAAAGGATGTCGGCATAATCGGGCTTGAGCACGCGCTCGGACAATTGCTGCAGCAGGTTGTAGCCCGCGGGCAGGGGGTACCAGAACCAGGAATCGCCGATGGCGAGGATGGCCGGAAACGCTCCGGGCTGGATCGGCGTTCCGCTTCCATAATAGACCGGCATGACGTTTCTCCTTCAATGGACGCGCAACAAGGGTACTATTCTCCCCATTTTTGCAAGACCTGTCGCAATGAGCTACGCGATCAAGGAAATTTTCTACACGCTGCAGGGCGAAGGCGCCAATAGCGGCCGGCCGGCCGTATTCCTGCGCTTTGCCGGCTGCAACCTGTGGTCGGGGCGCGAGCCGGACCGGGCGGATGCGGTGTGCCGCTTCTGCGACACCGAGTTTGTCGGCACCGACGGCGCGGGCGGCGGCAAGTTCGAAACCGCCGAAGCGCTTGCGGTTGCGGTCGAGGCCTTGTGGCCTGCGCCAGGCGCAGCGTGGCCCGCGCCGGGCGCAGCGCAGCGCTTTGCCGTCTGCACCGGCGGCGAGCCGCTGCTGCAGCTCGATGCCGTTTTGGTCGCTGCCTTGCGCGGGCGCGGATTCATGGTCGCGGTGGAAACCAACGGCACGCTCGAGCCGCCCGCGGGCGAGCTGTGGCTGACGGTGAGCCCGAAAGCCGGTGCGCCGCTCAAATTGACGCGCGGCGACGAACTGAAACTGGTGCATCCGCAAGCGGGCGCCGAGCCGGAACGCTACGCGCGGCTCGAATTCAGGCATTTTTTTCTGCAGCCGATGGACGGCCCGGAGAAAGCGCGCAACACGCGCCTGGCGACCGAGTACTGCCTGGCGCATCCCGCCTGGCGGCTGTCGCTGCAGACGCACAAATTGATAGGCATACGCTGATGGAAATCTGGAAAACATTTACCCTCGAATCCGCGCATCGGCTGCCCAATGTGCCGCCCGGGCACAAGTGCGCGCGCATCCACGGCCATTCCTTCCGGGTCGAGATCCACCTGAGCGGGGAGGTCGATGCGCACATCGGCTGGGTGCAGGACTTCGCCGATATTTCGGCCGTGTTCCAACCGATCCACGAGCAACTCGACCACCGTTACCTGAACGACGTGCCGGGGCTGGAGAACCCGACCAGCGAGCACCTGGCGCGATGGATCTGGACCCGGCTCAAGCCGGCGCTGCCGCTGCTCGCGCAAGTCGTGGTGCACGAGACCTGCACCTGCGGCGCGCGCTATCGCGGCGAGGATGAAAAATGAATGCCGTCCCCGAAAGACTGAAACAAGAACAAAGCATTTGATCTCGCCGGCCGGGTCGCGATCGTCACCGGCGCGGCCATCCCGGTCGACGGCGGGTATTCGTCGCAGGGCTAGTCTTGGTGACCCCGGGTCAGAACGCGCGCCGCGCGCTGAGGAGGACGGCGAGGTTGCGCCGCGGCGCCGGCTCGAAAAAACGACCGTTGCCGTCGGCGACGATCACCGAGCCGATGTAGCTGCGATTGGTGAGGTTGTCGATGCGCAGCGTCTCGGTGATGCGCCATTCGCGCGCCTTCTGCTCGAAGCCCAGGCGCAGGTTGGCGATGGTGTAGGCCGCGGCGGCGTCGCTGTTCTGGTCGTCCACGTACACGCTGCTGTTGTGGCGCGCCTCGAGCGCAGCCGAGAACCCGCTTGCGAAATGGTGCCATTGCAGCTCGGCGTAGAACGAGGTGCGCGGTACCCCCGGGAGCCTGTTCCCCGCGGGCACGACGGCCGCTGCCGCGCCGCTGGTGAACGCCTCCGCATAGCGCGCATCGATCACGGTGTAGGCGGCCCGCATATCGAAATTTGCAGGCAGCACCGCTTGCCACGATGCTTCCCAGCCGGAGCGGCGCGTGCGGCCGGCGTTCTTGAAAATGGTGCGGCCGCCGGCGGCGGTATCGACCACGATCTCGTCGCGGGTGGAGGTTTCGAAGCGCGCCAGCGTAATCTTCTGGTCATCGCCGATGCGTCCTTTCAAACCGATTTCGGCATTGGTGCTGAGGCTGGGCTTGAGCGCGAAATTCAGCCCGGTCCCTAGTTTGGGGTAGGCGAGTTCGGTGAAGGTCGGCGTCTCGAAGCCGCGACCGGCGCTTGCATACAGGCTCATCTCCGGCGCGACGCGGAAGGCGAGCCCTGCGACCGGGCTGGTATTGGAAAACGCGGCGCCCCCGCTGTCGTCGGGGTTCGCGCCGAAGATGTAATGGTCGCGCGAGTCGAACTTGACCAGCGTTCTGCGCAGGCCCAGGGTGGCGCTCGCGCGCTCGGTGTAGCGCCAGTCTGCCTGTGCGAACAGGTTGGTGCTCTCTACCCGGTTGTCCTCGTCGCGCTTGAGCGCGCCCAGGTCGCCGAAATTATTGATGAAGCCGCGGCGCCGCTCCCGCATCATTTCCTGCTCGAAGCCGCCGGTAATCGACAGCGGGCGGCCGGCCAACGTGCCGTCGTGGATCCAGTTGAGCGACATGCCGCCGAAGGTGCGCCCGAGGTCGACTACGCCCCCGGAGGCTGTGGCGCCGCTCTGCGCCGCCAGCGGTATTGACTGGTATTGGCGCACCTGCCGGTCGCCCAGATACAGGCTCGCGCGCAGCCGGTCGCCGGCGCCGAGGCGCTGGTCGATGGTGGCGCCGGTCTGCTCCTGGCGCACGGTCTTGCGCGTGTCAAACAAGGTCGCGGGCGTGGCGACCTGGCGCGGATTGGCCGACACCTGCGCCGCAGTAAGGCCGAGCGGATCCTGCGTCTCGGGCTGATAAAGCGTGTTCATCACGAAGGTGACGCGGGTGTCCTCGCCGGCGAGCCATTTCAATTTGGCATTGAACTGCTGGCGGTTCGCGGCCGAGTGATCGCGATAGCCGTCGGTGTGGAACTGCGACCAGTCGGCGATGTAATTGAGCGCGCCCGACTCGCCGCCGGCCTGCATGCCGACGCGCCGCGTGCCGTAATCACCTAGGAGCAAGTCCCCGGAGACGGTCGGGCGCTTGGGTCCGTCCGCCGTGAACAGATTGACCACGCCGCCGGAGGCGTTGCCGTACAGGCCGGCGAGCGGCCCGCGCAGGACTTCGATGCGCTGCGCCGTGGCCAGGTTGAAGCTCGCCGCCTGCCCTTGGCCGTCGGGCATGGTCGCGGGGATGCCGTCGGCATAGAGCTTGACGCCGCGGATGCCGAAAGCCGAGCGCGCGCCGAAGCCGCGGATCGAGAGCTGCAGATCCTGGGCGTAGTTCTGGCGGTTTTGCAGCGTGAGGCCGGGCACGCCGCCGAGTGACTCCGACAGGTTGACCTTGGGCTGGCCCTCGCGCAGCGTCTCGGCGCCTACGGTGTCGATCGAGCCCGGGATGTCCAGGTTCATGCGCTCGCTGCGCGTGGCCGAGACCACCACGCGCTCGCTGGCGTCCTGCGCCGCCGCCGGCGCCGCGCCGAAAAGTGTGGCGAGCATGGCGCAAATGATGGCAGCGTGCGGTCGTGAATTCACTGCAAAAAAACTGTTCTGAGCTGAGCCGGACGGGTGTGACTTGCAGCGCAATGGGTTTTTCCTTAATGGATCAAGCAATGGCGACAGGCCAGCTTGCGGGCTCGCTTACTTTGGCGTCTCTACGGTTACTTTGATGGTGGAATACCAGTCGGCGAAGTTCTCGATATCGGCGTCTGTGAGCGTTTTCGCGACGATGTTCATTTGCGCATCCTGGCGGCGGCCCGATCGGTACGCGCGCAGTTGTTCCCGCAGATATTCCCTCTGTTGGCCGCTCAGGTTCGCCGCGCCGTGGAGCACCGCCACGCCGTTCTCGCCATGACAGTTCTGGCATAGCGTCCGCACCTTGTCCCGCACCGCTGTCGCGTCGCCAGCTAGGGCCGGTTCAAGCAGCGAACCGGACGCCACTGCCAGCAGCAGCGTCAGGCTGAGCAAGCATCTCTTCGATCTGCGCATCTTTTTGTTGTCCGAATACAAGCGGGCCGGACCTGGGCCCGGCCCGTTCATTCTTCGGCTTTGCTTACTTGCCTTGATACGAGATGCGGTAGATGGCGCCGGCCTTGTCGTCCGATACCAGGATCGAGCCGTCTACATACTGCTGCACGTCAACCGGCCGACCGAGGTAGTAGCCCTCCGCGTTCATCCAGCCTTCGGCAAACGGCTCCGTTTTTACGGCATTGCCCTTGTCGTCCAGGTAGGTCACCATGACCCTGGCGCCCCTGGGCTTGACCGCGTTCCAGGAACCGTGCTGGGCGTCGAAAATCGCGTTCTGGTACTTGGCGGGGAACATTTTGCCCGTATAGAACATCATGCCCAGGTCCGCCGCATGCGCCACCATCTCCACCTGAGGCTTGACGTACTTGTCGGCGAGTTCCTTGGGAATCGGCTTGCCCTTGTAGTCGTCGGTCCGCACTTCGCCGCCGCCGTAATACGGGAAGCCGAACCACGTGCCAGGTTTTGGCACCCGGTTCAACTCGCCTGGAGGTGTCTCGTCGCCCATGCCGTCGGTCTGGTTGTCGGTAAACCACAGGCTTTTGTCCTTGGGGTTGAACGCAAGCCCGGACGAGTTGCGGATGCCCGTGGCTTCAACCCGGCGATCCGCGCCATCGCGGGTGAAGCTGACGATGCCGCCGATACCTATCTTGCGGTACAGATCGACCTTTTCCGGCGGGGTCACGTTGAACGGTTGCCCGAGCGTGATGTAGATCCGGTTGTCGGGGCCGATCACGCAGGCGCGCGCGGTATGGTTGTACGACTCTTCCTCGGGCGGAATCAGGTTGCCCTGCTTGACGATCGGAATCG
Organism: Betaproteobacteria bacterium RIFCSPLOWO2_12_FULL_64_23; assembly: GCA_001770575.1. Taxonomy (GTDB): domain Bacteria; phylum Pseudomonadota; class Gammaproteobacteria; order Burkholderiales; family SG8-39; genus 2-12-FULL-64-23. The sequence goes on from MERK01000104.1 coordinate 7,081, forward strand.
CGACCGTGTCGGAGCCCAGCTGGAAGTATTCAGCAGCCGGGAACATCATCACGCGGTTGCGCTCGGCGATGAACAGGAAGCCATCGGGCGAGTAGCAGGCGCCGGCCGGAAGATCGAACTTCACGCTCGGGCTGAATTCGTCGACCGTGTCGGCGACGTTATCCATGTCGCGGTCGTTCACCGAATAGACGGTGTTCTTGAGGGTCCCGGCCCACACCGTGGCCGTGTTGCGGCTCACCGCCATGCCGCGCGCGTCGGGCACGATGGCGAACAGGTCGATCTTGAAGCCCTCCGGCAGCTTGATCTGCTGCAGCATCTTCTTCAGGTTCTCCGCGTACTGGCCGCCTTGCGCTACGCGCTTCATCGGGCCGGTGTCGGTCCGCTTGAAAGCGCCAAGCTTGGACAGGTTGGCGTCGTCATCCTTCGCGAAACCGGTGGTCGCTGTGAATGAAAACGCCAAACAGACAGCCAGGAACAGCGCCCTTCGTTTAATAACATCCCCCTTTTGTGGTTTCATATCCTCTCTCCTTTTTGATCAACTGTGGCGGCTTGTGTGATTTGATCCTCGACCGAACGGGCGCCAATTCGTGCCAGTGCGAGGAGCGCAATCATTGACGCTTTTTTTTCCGGCGTCAAGGACTGCGCGCCGGCAGGGGCATGATTTTCCGGCTAAGGCCCGAATCCGGTTGCGTTCCATCCGCGCCGGGTATAGGATTAGAACCATGGTTCAAAGTTTGAATTCTGGTTCAAACAAAATTGCCTCGGAGCGCATGCGGCGCAAGAGCGAGGCGCGGCGGCTGGACATCCTGCGCGCGGCGGCGCGGGTATTCCGCCGCAGCGGCGTCGCCGCCGCCGGGATGCGCGAGATCGCCGAGGAAGCGGACCTCTCGCCGGGGAACCTCTACTATTATTTCGCCGGCAAGGACGAACTCCTGTTTTTCTGCCAGGACCGCACCGTCGATCGCATGCTCGAGGCGGCGGAGGCGGCGCGCGCATCGACCATGCCGGTGGCCGACCAGCTGCGCGCCGTCATCCGCGCCCACTTGCACTACACGCTGGAAGAGCTCGAGGGCGCGACCGCGCACCTCGAAATCGACATGCTCGCCGACGACTTGCGCCGCACCATCATCGAAAAACGCGACAAATACGAGCACGCGGTGCGCGCGCTCATCGCGAAGGGCGTCAAGCGCGGAGAATTCGCGCCCTGCGACGCCGCGCTGGTTGCGCGCGCCATGCTCGGCGCGCTCAACTGGACCTCGCGCTGGTACCGGCCCGAGGGCGCGCAGAGCGTCGCCGCGATTGCGGAGGGGCTGGCCGACTACCTGGTGCGCGGGGTCGCCGCCGCGGCGCCTGCCAAGACTGCGCCCGTCAGGGCCGTATCCGGAGGTCGAAAATGAACACCATGGCAAAACCGATCGACAGGCGCAAGGCCCACATCAGGCTGCGCGTGAACGGCGAGGAGGTCGAGGTCTCGTTCGCACCCTACAAGACTCTGCTCGAAGTGCTGCGTGAGGACCTGGATCTTACCGGCACCAAGCACGGCTGCGAGCTGGGCGAATGCGGCGCCTGCGCCGTGCTGGTCGACGGCCAGCCGCTCCTGTCCTGTCTCAAGCTCGCGCTCGAGTGCGACGGTTGTTCGATCGAAACCATCGAAGGGCTGGCTGAGGGCCCGGAATTGCATCCGCTGCAGGCGGCGTTTTCCGACCACGGGGGCTCGCAGTGCGGCTATTGCACGCCGGGGGTGCTGATGACGGCGAAAGGACTGCTCGATGCGGAGCCGAATCCGAGCCGCGAGCGGATCAAGGAGGCGTTGGCGGGCAACCTGTGCCGCTGCACCGGTTATCAGCAGATCGTCGATTCGGTTGAAGACGCAGCGCGCGTCATCAACGAACAGAGGGCCAAGGCATGAGCAGCGCGAAAAAATTCGACGTCATCGGCCATGCGCGGCGCCGCGTCGACGGCCGCGCCAAGGTGACGGGCCAGTTGCGCTACGCCGACGATCTCACGCTGCCGCGCATGCTGCACGCGAAGCTGCTGCGCTCGCCCCATCCGCACGCGCTGATCGAGGCCATCGACATCGCGCGCGCCAGAAGCCATCCGGGGGTGCAGCTGGTGCTGACCGGCCGCGATTTCCCGGTTCCCTTCGGCATCATGCCGGTGTCGCAGGACGAGTACCCGCTCGCGCCCGAGCACGTGCGCTATGTCGGCGATCCGGTGGCGGCGGTGATCGCGCAGGACGAACAGGCGGCCTCCGAGGCGCTGAAGCTGATCGAAGTGACCTACCGGGCCCTGCCGACGATCGCGACGCCGGAGGAAGCGCTGGCGCATCCGGAGACGCGCATTCACGACTATGGCGAGTCCGGCAATATCCATCGCAACCAGGCGTTCGAGTTCGGCGATGTCGAGGAGGCGCTGGCGCAGTCGGACCATGTTTTCGAGGATGTGTTCTTCTTCGAGGGCAGCACCCACATGCCGATGGAGCAGCACGCCGCGCTCGCCGCGAGCGAGGGCGATGGCAGGTTCACGCTCTGGTCGAGCACGCAGAACCCCCACTATCTGCAGCGCCAGCTGGCGCGGGTGCTGCAGCTTCCGGCTGCGCATATCCGCGTGATCGCCTGCGACAACGGCGGTGGTTTCGGCGGCAAGTGCGATCCGGCGAATCATGAGATGGTGGTGTCCAAGGCGGCGCTGATGCTCGGCCGGCCGGTGAAAATCTGCCTGACGCGCGAGGAAGTGTTCTACCTGCACCGCGGCCGGCATCCGGTGCTGATGAAATTCCGCACCGGCGTCACCAGGGACGGCAAGCTCACCGGCATGCACCTGCAGACCCTGCTCGACGGCGGCGGCTACGGTTCCCACGGTCCGGCGAGCACCTTCTACACCGGCGTGCTGACGCCGCTCACCTACGAACTGCCGCGTTTCAAGTTCGAGGCCTGCAGGGTGTTTACGAACAAGCCCGCCTGCGGTCCCAAGCGCGGCCACGGCACGCCGCAGCCGCGCTTCGGCCAGGAAGTGCAGCTGGACAAGATCGCGGAAAGACTCAAGCTGGATCCGGCCGATCTGCGCCTCAACATGGTGACCAAGGCCAATTCGCTCACCGCCAGCTGGCTCAAGATCGGCAGCAACGGCCTGGCCGAATGCATCCGCCAGGTGGTCGAGGGTTCCGGCTGGCGCCAAAAGCACGGCAAATTGCCTGAGGGCCGCGGCGTCGGCATCGCCTGCAGTTCCTACATGTGCGGCGCGGGCGTGTCGATCTACTGGAACAAGATGCCGCACTCGGGTGTGGCGCTGACGCTGGATCGCAGCGGCCAGGTCACGGTGTTTTGCGGCGCGACCGAGGTCGGGCAGGGCTCGGACGACGTGCTTGCCGCGATCGTGGCGGAGACGCTGGGCATCAGCACCAAGGAAGTGCGCTGCGTTACCGGCGACACCGGGATCACGCCGGTCGACCTGGGCTCGTATTCGAGCCGGGTCACGATCATGATGGGCAACGCGGCGCTGCAGGCCGCCGGGCGCGCGCGCGACATGCTGGTCACGGCGGCGGCCGAACAGCTCGAGGTCCTGCCCGCGAGCATCGTGCTCTCGCGCGGCCGCGTGTTCGCGGCCGGCGATGCGGCGAAGAGCATGAGCTTTGCCGAGGCGGTGGTCTATGCGGAAACCAAGTTCGGCACGCTGGGCACGGTGGGCTCCTACACGCCGCCCAAGCCGCCGGGCAAGTTCAAGGCGGCGGGCGTGGGGCCGTCGCCCGCGTATTCCTTCTCCGCCTGCGTGGTCGAGGTGGAAGTCGATGAGCATACCGGCTGGATCAACGTGCCCAAAGTCTGGATTGCGCACGACATCGGCCGTGCGTTGAATCCGCTGCTCGCGCGCGGCCAGGTGATCGGCGGCGTCTACATGGGGCTGGGCGAGGCCTTGATGGAAGAGCAGGTGTTCCGGCGCCTGCCGCCCAAGCTCTCCGACGCGCTGGTGCACAAGATTCCATCCCTGCTGGAATACAAGAGCATTACTTCGCTCGACATGCCCGAGGTCGAGGTGATACTGGTCGAGGATCCCGATCCGAACTGCCCGTTCGGCGCCAAAGAGGTCGGCCAGGGGCCGCTCTTGCCGGTGATGCCGGCGGTGGCCAACGCCATTTTCGACGCGGTGGGCGTGCGCATCGACGAGGTGCCGATCACCCCGGAAAAAGTTCTGCGCGCGCTGCAGTTGAAACGCGAAGGCAAGAACCCGCGCGTCGGCCCGGAACGTTTCCCCGACGTGCATTATGCCGAACCCGTATTCGTGCTGCCGCCGGGCGAAGGCGGGGACGGCAACGAAACCAAGGATCACTACAAGCAAGCGGTGAACAAGGTCGCGGAAAGGGCAGTATCATGATGCGCCTGCCGTGGTTTCAGTTTCATGCGCCGACCAGCGTGGCGGAAGCCGCGCGCATGCTCGCGGGCGAAGGGCCGCGCGGCATGCTCATCGCCGGCGGCACCGATCTTCTGCCCAACATGAAGCGCCGCCAGCAGACGCCGGCGACGCTCATATCCCTCGCCCGGGTCGAAGGCCTGAAGAAGATAACGAATGGATCCGGCCTCACGCTGGGCGCAGGGCTTACCCTGACCGAGGTCGTCGGAACGCTCGCTGTGCGCGAAAAATACCGCGGCCTGTGGCAGGCGGCGGCGCAGGTGGCTTCGCCGCACTTGCGCAACATGGGAACACTGGGCGGCAACCTGTGCCTGGACACGCGCTGCAACTATTACAACCAGAACGAAGACTGGCGCGAGGCAATCGGTTACTGCATGAAGAAGGAGGGCACGACTTGCTGGGTCGCCACCGCCAGCAAGCGCTGCCTCGCGGTGTCTTCGACCGACACGGCGCCGGCGCTGATCGCGCTTGGCGCCAAGGTGCGGCTGGTTTCATCGGCAGGCGAACGCGAACTCGCGCTCGCCAGCCTGTACAACAACGACGGCATCGATTACCTCACGCGCAAGCCGGACGAGATCCTGACCGAGGTGGTGTTGCCCGGGGCCGGCGGCTGGAAAAGCACCTATTGGAAGCTGCGCCGCCGCGGTTCGTTCGATTTCCCGCTGCTCGGCGTCGCGGCCGCGGTGCGCGCCGCGACCGACGGAACGATCGAGGAGGCGCGCCTGGTGCTCGGCGCGGTTTCGTCGCAACCGTTCCTGGCGGGCAAGGCGAGCGCGTTCCTCGTCGGCAAGAAGCTCTCCGACGAGGTGATCGCCGAGGCCGGCACGCTGGCCGCCTCCAGAGCCAAGCCCATGGACAACACCGATCTCGACGTATACTGGCGCAAGGAAGTCGTGCCCAGTTTCGTCGGCTATGCGCTGCGCGAAATCCGCGGCGACGACATGCGCGCGCTGCGCATGCGCATTGCGCGGCAGCAGTTGTAACGCCGGGCGCCATCCGTTGCCGCTCCGGGGCAGGGGGAAGGAAATGGAAGCGAAACTCTGGTCTGCCGGCCTCACCCTGGTTTTTCTAACCGTCTGCGCTCCCGCGCGCGCCGCGCTGGGCGAGGACGCGAGCTCGGTGCTGGCCGATCAGGCGCAGATGCAGGCCGAGCTTGAAATCACCAGCGCCGCCCAATTCGCCGTGCACCGGCTGCAGCTGCCTTCGGCTACCACGGTCAAGGAATATGTCTCGCCCGCGGGCATGGTGTTCGCCGTCTCCTGGCAGGGGCCCGCGATGCCGGATCTGCAGCAAATCCTGGGCCGGTATTTCGAAGTCTATGTCGAGGCGGTGAAAAACCAGAGTGTCAGCGGAGCGCGCACGATCCAGCGGCCCGGGCTGGTGGTGCAGACGGGCGGGCATATGCGCGCCTACTTCGGCAGGGCCTATGTTCCGCCGATGTTGCCGCGAGGCGTTTCCGCAGAAGAAATTCAATAGGGCGCGGGTAGCGTGCGCAACCGGCTGAGAGCTTATTGCAAGATGAGGAGATATCTCCCCTCATACTCCCCTAATTCAGAGGCCGTTTCGGTAATACTGAAACGACCCGTAACAACGATGGCATTGCTTGCAGCCTTCGCCCTGATTCAAGGGTGCGGCGGCGGGGGAGGGGGCGCCGCGGCGCCTGCGGCGGCAGCGCCGAGCGGCGACACGATCGCGCCCCCGGGCGCGAACGTGCACCCGATTTCAGTCAATCTCGGGCTGGTCGGCAACGTCAATCTGGCGTTTACCAGCGTAACGCTGTGCGCACCGGGAAGCAGTTCCAACTGTCAGACCATAGACAACATCGTGATCGATACCGGATCCAGCGGACTCAGGATCGTGTCCTCGGCGCTTGCCGCATCGCTGGCGCTGACGCAGCAGACCGATGTCACAGGCGATCCGGTGGTCGCATGCGCTCATTTCGTCGACGGCTACACCTGGGGACCGGTGAAACTGGCGGACCTGAAACTCGCGGGCGAGCGGGCGAATTCGCTGCCGATTCAGGTAATCGGCGATCCGGATTTCCCCACGGCGCCGGCCAGATGCGCCGCCACCGGTCCGTCGAAGAACAGCGTGCAGGCGCTGCGCGCCAACGGAATACTGGGCGTGAGCGTGTTCCGGCAGGACTGCGGCAGCGGCTGCGCGCAGCCTAACAATCGGGGCATCTATTACAGTTGCGCGTCCTCCGTTTGCGAGCAGACGCCGATGCCCCTGGCGCAGCAAGTGCAGAACCCGGTGTCGATGTTTGCCGTCAACAACAACGGCGTGATCATCCAGTTGCCGTCGGTGCCGGCCGCCGGGGCCGCCCGCGTCGATGGATCGCTGGTGTTCGGCATCGGCACTCAGGCGAACAACGGGCTCGGAGCGGCAACCGTGGTCGGGCTGGATCCGAGCAGCGCAAATTTCACCACGCTCTATAACGGCGTCAGTTACAGCGCCAGCTTTGTCGACAGCGGTTCCAACGGCCTGTTCTTCCAGGACAGCATGCCGGTCTGTGCGAGCACATCCGCCGCTCCCGGATTTTACTGCCCCGAGTCGACCGTCAATGGCTCCGCCGCCATCCAGGGTGCAGGGGGCACGAGCGCGACGGTCAGTTTCAGCATCGCCAATGCCGCGACGCTGTTGGCCGCCAATCCGGGCTTTGCCGCATTCGCCAATCTGGGGGCGCCATTCGCCGCCAATGGCTTCGACTGGGGGCTTCCGTTTTTCTACGGCCGCAATGTTTACACGGCGATCGAGGGCGCCGGCACGCCGGCCGGTCCCGGGCCCTATGTCGCTTTCTAGCGCGGGTCCCGCTGAAGCGCGGTCGCCCGCATGCGCATAAACCCCGCCGAACTCGCGCTTGACGGTGACGGCACGCCGTTCTCGCCTGTGTACGGCGACGTCTACCACAGCGCGGAATCGGGTCCGGGTCAGGCGCAGCAGGTGTTTGTGCAGGGCAACGATCTGCCGCGCAGATGGGCTCACGCGCGCGTTTTCACCATTCTCGAAACCGGATTCGGGCTGGGGCTGAATTTCCTCGCCACCTGGCGCCAATGGCGCGCCGACCCCGCGCGTTGCGAACGCCTGCATTTTGTTTCCATCGAAAAACATCCGTTCGATCGCGCTGCGCTGGCGACGCTGCATCGGCGTTACGGCGAATTCGCGCCGCTCGCGAGGCAGCTGCAGGACGCGTGGCCGCCGCTGGTCGCCGGAATGCACCGCCTGCATTTCGAGGACGAGCGGCTCACGCTGACACTCGCGTTTGCGGACGTGGCCGAGCTTGCGCCGCGGCTGCGCCTGCGCGCCGACGCCATTTACCTCGACGGTTTTGCCCCCCGGCTCAATCAGGAAATGTGGTCGCCGCAACTGCTGCAGCGCCTCGCGCGGCTTGCCCGCCCCGGCACCACCGTTGCGACCTACTCGAGCGCGGCCCTGGTGCGCCGGGGACTGGAGGCGGCCGGATTCGCGGTCGAAAAATGTCCCGGCTTTGGGCACAAGCGCGAAATGCTGCGCGGCAGCTACGCGCCGCGCCGGCCGCAGGCAGAGGCGGACGAGCCGGGCGACCGGCATGCGATAGTGATCGGAGCCGGGATTGCGGGAGCCGCAATCAGCGAGCGCCTGGCGCGGCGGGGATGGAGCATCGACCTGATCGACAGCCGCGCCATGCCCGCCACGCATGCGCCGGCCGGGTACGCGGGCGTGTTTCACCCGCACGTTTCGCCGGACGATTGCATGCTGTCGCGCGCCGCGCGCAACGGTTTTCTTTATGCCGTCAGGCGCTGGCTCGCGCTGGAGCAGTCAGGTCTGGCGCCGGCCTGGGCACGCTGCGGCGTGCTGCAACTCTGCGGCGATTCCGAACGGGAAAGACGCATGCTCGCGGCGCTCGCGGCGCTGGGTTTTCCGGCGGAGTTTGTCCGGTACCTCGAACGCGGCGAAGCCGAAACGCATGCGGGCTGCGCATTGGGCAGCGGCGGTTGGTGGTTCTCCGGCGCCGGCTGGATGCGCCCCTTGAGCCTCATCGACGCGCAGCTCGCGGCAGCCGGGGCCGCGCTGAGCGCGCATTTCGGCACCAGGGTGGAGACCATCTCGCGCCGCGGCGAGCGCTGGCAGGCATTGACCGCGGAGGGCAAGCTCATTGCCGCCGCCCCTGTGCTGGTGCTCGCCAATTCGAACGATACGACGCGTCTTTCCCCAGTCGCGCAGCCGCTGCAGCAGATTCGCGGGCAGATCAGCTACTTGCCCGCCGGAGAACTGAGCGCCCCGCGCATCGTGCTCACCGGCTCGGGCTATGTGCTGCCGGCCGCCGATGGGGTCGTGGTGACGGGGAGCACCTACGATCGCGGCAACGATGATCCGGAGCCGCAGATGCAGGGCCACGAGGACAATTTACGGCGCCTGGCGCAATTGCTGCCGCATGCGCGGGTCGCGGTGGACCCGGCGAAACTCGATGGCGCAGTGGGTTTTCGTTGTGCGGCGCCGGACCATCTGCCGCTGGTCGGCGCGATGCCCGACGTGGATGCGGCACGCCTGCGCGGGAACGCTCTATCCGGCGCGCGGCTGACCGATCTGCCTCGACGCATCGGGCTTTACTGCGCCTCGGGCTACGCTTCCCGCGGGCTGGTCTGGGCGGCCTTGGCGGGCGAACTGCTGGCAAGCATGATCGAAGGCGAGCCCTTGCCTATCGAGGGCGATCTGGCCGACGCGCTGGATCCCGGGCGCTTCGTGCTGAAACAGGCGCGCCGCGGAACGCTGTGATTTGTGGCGACGAATTCGCTGCGCTATCCTTCACAGCGCCAGCCGCAGGGCTGCCCCCGACCCGCTGCCGCCAGAGTGAGCAGACCATGGGTTTATTTGCGCTGGCATTGATGTTTCTTCTATACTTCCACATCGACGTTCAGCTTCAAATCTCGAGCCTGCCATCGATCATTGCATTGCCATCCCGGTAAAGATCCACACAAATGGAACTGTGGCCCTCGGCATCTGCAGGGAGTCCGCTAGGGCCTGTTGACATTCAGCACATGAGCGCGACGGGGGTAATTTGGGATGCAGCGCAAGGCGCGAGGAGTGCCGTTTGGTCATTCCA
>MERK01000105.1 GCA_001770575.1 Betaproteobacteria bacterium RIFCSPLOWO2_12_FULL_64_23
TCCTATCATACGAGCCGCCCTCTCTTCACGCGGTAGCCCGCCGTGGCAATCGACCCCAGCCCCTGCCCCCCGTGCGCATGACAGATGGCGCAGGCAAGCGCATCGGCCGCGTCCGCGCCGGGATTGCCCGGCAAGCCGAGCAGGCGCCGCACCATTTCCTGCACCTGTTCTTTTTTCGCGTGCCCGTTTCCCACCACCGCCTGCTTCACCTGCAGCGCGGTGTATTCGGCCACCGGCAGGCGCTCGAGCACCGCGGCGCAGATGGCCGTTCCGCGCGCCTGACCGAGCAGCAGCGTGGATTGCGGATTGACGTTGACGAACACCTTTTCCACCGCCACCTGCTGCGGTTGATGCTCCTGGATCACTTCGCGCAAGCCCTCCAGTATGGTCTTGAGCCTGCCGGGCAGATCCGCTTCCGACGCCTTGATGCAGCCGCTGGTGACATAAGCAAGCTTGCTGCCGTTCTTGCGGATAATTCCAAATCCGGTTATGCGCAGGCCGGGATCGATGCCGAGGATGGTTATGGTGGTCGCGGCCATCGGCTGATTATAGCCCTGACGTCCGACCCAGGCCGCCGGGCCTATTCGTCGAGTATCGCCGTGGTATAGACTTCCTGCACGTCGTCGAGCGCCTCCAGCGCGTCGAGCAGCTTTTGCATGCGCAGCGCATCGTCGCCGCTGATCACCGTTTCGCTCAAGGGCTTCATTGTGATCTCGGCCAGTTCGGGTTTCAGGCCCGCCTTCGCGAGGCCCTGCTTCACTGCGGAAAAATCGCTGATCGCGCAGATCACTTCGACCGAGTCGTCTTCGTTCGCGAGCACGTCTTCGGCGCCCGCCTCCAGCGCCACCTCCATTACCTTGTCCTCGCTCGTGCCCGGGGCGAAAATGAACTGGCCGCAGTGCTTGAACATGAAACCGACCGAGCCGTCGGTGCCAAGGTTGCCGCCGTGCTTGACGAAGGCGTGGCGCACGTCGGCCACGGTGCGCGTGCGGTTGTCGGTGAGACAATCGACCATCACCGCCGCGCCGGCGATACCGTAGCCTTCGTAGCGCACCTCGTCGTAGTTGGCGCCCTCGAGCGCGCCGGCACCGCGTTTGATCGCGTTCTCGATGTTGTCCTTGGACATGTTCACATCGCGCGCTTTTTCCATGGCCAGGCGCAGTCGCGGGTTCATGTTGGGATCGGCGCCCGCCATGCGCGCCGCTACGGTGATCTCCCGGATCAGGCGGGTGAAGATTTTGCCCCTCTTGGCATCCGTGACCGCTTTTTTGTGCTTGATGTTGGCCCACTTGGAATGTCCCGCCATGATTGCCGCCTCGATCGCTTCCGGAAGTCTATAATTTTAGCATTGCGCCCGCGCCTGGCGCCCTTGATCACCGACAATTTCATGCTCCTGCCGCTGCCCGCCGACAAGTCCGGCAAATCGAATTTGCGCCTGCGTCCGGTAAAGATTTGCCGACCTGCTGTTTGCGAAGCCAGGTGAGCACCTCATCCTATCGCGCCTGGGGCATCGCCCTGGCGCTGGCCGGCGTCGTTGCCTTCTCCGTCCGGCCGATCCTGATCAAGCTCGCCTATGCTTACGTCACCGATCCGGTCACGCTGCTCGCGCTGCGCATGGTGTTCTCGCTGCCTTTTTTCGTCGCCGCCGCGCTGTGGCTGCAGCGCGACAGGGCCAGCGCGCCACTCACCCGCCGCGATTTGTGGACAGTGGTGTTCCTCGGCTTTCTCGGCTATTACCTGGCGAGTTTCCTCGATTTTCTGGGCCTGCAGTACATCAGCGCGGGAGTAGGGCGGCTGATGCTGTTCCTCTACCCGACCATCACCGTGCTGCTGTCGGCCCTGTTCCTGGGCAAGCGCGTCGGTACGCGCGAAGTGGTCGCGCTGCTCGTTTCCTACGCCGGCCTGGCGCTGGTGCTGTCGCGCGCGTTCGGCGGCGAGAATCACAACCTGCTGCTCGGCGCGCTGCTGGTGTTCGGCAGCGCGGTTTGTTACGCGGTGTATCTGGTCACCAGCAGCCAGGTGGTGCGCCGCATCGGCTCGATGCGCTTCACCGCGTATGCGACCAGCGTCGCCAGCGTGCTGTGCATCGCCCAGTTCCTGCTGCTGCGCCCGCTGTCGGCGCTGGACCTGCCGCCGCAGGTGTACGGCCTGGCCGCCGCAATGGGCGTGCTGTGCACCGTGCTGCCGGTGTTCATGACCTCCGAAGCGCTCAAGCGCATCGGCGCAAATCACGTCGCGATCATCGGCGCCGTCGGGCCCGTGACCACGATTTTTCTCGGCTGGCTCGGGCTGGAAGAGCACATGACACTGCCGCAGATCGCCGGCGCGGTGCTGGTGCTGGGCGGTGTTATGCTGGTTACAATAAGGCCCAGAGCCTGAGGGACCGGGGAAGGAGCGGGACTCTTCCGGCCCCATCCGAACCCCTGATTTTGCAATGAGCCACTTGGAGATAAACATGGATTTCGGCATAAAAGGCAGGACGGCGATCGTGTGCGCATCGAGCAAGGGCCTGGGGCGCGGCTGCGCCTTTTCGCTGGCGCGCGAGGGCGCGAATCTGGTGATCACCGCCCGCGGCAAGGAGGCACTGGAGAAGACCGCCGATGAGATCCGCGCCGCCACCGGCGTGAAAGTCACCGCGGTCGCCGGCGACATCACCACCGAGGCCGGTCGCGCCCTGGTGCTCGCCGCCTGCCCCGATCCGGACATCCTCGTCAACAACGCCGGCGGGCCGCCGCCTGGCGATTTCCGCAACTGGACCCGCGACACCTGGATCGCGGCGCTGGACGCCAACATGCTTACCCCGATCGAGCTGATCAAGGCCATCGTGGACGGCATGATCGCGCGCAAGTTCGGCCGCATCGTCAACATCACTTCCAGCTCGGTGAAGGCGCCGATTGAAATCCTTGGCCTCTCCAACGGCGCCCGTTCCGGCCTCACCGGCTTCGTCGCCGGCATTGCACGCAAGACCGTGGCGCACAACGTCACCATCAACAATCTGCTGCCGGGCTCGTTCGACACCGACCGGATTCGCACCACCATCGAGGCCCAAGCCAAGACCCGCGGCCTGAGCGTCGAGGCGGTGCGCAAGGAACGCATGGCCCAGTGTCCGGCCGGCCGTTTCGGCGATCCGGCCGAGTTTGGCGATGCCTGCGCCTATCTTTGCAGCGCGCAGGCCGGCTATGTCACCGGGCAAAATTTCCTCATAGACGGGGGTTCCTACCCCGGCACCTACTGATCGCGCGCCGTGTTCGGAGCGTTGAAAAACCTGTTCACGCGGCCGGCCGAGGGCGAGGGCGCGGCCAGGCGCGTGCTCAACGTCGGCGGCGGCAGCAAAGGGGTCGCCCTGCCGCCGCATTTCCAGGACTGGGAGCAACTGCTGCTTGACATCGACCCGCGCGGCGGCGCAGACCTGGTGTGCGATGCGCGCGCGCTGCGCGAGGCCGCCGACGCGAACGCCTTCGACGCCGTCTATTGCGCGCACAACCTCGAGCACTATTACCGGCATGACGTGGACAAAGTGCTGCAGGGTTTCCTGCATGTGCTCAAGGCCGAGGGCTACGCCGAAATCCGGGTGCCCGACATAGGCGAACTGATCAAACTGCTGGCCAAGAACGAGCTGGACATCGAGCAGGAGATCTACAAGTCCAATATCGGCTCAATCACTGCGCATGACATGTTCTACGGTTACGCGCCGGAGATCGAGGCGAGCGGCCAGGATTTTTACGCCCACAAGACGGGTTTTACCGGCGATTCCCTGATTCGCGCGCTGCGCTCGAACGGTTTTGGCGAAATCTATTTTGCGCCGCCGCTCGCGCTGCTGGAACTGCATGTGTTCGCGTTCAAGTCCGGGGCCGATGCCGCGCTGCGCGCCGCGCTGGGCCTGGGCGAGCCGGTGGCGACGCAGGCGCGGCACGAAGCCGCGCTGCCCGCCCGCCGCGCGGTGCATGACACCGGCACCGAGGCCGACCCGGTCGAAACGCTATATCAGCGCGCCGCCGCCGCATTCAGCGCGGACAATTGGGAAGAGGCTGCGGCGACGACGGAGCAGGCACTGGCGCTGGAGCCGGCACTGCCCGCGCTGCACTATCTGCTAGGCTGCTGCCGCCTGGGGCAGGACCGGCACCCGGCCGCATTGCAGTCCTACGCGCGCTGCCTGGAATTGCAGCCGAAGTACCCGCTATCCGCCGAAACGCGGGCGCGGCAGGCGCTGTGCCGCGCCCGCATCGATGCTGCGAACGGCAAGGCGGCCGCGATCGAGCCGCTCTCGCCGCAACAAACGCAGCCGGTTTCGGTGCTGGTCTGCAGTCGAAGCGCAGAACGCTTTGCGCAGGCCGAAGCCATGTATCACCGCCTGCTCGGGGAAGTGCCGCACGAGATCATCGTGATCGACGACGCGCGTTCGCTCGCCGAGGGCTACAACCGGGCGCTCGGCCGGGCGCGCCACGAGATCGTCGTATTTGCGCACGACGACGTCGACATACTCAGCCCGGATTTCGCCGCGCGCCTGCTGCGCGGGATCAGCCGCCACGACCTCGTCGGCGTCGCCGGAACGCGCAAGCTGGTTGGCGGCGCCTGGCATTTTGCCGGCCACCCGCACCTCGCGGGCCAGGTCGGCATGCCCGGCGCCGAAGGCGGCTACGTGGTAACCCTGTACGACGTCATGGAACGCGAGACCAAGGGACTGCAGGCGCTCGACGGATTGCTGCTGGCGACGCGCCGCGACAGCGCGCTGCGCCTGGGGTTCGACGAGGCCACCTTCGACGGCTGGCATCTGTACGACCTCGACTTCAGCCTGCGCGCAGCCCAGGAGGGGATGGATTGCGCCACCTGCAACGACATCCTCGCCGTGCATGACTCACAGGGCAGCTATGACGACCGCTGGCTGGAATACGCGCAGCGCTTCCATGCCAAGCATCAGGGCCTCGTCGGGCCGATGCAAAGCGTGTTCTTCAAGCCCGAACTGGTCTCGTTGCCGTTGCGCTCGGCCGAGGAGTGGCGCCTGTTGACGCAGCACCTGATCGGAGACGGCGGCTGATTTGCGCGGCCCGCGTCTGGTTTCGGCCCACGCTGCAACAGGCGCAGGCGCGAGCACCGCGCGCGGGCGCCTGAGCGGACTCAAGTCTCGTACTTGAACGACAGCGATACCCGCGTACGGTAAGCGGTCACCTTGCCGTTCTCGACCTTCATGTCGGTCTTGGTCACCTCGGCGACGCGCAGGTCGCGCAGCGACTTGGACGCGGTCTCCACTGCCTTCCTGCCCGCATCCTCCCACGAAGTCTTGCTCAATCCGACGACCTCGATAATTCTATAGACGCCGCCTGCGTTCTTGCCCATTTTGCTCTCCTCAATTGAGTGCGCCGCGTGGCCCCGATGGACCCGGCGCGACTCCATGGTACACCCGCCTATCGACGCCGACCAATTCGGAGATGATCTCGCGCTTGGCCGATTCGCCGCCGCGCTTGCGGCGCGGGAAAGCCTATGACCCGCTGCTTGCGCCGTTCAGTCAGGAGCGATTTCCGGGATTCCATGGTCATTGTCAAGTCGCAGTCTATTCCAATATGGTATGAGCCTGAAGGCGGGATCGTATTTCCAACGAGGTATGAGCCTGAAGCATGAGGTTTGGGTCGATCATC
>MERK01000106.1:0-4934 GCA_001770575.1 Betaproteobacteria bacterium RIFCSPLOWO2_12_FULL_64_23
GGCGCAGGGCTCGAGGTGCAGCGCGGCAAGCGCGTGGCGGAGATCAAGCCCTCTGGCGTAGACAAGGGCACGGCGATTGCGGAATATCTGACGGAACCGCCCTTCAAGGAACGGCGCCCGGTGTTCATCGGCGACGATCTCAACGACGAGCACGGCTTCGCCGAGGTGAACCGGCTGGACGGGATTTCCGTCAAGGTGGGCGCGGGCGGCAGCTGCGCCCGCTTTCGTCTGCGCGACGTGGCAGCGGTAAGAGGCTGGCTGAGCAAAGCGCTGAAAGGAATGAGCAAGACGGGATGCCCGAAGTAGTCAATACGATTTTGAACGAAACCGCGTGGCCCGTCGCCCTGGCGCTGGCATGGGTGGCGGGCGAACTCGGCCATCGCTGGCAACCATGCCGACCACCTGCGCCGGCAATACGCCGACAATGGCGGCGTTCAGGGCGTCGTCGACGCGGCGGTGCGACAATGTCGCGAAAGGGATAACACATGATCATCGGCAGGCGCCGTCCGATCCGGATCGGGCTCTCGGCGCGGATATTCCATCCGGAGCAGGGCGCCAGCGGCATCAAGGCGAAGACCCTGCAGGTGCTGGAGCAATCGATCGCCCAGTGGGTGATGGCGCGTGGCGTGCTGGTGCTGATGGTGCCCTCGGTGGTGCAGGACAGCGCGCTGATGCGCAGCAACATCCGTCTGCGCGACTACGCGGAATACCTCGACGACCTGATCCTGCAGGGCGGTGCCGATGTCAGTCCGCTGGCCTACGGCGAGGAACCGCTGCGGCCGGAATGGGGCGGTGATCCGGTGCGCGACGCCTACGAACTCGAACTGCTGCAGGAGTTCATGGAAGCCGGCAAACCCGTACTCGGCATCTGCCGCGGCATGCAACTCATCAATGTGGCGCAGGGCGGCACGCTTTACCAGGACCTGCCGAGCCAGCAGTCGGGAAACATCGCCCACGAGCACGGCGACTTTGACCGAAACGTCCACAGCGTAAGCTTCGCCGAGGGCGGCATGCTCGCCCGCTGGTTCGCCGGAGCGTCAGGCGGCAGCGTCGTTTCGATCCATCATCAGGGGATCAAGAGCTTCGGCCGCGACGTAGTGGTGGAGGCGAGCGCCGAGGATCAGGTTGTCGAGGCACTGCGCTGGAAGGGAAAAAGCTTCGTCTTCGGCATCCAGTGGCATCCGGAATTCCATCAGCAGCCGGGCGTAGATCTGCTCGACTGCATGCCGCTGCTGGAAGCGTTTCTCTCCGCCGCCCGGCGCTGACCCCGGCATCGCGCATTGACCCGGATCAAACTCGAGCTGCGACGCGCCGCGGCTAGCGCGCCCAGCAACTGATGGATATGCCCTCCGCCGAAGCGCCCTCGGCGAAACGGAAGCTGACGCCCGGGCGCTTCCTCGCGTAATCGAGGAACTCGGTGACCTGGCGCGCGTAGGGCCGCGCCACATTGTGCGCCGTGTAGCAGCCGCCCGGCGCCATTTTCGCTTCCAGGTCGCGGAAATACTGCAGGTACCATTCCTTGTCCGCGTCCTGGAACACGAAGTCCCAGGGACCGGGCAGCAGCTTCACCAGGTCGTGCGCGTCGGCGAGCCGCGCATCGACGTGCTCGGCGACCCCGGCGCGCTTGAAGTTCGCCAGCGCGCGCTCATGCCGCCCGCGGTCGATCTCGATGGTGGTGACACGGCCGCCCGTCTTCGCAGCGGCCCAGGCGAGCCATACGGTGGAATGACCGGTGGAGGTGCCGATTTCCAGGATCGCCTTATGCCCGCCTTTCACCACCAGATCGTGCAGGATCCTGCCGTCCTGGTAGGGCACGTTGAGGTAGTCCCACTGGTCGCGCTCGGCGTCCAGGAAATTCTGCACCTTGCGGTCCAGCTCGGCTGTCGTGCGCGATACGGGCGCGCGCGGCGGCTGCGCGTGCACTTGGACGGCGAGCGAAACATACGCGCAAGCGGCCAGAATGCCTGCGAACCATCGAGTGCTGCCCACTTTTGCCCCCCTCTCGCAATCGCGCGCCTGCGTGCGCAGCCGGCGCCTCCGCCATTGTCGGCGATTAGCGGATGTCGTGTGGCTCGAAAGCGCGGCAAGGTCCCAGTATCGCAGCGATGACGATCGCGTTCTGCATATCCCGCTTGGTTCCCATAAGCGATCTCCGGGAAAAACGACGTCGCCGAGGCGCAGGGGAAGCACGCGGCGCCTCGGTTCGACCGAAATGGCCGACAGCCATGTTGAATACCGAAGGAGCCGCCGGGGTTTGCATCACCTCCTCGGGTATTTGCGCAATCGACTCATCCGGCGCAGATTCTTGCTGCTCTTGCTGCTCTTGCTGCTCTTGCTGTCCCAATCGCTTCATCATGAATTGAAACAGCAATATGGCGACGAAGATGAGGATGTAGATCAGTTCCGGGGGAAAACTTTTCATGGTTATCCGCCTTAGGTCCTTGGGGTTGCAGCGGGGTCATCTCCAGTGCCGGCGATCTCATCGCGCATCGCCGTATCGGCCTGCAAGTTCTTCATGCGGTAATAGTCCATGATGCCCATGTTGCCCTGGCGGAAGGCCTCCGCCATGGCGCGCGGCACTTCGGCCTCGGCTTCCACCACCCGCGCGCGCATCTCCTGCTCCAGCGCGACGGCCATGGCGCGGCGCTCCTCGGCCTTGGCCTGGGCAATCTGCTTGTCGGCGTTGGCCTGGTCGATCTGCAGCTTGGCGCCGATATTCGCGCCCACGTCCACGTCGGCGATGTCGATGGACAAAATCTCGTAAGCGGTTCCCGCGTCCAGGCCTTTGGACAGGATGTGCTTGGAGATGTGGTCCGGATTTTCGAGCACGTTCTTGTGGCTCGCTGCGGAACCGATGGTGCTCACCATGCCCTCGCCGACACGCGCGATGATGGTCTCTTCGCCCGCGCCCCCCACCAGCCGGTCGATGTTGGTTCGCACCGTCACGCGGCAAACCGCAATGAGCTGGATGCCGTCCTTGGCGACGGCGGCGATTTTCGGCGTCTCGATCACCTTGGGCAGGACCGACATCTGCACCGCCTCGAGCACGTTGCGTCCCGCGAGATCGATGGCCGCTGCGCGCTTGAAGGGCAAGGCAATGTTGGCCTTGTCGGCCGAGATCATGGCATTGACGACTCTCCCGACGTTGCCGCCCGCGAGAAAGTGGGCTTCCAGGTCGTTGATGGAAATGTCGAGACCGGCTTTCACCGCGCTGATCCGCCCCGTCACGATGGTAGTGGGCGGAACGCGGCGCAGGCGCATGCCGATCAGGGTGAACAATCCGACGTAGGCTCCGGAAGCCCAAGCGGCGATCCAAAGTGGAATGGGGACCAAATACAACAGAAACGCCAGCCCCACCACCACCAAGATGAGCAAGCCGAAGCCGCCCGTGACGCCTGTTTCGATTCCAGTCATTTCATATCCCCTTCCGTTGTGATGTGCGGTACTCGCCGCACGACGATTCGGTTGCCGTCCACGCGCGTCACCTCGACGCGTTGGCCGGCATCGATTAGTTCTCCGTCAGACACGACATCCACGCGTTCGCCTTCGATCTCGGCGATGCCCGCCGGTCGCAGCGGCGAGGATGCCTGTCCTTTCTTTCCCAACCAGCGCAGGTCGCTATCGGGCGCCGAGCCGTACGCGTGACCCGCGCCCAGCCCCGCCTCCAGGACCAGCCGCCGCCCGAAAGGCAAGCGCGGCAGGAAGCGCAGCAACACCAGACTTGCGCTCAATGCAAGCAGCAGGGCAAAAACGACCCGCCCCGCGGCCCAGACGATAACCTCCGAGGTGTCTCCGGTCCCGACCAGGCTCAGGACCAGGCCCGCGAGTATCGCGACGATCCCCAGCACCCCGGCAACGCCAAAACCCGGAATGACGAAAATTTCCAGCACCAACAGAATCACCCCGCCCAGGGCCAGCAACAACTCCTCCCAGCCGACGAGTTGGACCAGCCAGTGACCCCAGAAGAAAAGCGCAAGACTCGCAATACCCAGGCCGCCCGCGAAACCGAAACCCGGCGTGCGCAGCTCCACGAAGATCCCGAGCATGCCTATGCTCATGAGCAGGGAACTGACCACCGGATGCGTCAGCCAGCGCACCAGATGCTCCGCCCAGTTGGGCGACGCCCGTTTGATCTCGGCACCGCCAAGTCCCAACTGCTGCAGCGCACTGTCCATGCTATCGGCGCGGAAATCGGCCAGCTTGTGTTTCAGGGCTTCCTCCGTCGTCAGGGTCAACAGCTTTCCTCTTTCGATTACGCCGCGAATCGCCACGTCCGAGTCCACCATCGCCTCTGCCAGTTGGGGCGGGCGCTTGCGGCTCTCGGCGGTAGCGCGAAATTCCTTGCGCATGTAGGAAACCGTTTTCTCCGCCACGGGTTTTGCGGCTTCGCCGGGCTGCCCCATTTGCACCGGCGTTGCCGCCCCTATGGTTCCGCCGCCGGCCATGACGAGGTTCTCGGCGGCGAGGCTGATCAGGGCGCCGGCCGAAATTGCGCGCCTGTTGACGAAGGCCACCGTCCGAACCTTGGAATTCAACAGCGCGTCGCGGATCTGCACGGCCGCATCGACACGCCCGCCGAAGGTGTTGATGTCCAGAATGACGGCCGCTGCCCCCGCCTCGGTCGCTTCATCGAGGACGCGCTGAACGAAGGGCGCCAACCCAAGGTCGATCATGCCTTCGATCGGCACTGCATAGACTACGGGCCGCTTCTCCTGCGCGAGGGCGGGAGCGAACATCGCAACGAATGCGAGGGCGACAAGGGACAGTTTCCCGAGCCAGTTCACAACGCGTCTTTGCATCGCATTCCTTCCGTTCGACTGCGCAAGCGTTTGGCGAGTCGCGCGCAGCAAACGGCTCCGGTATCGCGGTTCGGGACTGGCGTTTCGGCAGATTTCGTGATCACACTCCGTCAGTTATTGGACATATCATATGCC
>MERK01000106.1:4945-11020 GCA_001770575.1 Betaproteobacteria bacterium RIFCSPLOWO2_12_FULL_64_23
TGCCATCACCCCGCAGCACGCGCGGTGGCTTTGGCTTTGCCAGGCGAACGTTCGCTTGCGGGCGTTGAATGCGCGCGGCGACGTTGCGCCCGGCGCGCTCCGCCGCACGGTCGATCACGGCGTACAAATCGGCGCCCGCGTCTTCGATCAGCACGGCCGGCGCATCCTCCAGGACCACCTCTATCCTGCAAAACTGGTCCTCGCCGCCGCGCGGACCATTGGCATCACCCAGGCGGACCAGCACGCGCTTGATCCGGCCGCTGGTCCGGGTAAGGGCGAAACGCAGCCGCCGTTCAATGTGTTCCAACAGCGGAGCGGTGAACTGCAACCCCCGGCCCTGGATGTCGATTCGCATACCCGGTCTTTCCTTATCGATCGATGCGACAATGCAGCGAGTATGGAGGCGCCGTCACTTGGTGTAAAATCGATTTATATAGAACGATTGATCGAATAAACCGAAGGATCGCAAGGATGAACTTCAAGCACTTGCACTATTTCTGGCAGGTCGCCAACGCAGGCGGCATCGCGCGCGCGAGCGAGCAATTGCACCTGACGCCGCAGACCATCAGCGGGCAGATCGGGCTGCTGGAGGAAGACCTGGGAACACCGCTGTTCGCCAAACGCGGCCGCAACCTCGAACTGACGGACGCGGGGCGGCTCGCCTTCGGTTACGCGCAGGACATCTTCGCCCTCGGGTCCGAACTGGAGGAGTCCCTGCGGAACTACCCAGCCGGCGGCCGCCCGGTGGACTTCCGGGTCGGGGTGGCCGATGCAGTCTCGAAGACGATCGCCTATCGCCTGATCGAACCGGCGACGCGTCTGCCCACGCCCGTGCGCATCGTATGCCGCGAATCGAAGCTCGACAGCCTCCTCGCGGAACTCGCCGGGCATCGGCTGGACCTGGTCCTCGCCGACGCGCCGATCCCGCCCTCGGTGAGCGTGCGCGCATACAACCACCGGCTCGGGGAATCGGGGGTGAGTTTTTTCGCATCCGCCGGGCTGTTCAAGAGCTGCAAGGGAAGGTTTCCCGCCTGCCTGGACGGCGCGCCGATGCTGCTTCCCGGGGCAGACGCGGCGGTACGATCGCGCCTGGAGCGGTGGTGCGAGGCGAACAACCTCCGGCCTCGCGTGGCCGGCGAGTTCGACGACAGCGCGCTGATGAAGGCGTTCGGGCAGCGCGGCGCAGGGGTGTTCATCGGACCTACCGTTCTCGAATCGGAAATCGAAACGCAGTACGGCGTGAAGACGCTCGGCCGAACTGAGGAGATCGTGGAGGAGTTCTTCGCGATTTCGGTAGAGCGGCGCGTAACGCACCCCTGCGTCGTCGCCATTACCGGGGCGGCAAGAAGCCGGTTGTTTGTCACCGGCGATTCCGCCTGAGGTACATGGCCTTGAACAACCAAATGGAACGGAACGGCAAATGCGGGTGATCCACGCGCTGCGCGAGTTCATCGCCCTCGAATCCGCCGGAGGCATTCTGCTCGCGATTGCCGCCGCGGCCGCGCTCACGCTCGCCAACTCGCCGCTCGCTTTCCTGTACGACGCCTTCCTCGATACACCGGTCGAAGTGCGCGTCGGGGCCTTGCAGATCGCCAAGCCGCTGCTGCTGTGGATCAACGACGGGCTGATGGCCTTGTTCTTCTTTCTGGTGGGCCTCGAGATCAAGCGCGAGGTGCTCGAGGGCGAACTGTCCGACCCGCGGCAGGTCGTGCTTCCGGCAGTCGCTGCGGTCGGCGGCATGGCGGTCCCGGCGGTGATCTATGCCGCGATCAACGCCGGCAACCCGCTCACGCTTGCCGGCTGGGCGATTCCGGCAGCGACCGACATCGCGTTCGCGCTCGGCGTGCTGTCGCTGCTCGGCCGCCGCGTGCCGGTCGGCCTCAAGGTGTTCCTTCTCACCCTCGCGATTCTCGACGACCTCGGAGCGATCGTGATCATCGCGATTTTCTACGCCGGCAACCTCGCGCCGGTTTCGCTCGGGATTGCCGCGGCGGCGCTGCTCGCGCTGTTCGCGCTCAACCGCTCCGGCGTCGCGCGGCTCGTGCCCTATCTGTTCGTCGGGCTGTTGCTGTGGGTGTCGGTGCTGAAATCCGGCGTGCACGCGACGCTGGCCGGCGTCGCGCTGGCGTTTTTCATTCCGCTTCGCGTGCGCGGTTCCGAATCGCATTCGCCGCTGCGGCGCCTGGAGCACGATCTTCATGCGCCGGTCGCGTTCGCGATTCTGCCGCTGTTTGCGTTCGCCAACGCCGGCATATCTCTTAAGGGCGTCACCGCGGCGGCGTTCCTCGAGCCGGTTCCTCTCGGCATCGCGGCGGGCCTGCTCGCCGGCAAAGCGATCGGCGTGTTTCTCGCGTCCTGGCTCACGGTGCGGCTGGGATTCGCGCGGCTGCCACAGGGCGCGGACTGGGGCTCGATATTCGGCGTGTCGGTGTTATGCGGCATAGGCTTCACCATGAGTCTGTTCATTGCCGGCTTGGCTTTTGAAGGAGCAGGCAGCGAGTATGTGGTGCAGACGCGGCTCGGCATCCTATTCGGCTCGCTTGCCTCGGCCGTCATCGGCTACGCGTTGCTGCGCGTAATGCTTCCGCCGGCGGCCTTGGCGACCGCCCGGAAGTAGCGCAGGTGCTTGTGGTACAGCATGGGGGCCGATTGCGGAAGGATCGGTATTTTCGAACTACTGGACGATTATATTCGAATTAACACGATATTCTTTCCGGGTTACCATGCTCGCGCTATCGATGTTGAAAGGACATTGCGGAAAATTTGCCTCGTGAAGATTGAGATCCGCACGCACGGGTTCGCGCTCACCGACGGCATGCGGGACTGCATCGAGCGCCGCGTGGCACGCCCGGGCGCTGCCGCCGACCTCGTTATTGAAACTGATTCGAAGGAATGCACATGGAATGGTTGACTTCGCCGGAGGCGTGGATCGCCCTCCTTACCCTGACCTCTCTGGAAATCGTGCTCGGAGTGGACAACATCATTTTCATTTCCATCCTTGTGGGCCGCTTGCCGCCGGAGCAGCGCGACCGGGGGCGCAGGATCGGCCTCGGCCTCGCCATGTTGACCCGCATCGCCCTGCTGCTGTCCCTGACCTGGATGATGCGCCTGACCAGTCCGCTGTTCTCGGTCCTCGGCCATGAGGTCTCCGGCCGCGACCTGATCCTGATCGGCGGCGGCCTGTTCCTGCTGGTCAAGGCGGTCATGGAGATTCACAACGCCCTGGAAGGCGGGGGCGAGTATGAGTTCCAACCGGGCAAACATGCCGGTTTCCTCAGCGTCCTCGCCCAGATCGCCGTTATCGACATCGTGTTCTCGCTGGATTCGGTGATCACGGCGGTCGGCATGGTCGATCAGGTTCCGGTGATGGTGCTCGCGATCGTCATCGCCGTTGGGGTCATGATGTTCGCCGCCAAACCCATCGGCGACTTCGTCGATGAACACCCGACCATCAAGATGCTGGCCCTGTCCTTCCTGATCCTCGTGGGCGTCGCGCTTATCGGCGAAGGTTTCGGGACGCATGTTCCGAAGGGTTACCTCTACTTCGCCATGGCGTTCTCGGTGGCCGTGGAAATGCTCAACCTGCGCCTGCGCAAACGCCAGCCGATCAGGCTGCGCAAGGAGCTTGAAGCCGCCGCGGCGACCGAACCGCGATAACCGATGTTGCCCACGCCTAACCCTTAATCGCCAGGAGCCAAACATGAAACGCGTCGTACTGTTTCTCGCCACCAATCTCGCCATCGTCCTGGTGCTGTCGCTGACGCTGCGACTGCTGGGGGTCGAGCCGTACCTCACCCAGCAGGGGCTGAATCTGGGATCGCTTCTGATTTTCGCCGCGGTCTTTGGCATGGGCGGGTCGTTCATTTCGCTCGCCATTTCCAAGTGGACGGCGAAACGCATGACGGGCGCCCAAGTGATCGAAACACCCGCCACGTCCACCGAGCTCTGGTTGGTCGAAACGGTGCGCCGCCAGGCCCGGGCCGCGGGCATCGGCATGCCGGAGGTGGCGATCTTCGACTCTCCGGACATCAATGCTTTCGCCACCGGCATGAGCAGGAACAGTGCTCTGGTGGCCGTATCCGCCGGCCTGCTTCGGCACATGAGCCGCAACGAGGCGGAAGCCGTGCTGGGTCACGAGATTTCCCACGTCGCCAACGGCGACATGGTGACCCTCGCGCTGATCCAGGGCGTGGTCAACACCTTCGTCATTTTCCTGTCGCGGGTGATCGGGCACGCCGTCGACCGGATCGTTTTCAAGAGCGAGCGCGCGCACGGTCCGGCGTTCTTCATCACCTACATCATCGCCGAACTCGTGCTGGGCGTGCTCGCCTCGATCATCGTCATGTGGTTTTCCCGCCGGCGGGAGTTCCGCGCCGACCGGGGCGGCGCCGAGCTCGCAGGGCGCGAGTCGATGATCGCCGCGCTGCAGAAGCTGAAACTCGCGCAGGAGCTTCCGCATCTGCCGGAAAACATGGCCGCCTTCGGCATCTCCGGCGGGCAGGGGTTCGGCCTCAAGCGCCTGTTCATGTCCCATCCGCCCCTCGATGAACGCATCGCGGCACTCAAGCAGAGCGGCATCTGAAGACAGACAGTGAGGTGCGGCGCCAAATCATGGCCCGGCAAGCAAATGCACCGCAAAAAGGGAATTCCATTCGCCACAACGGTCCCGGGGAGAAGCATCAATGAAAGATATCGCCAAGTTCATTGCCGGCTTCGAGCGCTTCCAGGCCAAGTACTTCCGCGAGGATCGTAGTCTTTTCTCGCGACTTCGCCAGGGCCAGCAGCCGCGCGCCCTGGTGATTTCCTGCTGCGATGCACGCGTCGACCCCGCCATGCTTACCGGCGCCGACCCCGGCGATCTCTTTGTCGTACGCAATGTCGCAAACCTCGTGCCGCCGTACCGCCATGCGGCCGAAGCGCCGGGCATTCGTGCCGCGATCGAGTTCGCCGTCAAGAGCCTGGGCGTGGAGCACATCATCGTGCTCGGCCACTCCAATTGCGGTGGCATCCAGGCCTTGATGGACGGCGAGGGCATTACGCAGCGCAATTACGAATTCATCGGCGACTGGGTAGGCATTGCAAAGCGCGCACGGGAACAGGTATTGCGCGAACTGCCGCAAAAGCCGCCCGCCCTCCAGGCGAGGGCCTGCGAGCAGGCCGCGATCCTGGTGTCCCTGGACAACTTGCTGTCGTATCCATGGATCCGCGAACGCGTCGATCAGAACACGCTCGCGCTGCACGGCTGGCATTTCGATATCGATACGGGGGAATTGCTCGCGTATTCGGCGGAAAGCGCGACCTTCGGCTCATTGGTTTCCGGACCTGCCCCCGACCAGCGCACAGACGCCTGAATCGACTGGCCCAAGGGAACCATCAGAGCGTAACTCGACCATCCTCGAGTGGCGGGTGATCACCGCGTCGGTCGGCCTGGTTTCGGGGTCGTACCGCACCGTCTCCTCCGTTGGTCAAAGCCTGCATGCGTCCTCGATTTAGCCGGGGCGGTTACAATATGTTCCCCGACGCCGCCGTGCAATATCACACCGCACGCAAAGGAAGCGCAAGTGAAAAGGAAAACCCCGGACGAGCTGCGCAGCCACCGCTGGTACGGCGCCAAGGACATGCGCTCCTTCGCCCACCGCTCGCGCAGCGCGCAGATGGGCTACGACCGCAGCGACTATGCCGGCAAGCCGGTGATCGCCATCATCAACACCTGGAGCGACATCAACCCCTGCCACACCCACTTCAAGCAGCGCGTCGAGGAAGTGAAGCGCGGCGTGTGGCAGGCGGGCGGCTTCCCGGTGGAAATGCCGGCGATGTCGCTGTCCGAGCCGTTCCAGAAACCGACCACCATGATGTACCGCAACTTCCTCGCCATGGAAACCGAGGAACTGCTGCGCTCCTACCCCGCCGACGGCGCGGTGCTGATGGGCGGCTGCGACAAGACCACGCCGGCGCTGCTGATGGGCGCGATCAGCATGAACCTGCCGTCCATCTTCATGCCCGCCGGCCCGATGCTGCGCGGCAACTGGGGCGGCGCGACGCTGGGCTCGGGCTCGGATACCTGGAAATACTGGG
>MERK01000107.1:0-5321 GCA_001770575.1 Betaproteobacteria bacterium RIFCSPLOWO2_12_FULL_64_23
TAGATCGAAATTGTCCAGGCGGCGGTAGCGGTCGGACAGCACCGCGCGCACCTGCCCATCCAGCGTACGAATCATCCTTCGGTCATGGTCGGTCTGAAGCCAGGTGTTGACGTTACGGTCAAGAAGGGCCGGTTGCTCCGAGCGCATGCGTTCGAAGTACGCGAACGGAATTTTCAATTTTTCAGCCAGTTGACGGCGCGCGAGGTTGGTGATGCCGTATTCCCCTACACCGTCCTTTGCATCGATCATCATCCGGCAACTGCCACCTTCGTCGGTGTGGCATCGCAGGAGTGACGTGGGCACGACCAGATCCTGCTTGGTCGCGAGTTGGCGCTCGAGTTCCTGCGCCAGATTAACGAGAGAACGTCCGCTTTTCATGGCCTCGCCGCTCGCCTAAACGGACCCACTTCTGCTCATAAGATTGAACCCGGTAAGTGCGCGCGTTATGGCGAGCGCAGGCAGAGTTTCGGTTTTGTTTTTGTTGGTTTTTATTTCATGGGGTTGTAAAAAGGAAATGCCGCCTGGGCACGGCTCGGCGAAGCCGAACGAGCCAGGAGGTAAGCGAGCGAAGCGGAGCGCGACAGGAGTGTGGCGCTGCCGGTCGAATTCGCGACGGTAGTTACGAGGGTTATTCTTCGATTGCGGTGAATATCGCGTGATTGACGCGGGCTGTATGAGGAGGATTTGTAGCCGAATTTGCTGCTGACTATTTCGAGGCGGGGGGCTGGCGTCGCGCAGATCTCGATGACCTCTTGGTGGGCGGCGGTGATGCCGGCGCCGAAGTGCGCAGGGACGGGCCGTCGATGCGGATGGTGATGCAGCGATGCTGGAGGCGATCGAGCAATGCATCGACGAGTGGCTTATTGGCGAACAACTCGTACCAGGCGCAAGGTTCCAAATTCGTTGTGATGATTGTGGAAACCCGCCCATAGCGCTGGTCCATCAGCCGGAAGAAGGCATTGGACTGCTCAGGTTTGAGGGTAAGGTATCCCAATTCATCAATCAGCATTGGCTGAAAGCGGGCGAGTTGAGCGAGCAGTTTCGGTGTGGAACGATCGGCAAGCGAGGCATAGAGTTCGTCGAGTAGCAACTGGGCGTTGTAGAAGCGGCCGGCGTGACCGTTGAGGCAGGCCTCGCGCAACAGCGCGATCGCAATGCCGGTCTTGCCGGTACCGGGCGGACCGATGAGCAGGATGTTCTCGTTACGGCGCAAGAAGTCCAGTCCGGCCAAGGCGCGGATCTGGCCCCGATCGACACCGGGCTGGCGATCGAAGGGGAAGGAGTCCAGGGTCCAGTGCCAGGGCAACTTCGCCTGAGTCAGTCGGTAAGCCAAGCTCTTCTCACGGCGATGGGCCTCTTGGGCGGCGAGCAATCGCCAGATGACTTCTGAGGCGGGAGAACCTTCGGCTTCGGCACGATCGAGTTCGGCATCCAGTGCGGCGTCGATGCCGCGCAGACGCAGACGGGCGAGTTGTTCGCGAATTTGGTCACGCATCGTCGTCGGGATCGAGGTTGAGCGCAAAGAAATTACCGGCGACCTGCTGCAGGATGAGTTTCTCCAACCGCCCCAGATCGTACAGACCGAAGTGTGTGGCCTGGCGCACGGCGGCCAAGAAGGGCTCTTTCGGGTAGGTGCGCTGGATCTCGATCAGCCGTCGCAGGGCGCGCACACTGCGGCCGCGGCCGCGTTGTTTGAGGGCGCGCGCATATGCTTCGAGCTCGGGACAGTCGCGCAGCAGTTGCGCCTCGATTTGCGGCGTGCGGCTCGCCCGGGTGGGGATGCGATGGTGCGTCGGGTCGGTACTGCGCGCATCGCGTTGGCCGATCAGTCGTGCATGGTTCGCCACCGCCATCCCGCGATGGTGGATCTGGACCTGGGCGGGATATTTGTAGAGGGTCACAGTCTGGCCGACCAGACGCTCGGCGACGGAGTAGCGATTCGATTCGAGCGAGACATAGCCGTTCAAGTCCACCACCCGATCGAACACCTCATAGATCGGTGGCAGCGCCGATGGCAGTGCTTGCAAGTAAGACTTCTCGATCACGTAGGCCGCCTCGGGCGACATGCCCAGCGCCCGCTTTGGATTTGCATTGGCCACCTCTTTGCACCAGGCGAGCACCTGGCGGTTCAGATCGTCAAAGTCGGTGAAGCTGCGTGCGGGCAGGAAGTTCGTCTCGACGAAGAAGAAGTTTCTCTCGATCCGGCCCTTGCGATCCGGATGGCCGACCCGATGAGCGCGGAACTCGAACCCGAGCGTGCGGGCGAAGGCCGCCATCTCCGGGGCGATGAGAGCGTTCTCACCGGCGCCGGCGGCGAGCATCACGCTGGTGTTGTCGATGACGCAGACCGGGCAAGCCCCATCCATGAAGCGCGCGGCATCGAGCAGAAACTGCTTGGCTTCGAAGCGGGTGTAGCGCGGGTAATACTGCACGAACAGGCGGCGCGAGTAGGCGAGCACGAGAGCGGCACACTGCGCGGTCACGGTCTTGTCGCCAAGAACCACGCGGTGGGGCGAGGTGTCGTGCTGCATCTCCTCACCCGGGCCGAAGACATATTCCCCGGCGCGCACAGGCGGGGCGCGCAGTCCGGCTTCTCGGACCCAGCGCGTCAGCGTGCTGTAGGAGACGGTGAGATCGTACTCGGCGGCAAGTAGTTGCTGCACGCGCACCACGTTGCCCTGGGCACGCTCGAAGGCCGATTTCAGATAGGCCAAGCTGACGCCCAGGCACTGCCGCTCCTGCGCCGCCGGCGAAGTGGTGCGCAGAATTCGGCGAACGGTATTACGCGAGAGCTTGAGCACGCGGCTGATTTCGCGCAGGCTCTGGCCTTGTGTTCGCAGGGTTTGGACAGCATCGCGGATCTGGCTGGGGGTCATGCTCAAAGCTCCTCGCAAGTTCGCACTGCAGGGCATCCAGGGCGCTGCGCAGGCGTGCGAGCGCGCTCAGTAAGGGTTCGGGTAACGCCTGTGCTCTGAGCATCGGCAAGCACTGGCACAGCCGCTTGATTGGCGCCAGTAGTTGCCGGGCATCGGCTGCGCACTGTCCTTCCGGACCCTCGCGCAGGCGCGTGTCGGCGCGCTGCTCATCGCGCGCTTGCAGGGTCTGGATGAATAGCCGCGGGTGGGCAACCATGCGCTCACGGGCGCCACGCGGGGTGCTCAGGTAATGCTGGAACCAGCTATGAAGCTCCCGACTGGACAAAGGAGTCGAAGCCAGCGCATCGAGCAGTCGTGCCGCATGCTCGGTGTTGGCGCGCGCCAACGGGGCGAGCACCCTTGTGGCCGCCCAGGTCGATAGCGCTCCTGAGCGCACGGCCGCGAGCAGTGCGTCGGGCAAAGCGCAGACGAGTCCCAGCCGTCGGCTGACCCAACTGACATCACGACCACTGCGGCGCGCGACCTCGCGCTCGGAGAGCCCCTGGCCGTGGACCAGTTCGCGCAGCAGTAGCGCTTCTTCCAGGGCCGCAAACGGCCGCGCGTTGGCACGCGCGAGGACCGTCAGCAAGGCCTGGGCGAGATCGCACGTCCAGGATTCCACACACGCGGTGTCGCGTCCGAGCCGGCGCAGGGCTAGGACCCGCCGGTAGCCATCGACCAGCACCAGGCGGTTGCTGCCCGCTTCGGGCACCGCGATGCACGCAATGAGTTGCCCACTCTGCTCGATGGACCGGGCAAGTGCGTCAACCGCCTGCGGCTCCAGTAGTCGCGCGTCGGCGAAACGCAGCTCGATGCGGTGCAGATCGACTTCCAGCGCTTCGGGGGCGGGGGGTTGCATGCGCAAACGGTACTCGCACAAACCGCGCATGGCGATAACGTCCTCTTTTGCAAGATTACCCCGATGGCGCGTACTGCTTTGAAACCACAGTGATTTGAACCGTCCACGCGTCCATCTTTGCAAGATCCTCACGCCTCACGGGGCTCAATCGATAAGTCCCTGATGGAACGGGTGAATCACCCGTTGACACGTCCATCTTTGCAAGCACGCGTTCACGCCGCCGGGCGTCCCGCTCGCGTTGCAAGGCGCGGTTACGTTCGCGGTAATCGGCGTGTGTTTGCCGGTACTCGCGCCAATAATCGGGGTGCCGCTCGGCCCACGATGCTTGCGCCCTCGACTGGTTATCTCTGTATTCGGGGTCGCTGTGGCGCCGCGCATATTGCCAGCGCCGCCTTCGTTCACGCTGGCACTCAGGTGACGAGCAGTAGCACTGCTCAGGGGTCTGTAGCCGCGGATGGAATGCCTTGCCACAGCCAGCGCATTGTTTGCTCTTCACGGACGGGCCTCATCGAAGGGAACCATCCATCGAGCGTCAGCCATTTAGACGCAGCGAACAAATCCGCAGCGGCCACCACGAACGCGGTAGCCGTCAAACTCAGGTTGTTACAGGGTCAATTCCGTGAGCAGAGAACGGGTCAATTCTGATGAGCGCCGAGGCTACCTCGAATGCGTACTCTGCTGTGGAGTTTACATCTCCGTACCCACTTCAGGCATGGATGCTCTGGCCGGCTGGAGAGAAATGAGAGAGAAGGCGCGCTGCGGTTCCTTCACCGAACCTTGCTCAGCCGTTCGGCCATGCGCGTCTGCCAGCCGGCGCCCGTGGCTTTCCAGCGTTCGATGACATCGGCTGGCAAACGCAGCGAGATCAACTTGCGCGGGTTGGCGGATACGGGTCTTCCACCTTTGTTGACCTTCGCGCGAGCCAGCATCTCTTCGGTGAGTTCCGGAAGCTCTTCGTATTCCTCCGGTCTCACCGCATGAGCGTCGACGCGAGCGAGGTCAGACTTCAAGGAGCGGCGCGATGCGGGCTCTTTCGCGTTCATTGGCTTTCCTCATGCTGAAGATGTGGCGATCCGCGCCACGCGGCGTGTAGCCCACGACAACCATCCGGCCTTCCAGGAGGCCGTAGCAGATGATGCGTGTTTCACCGTAGTTCTTCCGGGTGTCTTCAACCTCCACTGTGACGTCGGCAAAGACAAACGCCGCATCGGTGAAGTCCAGTCCGCGTTCGGCCAGCGCCGCCTTGCGCTTGGCTGGATCGAAGGTGATCCTCATACGGTTATTGTATCTACAACAACCTGGCGATGCAAGCTGGGCCTAAGACCGCCAACGGACGGGCAGCGCGAGCGGCCCCCGAAAGTAAATGGCCGGTTGCCACGCCACCGGCCGCGAGCGCGAGGCGCGGGGTCATCTGCACCGCTTTGCTATGGCTGGAAGGCAGGCGGGGTCTGGGGGACGTGGGTTTTAATGTTTTGGAATGTTGGCGGAGTGGAGATGCTTGGGGGACGGTCTCGGAATGACATCGGACTCCAAGGGCCTGTTCCCGC
>MERK01000108.1 GCA_001770575.1 Betaproteobacteria bacterium RIFCSPLOWO2_12_FULL_64_23
TTTTCCGGCTCGAGGTCGATCCCGGATGAGCGCGCCTGCTGCAGCAGCAGCGTGGAGAAGTCCTGCTCGGTCATGCCGCTGCCGATCATGCTCTGTATCAGGTCGCGCGTGATCGATGCGAGCGGCAGCGGCACCTCGAACCTGCGCCCGGCGTCGAGGCCGAGGTCGATGTCCTTGCGCAGCAGCTTGGGCGTGAACGTGACCTTGAAATCGAGGTTCACCAGGGCCGGCGTCTTGTAGCGCGAGAACACCGACCCCATCACACTCTGGTTGATGAACTCGAGAAAGGCGTGGCGCGGCACCCCCGCCTTTTGCGCCAGGATGGTGATCTCGCACAGGGACTGGATCACGACGCCGAGGAACACGTTGTGGCAGATCTTGACGATGCGCGCGAGCTCGCCCTCGCCGACGTAGCTCGCCGCCGGCCCGATCAGCCGCAGCAACGGCGACACCTCGTCGAATACGGCCCTGGGTCCGGAGCAGACGAAGGACAGCTTCCCCGCCTTGATCACCTTGGCGTTGCCCGATACTGGCGCCGCCAGCAACTGGATGCCGTGCGCGGCCAGGATCTCGCGCAGCTCGGCCGAGCCTTCGAGCGAGATCGACGAGCACTCGACAAGGATGCGCGGCGCGCTGCGCTTGCCCTTGGCCTTGGCCCGCGACAGCAGCCCGCCTTTGCCGGCGACGACTTCCTTCACGTCGGCATAGGTGGAAACCATGCAGAACACCACGTCGCAGCCGGCGAGCTCGCTCACCCGGGTCGCTATCTTGGCGCCGTACTTCGCCAGCGGCTCGGCCTTGGCACGCGTGCGGTTGTACACGGTCAGATCGCAGCCTGCCTTGGCCAGGCGCAGCGCCATTTCGTAGCCCATGCGGCCGGCGCCGATCCAGCCGATTTTCGGTTTCTTGTTTGCCATGTCGCCCCGACTAATAAGGGTTGGCAATCGGCAGTTCTTCCGCCGGATACAGCGAAATGATCTGCGGGCCCTTGGGCGTCAGTATCACTTCCTCCTCGATACGCGCCGCCGACACGCCGTCCGTGGCGGGGCAGTATGTCTCCACCGCGAACACCATGCCGACCTTGAGTTCAATCGGCTCCTTGAACGACGTGAGGCGCGAGATCAGCGGCCGCTCGTGCAGCCCGAGACCGAGGCCGTGGCAAAAATTCAGCCCGAACGCATCCATTTCGTTCGCAAAGCCGGCCTGCTCCGCCTTCGGCAACGCGGCGGCGATGCGGTCGCTGCTGACCCCGGGGCGCAGCAAGTCGATCGCCTTGTCCATCCACTCGCGCGCCTTCTTGTAGGCGGTGCGCTGCGCCGAGGTGGCGCGTCCGACGTTGAAGGTGCGGTAATAACAGGTGCGATAGCCCATGAACGACTGGATCACGTCGAAGAACGCCTGGTCGCCCGGCCGGATTAGCCGGTCGGTGAAATTGTGCGGATGCGGCGAGCAGCGCTCGCCCGCGATCGAATTGATCGCCTCGACGCAGTCCGAGCCCATTTCGTACAGCCGCTTGGTGGCCAACGCCACGATGTCCGACTCGCGCACGCCGGGCTTGAGCGCCTCGGCGATGTCCTGGTACACCCCGTCCACCATGGCCGAGGCCATGTTGAGCAGCGTCAGCTCGTCGATGTTCTTCACTTCGCGCGCGGCGAGCATGGTCTGCTGCCCGTCGCGCACCTCCAGCCCAGCGCGCTGCAGCTCGAAAATCATCGGCAGCTCGACCACGTCCACGCCCAGCGGCATGTCGCCCACGCCCTCGGCGTCGAGGATGGACTTGATCTCTCGCGCCGCGTTGCGGAACAAGCTGATGTCGGCGCCGGTCGCGCCGCGCATTCCCAGCATGCCGGCGCGGCAATGGTCGTGGTGCAACCAGGGCGCATGCAGGCGGTGGTGCCTGGCGGCGGAACCGAAATCCCAGATGTAGGGGTCGCCGTTGCCGCTGAGGAGCGAATAACGCGTGAGCTTGTCGCGTGCCCATTCGCCGATCACCGTGCTGGTGGTGTAGCGAATGTTGTGCTGATCGAAAGACAGCAGCGCCCCCAGCCCGGAATTGGCCAGCGCCGCGCGCGTGCGCGCCAAGCGGTAATCGTGCAGCCGGCGGAAGTTGATGCGCTCCTCGAAATCCACCTGGGTATGGCCGGGCGCGCCGATCGGCCGGTCCCACTTGAAATGCGGATCGACGTCGTCCGGTTTGATGATTTTCGGTTCCTTGGTGCGTTTCTTTGCCATTGCCGCTATCCTTTCAGGTCGAGTGCCGGGGAAGCCATGATTGAGTCCGTGACGTAATCACAGCATCCTCTGATTCAGGCGATTTACAAGGGGGCATCGCCCTCTTGTTCTGAGCGGCCCCAGCTTCCGCGCGGCCGCCGCGGCGCCCACATCGGCCGCACCGGGCGCTTGCGCAATATTCCATGCGATCGATCGCCGAACGATAGACGATATCGGCAAGCGCAGCAACATTTGCCGGCATTCACCCCGACGCAACGACACCCGACGCAACGGCAGTCTCGCTGTGCGCTTTCTGGCATAATTACGCTATTCGATTAACTGTTGCGCGTAAGCCCGCGCCGCATCGTACGCCGTGCAGCAACCGCCCTGCGCCATCTTCGCTCCCAGGTCGCGGAAATACTGCAGGCACCGTTCCCGATCCGTGTTCTGCATGACGACGTCGCAGAGCCGGGGCAGCAGCTACACCAGATCGCGCGCGCGGGATCACCACGCATCAACATTCCCGGCGACCACGCGTACTTGAGCTTCGCAAGCGCACTGATGCCGCCTTTTCTGATTCGCAACGTACCGTATCTCAAGGTCGCCTTGGATGATAGAGTAAGCTCATGAGATTGTCTTTGCGCTTCGTCTTGCCGCTGATGCTGGTGCTGGCGGGCATCGCCTGGGCCGTCGCCCCGCTGGTCGACCGCCTGACCCTGAGCTGGTTCGTGCGCGATCTCGACGCGCGGTCGTCGCTGCTCGCCAGCGCCATGCAGGAACCGCTGCAGGAACAGTTGGCGGCCGGCAAGAAAGCCAAGATCATGGAATTCTTCAACCGCATCACCCGCGACGAGCGGCTGTTTGCCATTGGCTACTGTGCTGCGCCGACGGGCACGGCCTTGGCCACGCGCTCGCTTCCGGCGGAGATCCGCTGTGCCGAGCTCGAGCGCTGGGAAAGACCGCGCAATCACCTGTTGCCAAGCGACCAGGGGCCCTTGCACGTGTCGGTGCAGCCGATGGTGAGCGAAGCGGCGCCGGCCGGCCGTCTGGTACTGGTGCAAGACATGAGTTTCGTCACCCGCCGCAGCGAGGAAACCAAGCAGTACCTGTTCTACCTTTTCATGGGCCTGGCGGCGGTGGTCTCGCTGATCACGGTAATCATTGCCCAGCTCTCATGGCGCGGCTGGATCGCCGGCATGCGCGCCCTGCTGCACGGCGAAGGGCTGCTGCGGCAGCCGGGGTCGGGCGCAGCCCCCAACCTGCCCGGCTTCAAGCCCATCGCGCGCGATTTGCAGCGGCTGATCCGCGAACTGGAATCCGATGCGCGCGCACGCGATGAAGATCAGATCACCTGGACGCCGGAGTCCCTGCGCGCCATTCTGCGCGGCGAACTGCGCGGCGAGGACGTGATCGTGGTATCCAACCGCGAGCCCTACGTCCACCAGCGCCGCGGCGATCGCATCGAGGTGCAGCGGCCTGCGAGCGGGCTGGTCACGGCGCTGGAGCCGATCATGCGCGCCTGCTCGGGCACCTGGATCGCCCATGGCAGCGGCTCGGCCGACCGCGACGTCGTGGACAAGCACGACCGCGTCGCGGTGCCGCCGGAAAAGCCCGCCTACCGCATCCGCCGCGTCTGGCTCTCCGCGGAGGAGGAGGCCGGCTACTACTACGGCTTCGCCAACGAGGGACTGTGGCCGCTGTGCCACATCGCCCATGTGCGGCCCACCTTCCGCTCGGGCGACTGGACCCAGTACGTCGCGGTCAACCGCAAGTTCGCCAAGGCGGTGGCAAGCGAGGCCAAGACGAAGAACCCCATTGTCCTGGTGCAGGACTACCATTTCGCGCTGCTGCCGAACATGATCCACGAGGAGCTGCCCAATGCCACGGTCATCACTTTCTGGCACATACCGTGGCCCAACCCCGAGTCCTTCGCCATCTGCCCCTGGCGCGATGAAGTGCTCGCGGGGCTGCTGGGCAGCAGCATTCTAGGTTTTCACACCCAGTTCCACTGCAACAATTTCGTCGACACGGTGGATCGTTTTCTCGAGGCGCGGGTCGACCGGGAATCCTTCACCGTTTCCTTCGGCGGCAAGCTCACCGCAGTGCGCCGTTATCCGATTTCCATCGCCTGGCCGCCGGAAGCGGAGATGGTGCAAAAGAGCGTGCCGGACTGCCGCAGCAGCGTCCGGCGGCTGAGCGACCTTCCGCCCGAACACAAGCTCGGCGTCGGCGTCGACCGCCTCGACTACACCAAGGGCATCGTGGAACGCTTCCGTGCGATCGAGCGCCTGCTGGAGCTGAATCCGGAGTGGGTCGGCCGCTTCACCTTTGTCCAGGTCGCCGCGCCAACGCGCGCGGGTATCGAGGAATACCAGCATCACGAGGCGCAGGTGCGGGCCATGGCCACGCGCATCAACGGCCGCTTCGCGCGCCGGGGGCCGCCGCCGATCGTGCTCAAGGTCGAGCACCACGAACCGCGCGACGTATACGAGTATTTCCGCGCCGCCGATGTCTGTTTCGTAAGCAGCTTGCACGACGGCATGAACCTGGTCGCCAAGGAATTTGTCGCAGCCCGCGACGACGAGCGCGGCGTTCTCATCCTGTCCCAATTCACCGGCGCCGCGCGGGAATTGCCGGAGGCCGTGATCGTCAATCCCTACGATGCCGACCAGTGCGCTGCCGCGCTGCACCTGGCGCTGACCATGCCGGCGGACGAGCAGCGCGACCGCATGCGCCTGATGCGCGGGCTGGTGGCCGAGTTCAACGTGTTCCGCTGGGCCGGCCGCATGCTGCTCGATGCGGCCTCGATGCGCCGCCGCGACCGCCTGATCGTAAAAACCGGACGCGGGGAGACGTGACGATACCGCGCCCCGATTCCCCGCCGGCGCCGCGCCTCGACTGGGCCTATTTTCTCGATGTCGATGGAACCCTGATCGACATCGCCGACACGCCCGATGCCGTGCGCGTCGATACCGCGCTGCTCGATCTGATCGCGCGCCTGCAGGGGGCGAGCGGCGGCGCCGTGGCGCTGGTCAGCGGTCGCGCGCTATCGTTCCTGGAGAGTCGCCTCGGCACGCTGCGGCTGCCACTGGCCGGGCAACATGGCCTGGAACGCCGCGATGCCGCCGGGCGCGTTTGGATACACGCCGCGCCGCCGGCAGCCAAGTCCGCGATCAAGCAGGCGCTGGCACCGGTTCTGGCGCGCCATCCCGGCCTGCTGCTGGAGGACAAGGGCCTGACGCTGGCGCTGCATTATCGACTGGCGCCGCATCTGGCCGCCTACGCGCATCGCCTGATGGCCCGGCTGGCAGCCGCCGCCGGCGCAGGGCTCGAGGTGCAGCGCGGCAAGCGCGTGGCGGAGATCAAGCCCTCTGGCGTAGACAAGGGCACGGC
>MERK01000109.1 GCA_001770575.1 Betaproteobacteria bacterium RIFCSPLOWO2_12_FULL_64_23
AGCTCGAACGCCATAGTTCGAAGTATCGTCCGCAGGCTACCAATGCCGGCGAGCGAACATCGCGCGCTGCGCGCGCCAACCGTGTGTTCTTGACGGATAAAGGGCATCCGTCAAGAAAACACGGTTATGGATAAGAACAATGGCGGCTTGGGGTGGGTCTTATTCAAGATCGCCGATTGCGTGCGGACGGGTTTTCGTCCGTGCGCAATCGGCGATCCGCGCGGACGGCTTCTCGTCCGCGCAACATCGCAACTCTGCAATAACGCGGGGCTTGCTTCCCGGCTCAAGCCGGGTTCTACTTCTTTGCTCTGCTAACGCGCTTCTTCTTCGCCGGCTTCGCGCTCTTCGCCGGGGCCGCCTGGCGCACTTCGACCACCAGGCGTTGGCCGGCGGCGAGACGCCCGATCTGGTTCCACCGGCGCAGATCGTCCACGCTGACCTTGAAGCGCTGCGCGATCTTGAGCAGCGTGTCACCGTGCTGTACCGTGTAGCTTAGTTTGCGCGGCGCCATGCGCGGCTGCGACGCGGCCGGCGGCCGGAACATGGCCGGCAAGGGCTCGAGCAGCGCGCCTTTCAGCGGCAACAACAGCTGATAGCCCGGTCCCACCTTGGTGCGCCGGCCGATGCCGTTTACCTGTTTGAGCCGGGCCAGCGAAATGCCGTGCTTGGCGGCGAGCTGTTCGAGCTTGTCGCCGCGCTTGAGCGTGTACGATTGCCAGGAAACCAGGGGCTGGTCATGGCCTTCCAGGTTGGCGAGAAAAATTCTCGCTTTGTCCGCCGGCAGCACCAGGCCGGGGGTGCCGTTGGCGACGATCACCGGGCGGTTGTGGCCGGGGTTGAGCGCGAGAAACTCCGCCAGCGGCATATCTGCCAGCTTGGCGGCAAGGCGCACGTCCATGTCGCGGGTCTGTTCCACGGTCACGAAATAGGGCGTGTTGGGCACCGGCTCGAGGTCGACGCCGAAGGTATGCGGATTCGCAATGATGTTCTTCAGCGCCTGCAGTTTAGGCACGTAATAGCGCGTTTCCGTGGGCATGCCGAGGCTGAGGTAATCGGTAGGCAGGCCTTTGGCCTTGTTTTTTTCGATGGCGCGGGCCACCGCGTTTTCGCCCCAGTTGTAGGAAGCGAGTGCGAGGTGCCAGTCCCCATGCATGTCGTACAGGAACTGCAAGTAATCGAGGGCTGCGCTGGTCGAGGCGACAACGTCGCGCCGGCCGTCGTACCACGAGTTCTGCTGTAAGTTGTAGTTCTTGCCGGTGGAGGGGATGAACTGCCACAGGCCCGAGGCATGCGAGCGTGAATAGGCCATGGGGTTGAACGCGCTTTCCACCATGGGCAGCAGCGCGAGTTCGGTCGGCATGCCGCGTTTCTCCAGTTCCTCGACGATGTAATAGAGGTACCGCTTGCTGCGTTCGACCATGCGTTTGACATAGCTCGGCTGGCTCGCGTACCAGATCTGCCGGTCCTGCACCAGCGGGCTGGACAGATTGGGCATGGAAAATCCGGTACGGATGCGGTCCCACAAATCGGGGGGCACCGCCGTGAGATCGATAGTGGGGATGGCACGCAGGCTGTCCCTGACTTCGCGCGACGCGGCACTGGGCAACGCCTGGATCGGGGCAGGGCGCGCGGCTGCGCTCGCTGCCGGGGCCGGGGACTTGACCGATGCGGGATCGCCCATCGCCCCGACGGCAGGCGCGGCAGGCACATCGGTCGCAGGCTTGAGCGCTCCAGCTACATCGGTCTGCGGCGGCGTTAGGGCGCAGCCGGAACTGAGCGCGGTAAAGACGACGGCCGCGATAAAGCGCAATACCGGCACTACGCCTCCTACCCCATGTGACGACTGAGGATGATAGCCGAGCGTGCCCGCCGGGTCAAGGAAAGGTCAGGAAAAATAGTATCTTAGAGCTGATTCTTGGTTTCGGTTTCGCTGCGTGCCTAGAAGCTGTTCTTCCACTGGCGGATGGCGGCGAACACTTGCACCGGATCGCTCAGGCGAGCGCCGAGATACTTGTTGGCCGATGCAATCACGGCCGGTTGCAGGCAGCGCAGGAAAGGATTGGTCATCTTTTCGCGGCCGATGGTGGAGGGCAGGGTGGGTCGCCCGCTGTTGCGCGTTTGCGCATCGCTCGCGGCGCGCGCCGCGAGTTCTGCGTTGTCGGGTTCGACCGCCCGGGCGAAGTCGATGTTGGCCAAGGTGTACTCATGCCCGCTGTACACCAGCGTCGCGTCCGGCAAGGCCGCCAGTTTTGCCAGCGAGGCGGCCATCTGCTGCGCCGTGCCCTCGAACAGTCGCCCGCAGCCGCAGGCGAACAGCGTATCGCCGCAGAACAGGGAATTTGCGCCATAATAAGCAATATGCGCCCGGGTATGTCCGGGTATGTCGAGCACGCTGAAACGCAATCCCAATTGAGGAATCTCGACCGCGTCGCCTTCGCTGACCGCGCGGGTCAGCGTAGCAATGGGCTCGCCGCGGGGTCCGTACACCGGGACGGCATGGCGTGCGAGCAGATCGGCAACCCCGCCGACGTGGTCGGGGTGGTGGTGGGTGGCGAGTACGGCGCACAGTTCCAGCCGCTCGCGCTGCAGGTAGTCGAGCACCGGTTCCGCATCACCCGGATCGACCACGGCGGCGTAACGGTCGTTGCGCAGCGTCCAGATGTAATTGTCCTCGAATGCGCGCAGCGGAATGACTTCGAACTTATTATTATCGGACATAGGCCTAGTTTTCGTGGAAGCACAGCAAAAGTCAACCCTGTCTGACTGGTTCGCCACGCCCAAGGGCGAATACGTGCTGCGCTGGGAGCAGGCCCAGTTCGACAGCGCGGTGGAGGACGTGTTCGGCTTCAACGCGGTCCAGATAGGCCTGCCGCAAATCGATTTACTGCGTCAGAACCGGATTGCGCTGCGCACCCGCCTCGGCGCCGATCCGGCCAGCGATCTCGTCGCAGACAGCGGTGCCTTGCCGCTCGCGAGCGGCAGCATCGACCTGGTGGTTTTGCCGCATGTGCTCGAGTTCAGCGTTGATCCGCACCGGATATTGCGCGAGGCCGCACGCGTGCTGATGCCCGAAGGCCAGATCGTGATTTCCGGCTTCAATCCGCTCAGCCTCTGGGGCCTGAAGCGCGCCCTCGGCCCAGGCCGGAACGAATTTCCCTGGTGCGGCCGCTTCATCGGCTTGGTGCGCCTGAAAGACTGGCTGCAACTGCTCGGTTTCGAGCTGAACGGCGGCCGTTTCGGCTGTTACGCGCCGCCCATCTCGCAGAAAAAATGGCTGGAGCGCTCAGCCTTCATGGAAAAGGCGGGCGATCGCTGGTGGCCGATCGCCGGCGGCGTCTACGTGGTGCGCGCGGTCAAACACACGATCGGCATGCGCCTGGTGATGCCGAGCTGGCGCAG
The DNA here is from genome assembly GCA_001770575.1 of Betaproteobacteria bacterium RIFCSPLOWO2_12_FULL_64_23. GTDB lineage: Bacteria > Pseudomonadota > Gammaproteobacteria > Burkholderiales > SG8-39 > 2-12-FULL-64-23. The sequence continues at coordinate 3,400 of MERK01000109.1, forward strand.
CCAGGCGGCGCGCTCGAAGGCCTTGTCGCCGGTAACCCAGCACAATCATCACCGAACCGGGACCGAAGCTTGAGCGCTTCGGCGAGCGCGGCGCGGGTGCGCATCTACACCGACGGCGCGTGCAAGGGCAATCCCGGTCCGGGTGGCTGGGGCGCGCTGTTGCAGCTCGATGGCCGCGAGAAGGAGCTTTGCGGCGGCGAGCCGGACACCACCAATAACCGGATGGAACTCACCGCCGTGATTCGCGCGCTGGAGGCGCTGAAACGGTCCTGCGAAATCGATCTCTACACCGACTCGCAATACGTGCAAAAGGGGATCAGCGAGTGGATCGCGGCGTGGAAGCGCCGCGGCTGGAAGACCACCGGAAAAAAGCCGGTCAAGAATGTCGACCTGTGGCTGGAGCTGGATCGGCTCGCAGGCGCGCACCGCATCCGTTGGCACTGGGTACGGGGGCATGCGGGGCATGCTGAGAACGAGCGCGCCGACCAGTTGGCCAACAAAGGCATTGAGTCCCTGCGGCCGTAAACGATAGCCTGGCGAAATGGACGTCCCGGCTCGCGCACGGTCGCGATTGGTTATAATCCCACGCTTTACACGACGCCCCGTTTTCAACTGGAATCCCCGCCCGATGCAGACGCAAGCGATCTCTTTCAAGCAAATGGTTTCCGGCCTTCGCGCTGCGATCCATCCCTGTCGTCTAGCCCTGTCCTGCGTGTCGCTCGCCGTCCTTGTCTCCGGCTGCGGCCAGGGGCAACCGGATTCCGCGCACGCTGCGATCCCTGCCGCCCCTGCGCTGTCGGCAGCGGTGCTCGAGGTCGCGCCGCAGCGCGTGCCGATTGCGCTCGAGGCCGTCGGCCAGATCGAGGGCTCGAAGGAAGTCGAAGTCAGGGCGCGTGTGTCGGGCATATTGCTCAAGCGCCTGTACCACGAAGGCGAACTGGTGCGCGCCGGCGCACCCATGTTCAAGATCGATCCGGCGCCGTTCGAGATCGCCTTGGCGCAGGCGCAGGCGCAACTCGCGCAGGAGCAGGCGCGCAACGAGCAGTCGCGGCGCGAATCGACGCGGCTGAAGCAACTGGCGGCGGAGAAGGCGATCAGCCAGAAGGAATATGACGACGCGAGCTCGAACCGGAAGCTCTCGGACGCGACGCTGCAGGCGGCGCAAGCCAATGTGCGCCAGGCCGAACTCAATCTCTCCTATACCGACGTCGCGGCACCGGTTTCGGGCGTCAGCGGGCGTGCTGTTCGCTCCGAAGGCAGCCTGATCACCGCAGGCGGCGACAGCCTGCTCACCAGCATCAGCCAGGTGGATCCGATTTGGGTTCGCTTCAGCCTTGCCGAGTCCGATCTGGGCAAGCTGCCGCAACGGCGGCTGGTGCGCGGCGCGCAGGTGGAGGTCAGCCTCATCCTGCCGGACGGCTCGCGCTATCCGGGCAAGGGGCAGCTCAACTTCGCGGCGACCCAGATCGATCCCCGGCTCGGCACGCAGCAGTTGCGCGCCGAATTCGACAACGCGAAAGGGCAATTGCTGCCCGGGCAGTTCGTGCGCGCGCAACTGGTCGCCGGGCAGCGCGACAATGTGTTCCTCGTACCCCAGACAGCGGTGATGGAGGCGGAGGCGGGTTACATGCTGTTCGTCCTCGACAAGGAGGGCAAGGCGGCCCTGCGGCCGGTGCAGCTGGGCGACTGGATCGGCTCGGACTGGATGGTGCTCGGCGGCCTGGCCACCGGCGATCGCGTCGTCGTCGACAACCTGCTCAAGCTGCGCCCGGGCGCCGCGGTGAGCCCCTTGGCGCCCGGTCAGGGCAAGCCGGCCGAACCCGGTACGGCTGCGGCCAAGTAGGGGTTACAGCAGATGCTGTCGCATTTTTTCATCCGCCGGCCGATTTTTTCGGGCGTCATCGCGATTATCATCACCATCGCCGGATTGGTGGCTTCACAGGTGTTGCCGGTGGCGCAGTATCCGGAAATCGCCCCGCCCACGGTCGCCATCACCGCCGCCTATCCGGGCGCGAGTGCGGAGACCCTGGCGAAGACCGTGGCGGCGCCGATCGAGGAGCAGCTCTCCGGGGTCGAGAATCTGATCTATTTCGATTCGATCGCGTCCTCGAACGGAACGCTCAACATCACCGCCACCTTCGAGGTCGGCACCGACATCAACAATGCCACCATCCAGGTGAACAATCGCGTCCAGATCGCCCTGCCGCGGCTGCCGGAGGAAGTGCGCCGGGGCGGTGTCGTGGTGCAAAAGCGCACCCGCGATATTCTGATGGTCGTCGCGACGAGTTCCAACGACGCACGCTACGACACCCTGTTTCTAAGCAATTTTCTCACTGTCAACGTGCTCGACGCGCTCAAGCGTGTGCCCGGGGTGGCGGACGCCTTCATCTTCGGCGCGCGCGACTATTCGATGCGCGTGTGGCTGCGGCCGGACCGGATGGCGCAGTTGGGCGTCACCACCACCGATGTCGCCAACGCCATCCGCGCGCAGAACAATCAATACGCCGCTGGCAAGATCGGCCAGGAGCCGGCGACAGCAGGTCAGCCGCTGGTGTACGCGGTCATAGCGCGCGGCCGGCTGGTGGACCCGGGGGAATTCGGCAACATCATCCTGCGCGCGAGCGGGCCCGGCGGCGTGCTGCGGGTCAAGGACGTGGCCCGGCTCGAACTGGGCGCCCAGGCATACGACCAGTTCACCACGGTGGACGGCAAGCCGACCATAGGCATGGCGATCTTCCTGCAGTCGGGCGCGAATGCGCTCAAGGTGGCCACTGGAGTGCGCGCGACCATGAGCGAGCTCGCGAAGACATTTCCACAGGGCGTCAGCTACCTGTTTCCCTACGACACGACGCGCGTGGTCGACGCCTCGATCCAGGAGGTGATCGAAACGCTGTTCATTGCGGCAACGCTGGTGCTGATCGTCGTGTTCGTGTTCCTGCAGAGCTGGCGCGCGGCGCTGATCCCATTCATCGCGGTGCCGGTATCGCTGATCGGCGCCTTCGCCGGCCTGTTCCTGTTCGGCTTTTCCATCAACACCCTGACCCTGTTCGCGATCGTGCTCGCCACCGGCATTGTGGTGGATGACGCCATCGTGGTGCTGGAGAACGTCGAGCGCCTGATGGCCGAGCGCGGCCTGTCGCCGCGCGAGGCGGCGTTCGAGTCGATGTCCGAGGTGACGACCGCGATCATCGCCATCGAACTGGTGCTGCTTTCGGTATTCGTGCCGGTGGCATTCCTCGGCGGTCTCGCCGGCCAGCTGTACAAGCAGTTTGCCGTCACCGTCGCCACCGCCGTGAGCATTTCCGGGGTGATCGCGCTGACGCTGACCCCGGCCCTGTGCGCGATTCTGCTCAAGCCTGCCCACAAGGAACCGCATCTGTTCCATCCATTCAACGTGGCCTTTGCCTGGATCACCGCCGTCTACATCAGGGGCGTGCGCCTGGCGATCGCTCATGTCTGGCTATCGCTGATTGCATTCGCGCTGGTGATCGCGGCCTGCGCCGGATTGCTCAGAGTCATTCCCGGAAGTCTTGTGCCGAGCGAGGATGTGGGTTACTTCTACGGCGCGATCGTTCTGCCGGACGGCGCTTCGCTCGGACGCACCGGCAAGGTCGGGGCTGCGGTGCAGCGGACCATGGTGGAACATCCAGCTGTAGATCACGTCTTTGTGGTGAACGGTTTCGACCTGATCGGCGGGGGCAACAAGACCAGTGCCGCAACCATGTTCATCACGCTCAAGCCCTGGCATGATCGCCCCGAATCCGCCGGAGATCTCGTCAAGTACATGTCGATGAAGGGAGCCGAGTACCGCGAAGGCCTGGTGTTCGCCTTCAGCCCGCCGCCGATTCGCGGCCTCGGCACCGCGGGCGGATTCGAGGCCTACATCCAGAATCGCGCCGACGGGGATCCCAAAAAACTGGAGACCGTCGTGCAGCAGTTTGT
>MERK01000110.1 GCA_001770575.1 Betaproteobacteria bacterium RIFCSPLOWO2_12_FULL_64_23
CTGGGCCTGGGCGTGCCCAAGCTGGCCGCGCTCGGGCTCACCGGCGACATGCTGCTGCACATTGCGCGGCTTAGCTTCGGGCGCGACTCGGTCCAGGGCAATGCGACGCTGCAATGGCGTGGCGCCGGATCGGCGTTCACGCGCATCTCGCCTCTGGGCGACTATGAGCTGCGCCTCGAAGGCGACGGCGCTGCGGTGCAGGCGTCGCTGCGCACGCTGCAGGGACCGCTGCAACTCGACGGCCAGGGCTCCTGGGCGCGCGGGCGCAACCCGGTGTTCCAGGGCAACGCGCGCGTACCGCCGCAGCAACTGCAGCAGCTCGCGCCGCTGCTGCGCATGTTCGCCATCGAGCGCGGCGAAGGCCGCTTCGAACTGTTGCTCAAATAACAGGCGCTGTATGTGGTGGCTCAAATCGCGCCCCTGGTCGTAACGCCGTAGACCGTGATGCCGTCGCGGCACAGCTGCGACCAGCCCGCGCGGCAATTCCCTTGCCTTGCTTATCATAAGCCAGGCAACTATAATTCTGGGCATGCTCCGCGAAGACCTGTCGCGCAATTTCGGTTTCCTGCTCAACGACGTGGCGCGCCTGCTGCGTACCGCCTATGACCGGCGCATCCGCAAGCTCGGCCTGACGCGCGCGCAATGGTGGGTGCTGACGCATCTTTTCCGCAGCGATGGCGTCAGCCAGACTGAACTCGCCGAGACCCTGGAGATCGAAAGACCGACGCTCGGCCGCCTGCTCGACCGGCTGGAGGCGAAGGGCTGGGTCCGGCGCGAGCACGACGCGCGCGACCGCCGCGTGTGGCGGGTACATCTGACCGACGAAGTCGAACCCGCGCTGCGCACCATGCGCGCCCTCGCCGCCGAGCTGCGGCGCGACGCGCTCGCCGGCATAAGCGCGGCCGAGCGCGAACGCTTCGTCGATACGCTGCTCGCGATCAAGAGCAATCTGCTGCGCAACCCGGCGGATACGCCATCGCCCGCCAAGCGACGCAGGCGCCCCCGATGAGCCGGCCGCGCATCGGGCGGGCGCTGGCGCACGTCCTGCTGCTGCTGGGCGTGCCGCTCGTTGCGGCTGCGCTTGCCCTGTACTACTACGCCGAGGGCGGACGCCACCTGGAAACCGAAAATGCCTACGTAAAGGCCCACATCATCGCGGTAAACGCCGAGGTCGCCGGGCAGGTCGCCGAGGTCCTGGTGCGCGACAACCAGCCTGTGACGCAGGGGCAGCTGCTGTTTCGCATCGACGCGGCGCCGTTCCAGATGGCGGTCGCGCGGGCCAATGCCCAGCTGGCGACCGCACGCACCGACGTGACTACGCTGCGCGCGGAGCATCGCGTGGCGCTTGCCGAAGCGCTCGAGGCGGACGAGCGCATCAGCTTTCTCAGCCTGCAGCTGGAGCGCCAGCGCCGTCTCCGGGAAAAGGGCATGGTGCGTGAGGACGCCTACGACGAGGCGCGCCATAGCCTGGCGGCGGCGCGGGCGCACCTCGCGGCGCTGCACGAACGCACCAAACGCGTGCTGGCGGCCCTCGGCGGGGATCCGAACCTGCCGGCCGAACGCCACCCCCGCGTGCTGGAAGCACAGGTGGCGCGCGACACGGCCGCGCTCGATCTCGCGCGCACGAAGGTCCACGCCCCCGCCGCGGGCACGGTGAGCAACATGAGGCTGCAGGCCGGCGAGTACCTGGCGCGCGGGGTCGCCGCCTTCAGCCTGATTCAGGCGGGCGAACTCTGGATAGAAGCGAACTTCAAGGAAACGCAGCTCACCAGCCTGCGCGTCGGACAGGCGGCGCGCGTTGTCGCCGACGCCTACCCGGGCGTCGAATGGCCTGCGCGGGTCGGCACCATCGCCCCCGCCACGGGTGCCGAGTTTGCGCTGCTGCCGCCGCAGAATGCGACCGGCAACTGGGTCAAGGTGGTGCAGCGCGTGCCGGTGCTGCTCGCGCTCGAGCCCGACGCCAGAGAGGTCAAGGACCGCCCGGCGCTGCGCGCCGGCATGACGGTCAGGGTCAGCATCGACATCGGCCGCAGCCGCGGGTTGCCTGACCTGCGCAGCCTGTTCGCCCTCTGACCGGCCCGCTGGTCGCGTGAGCACGCAATCGGTCCCGCTTTCCGAAGCCCTGGGCGCCAGCGCGGCACTCGAGCGCGCGCTGGTGCTCGCGACCTGTACCGCGGTCACCTTTCTTTACGCGATGACGGTCACCATCGCCAACGTGTCGCTGCCCCAGATGCAGGGCGCGTTGTCCGCTGCGCCGGATCAGATCGCCTGGGTGGTGACCTCAAACATCGTCGCCACGGCGATCATGACGCCGCTTGCCGGATGGCTGGTCTCGCGCTTCGGCCGGCGCAAGCTGTGCAACGTCTGCGTCATCGGCTTCGCTGGCGCCTCGCTCGGCTGCGGCCTGGCCGATTCGCTCACCGAGCTGGTGCTGTTCCGCGTGCTCCAGGGCGCCTTCGGCGCACCCCTGGTGCCGGTGTCGCAGGCGATCGTGCTCGACACCTACTCCAGGCGCCAGCATGGCGCTGTAATCGCGATCTTCGGCATGGGCTCGGTGCTCGGGCCCATCGTCGGGCCCGTGGCCGGCGGCTGGCTCGCCGAGACCTACAACTGGCGCTGGGTGTTCTACATGATCGTGCCGTTCGCGCTGCTCGCGCTGCTCGGCACGCTTGCCTTCATCCACGATCGCGAAGCCACCACCAAGACGCGCCTCGACTGGCTCGGCTTCCTGCTGCTTGCGACCTCGCTCGCCTGCGCCCAACTGCTGCTCGACCGCGGCGAGCGAGCCGACTGGTTCGATTCCGCCGAGATCGTCGCCTGGGCGGCGATAGGCGCGCTCGCGCTGTACGCCTTCGTCGTGCACAGCGCCACCACAAAGCGGCCGTTCCTCGACCCGCGCCTGTTCGCCGATCGCAATTACACAGTCGGTATCCTGCTGATCTTCGTCTTCGGCATGCTCAATTTCACGCCCATGACGCTGCTGCCGCCGATGCTGCAGGGAGTGAGCGGCTATCCGGACTCGGTGATCGGCTTTGTACTTGGCGCGCGCGGTCTGGGTACGCTGGTCGGGTTCTTCCTCATGATTTACGCCAGCCGCCTTGATCCGCGCGCCATGATCACGCTCGGCTTCATCCTCCAGGCCTACGCGGGCTGGCAACTGGCGCATCTGGATATCAACCCCAGCACCGCCAACGTGTTCTGGCCGATGGCCCTGCAGGGCTTCGGCGTCGGCGTGCTGTGGGTGCCGATCACCATGGTGAGCTTCGCCACGCTCGAGCCGGAGCGCGTCGCCGAGGCCTCTGCGATCTACCACATGGTGCGCAACATCGGCTCCAGCATCCACATCTCGCTCAGCGTCACTCTCGCGCTACAGATGTCGCGCATCGCCTACGCCGAGCTGGCCGAGCGCGTCACCCCGTATAGCGAATCACTGTCGATGCCCTGGGTGACCGGTGCGTGGAATCTGCAGGACTTGCGCGGCCTGGCAGCGCTTTCGAGAGAAATGGCGCGCCAGGCGGCGATGATCGGCTATCTGGACGCGTTCGTATTTTTTGTCGTTACTTCGCTCGCCGTCCTGCCGCTGGTGTTCCTCATCCGGCTCAAGCGCCGATAGGGCTTGAATCAGCCCGGCATCGTCCGTTCCAGGTGCGTTTGCACCCCCTTAACCGCCGGCACGCCGCGCGCCGCTCCAGCATCAGCGACGCGGCCTCCCGCAATGAGGCCAGGCAAACCACGTCCTGCAACATGATGTCGACTACGTTCATCGTTACCAGCCTGACGCAACGAGTCGGGATGGAAATGTGGCGCACGCATGATTGTAGGGCGCGGTGACAGATCTTCGAGTCTCCGAATTCCGTCGTCCGTCATGTCATCAGTACATTACTTCACGCCGCGACGGAAACTGTATCCTTTGTAGCTGAGTATCATGCCATCGGGCGTGATCTGCTCCAGCCGCAGACCGGGGGTAACTTCTTCGCCTTCGTGCAGCAGCCGGTTGTTGATGCCGACCAGACGCTCCGCGACTTTGCCTGAGTAGGCATGAATCGATATCGACATCGGCGGCAGCTCCTGCTGGATCGCGAGCGGCAGCTCGGCCATCGCCATCACGCTCGGTACCGGCGCTGCAGCGGCAACTCCGCCGCCGCTGTTCGGAGCCGGCTCCGGCACCGGCGCCGCAGCTTTCTTTGACACCGCGGCAACCGCCTTGGGCGGCGCGCTCTGTCTCCCGCCGTCGACGCCTGTGACCGCATGCTGTCGCGCCGGCGCAGGTACGGGCGCGCGCGCAGCTGCGCTCATCGGCGCTGGAACAGCCTGCGTAGCCGGCGCCAAACTCTGCACCTTCAATTCCGGTTGCGCCTTTGGCGCCATGACAGTTTGCGCCGCCGGTGCCTGGCTTTGGCGCGGCGCGGGCGGTTTCGCGGCGACCGTAGCGGGCACAGGCGCCGCCGGCTGCGGCTGCCACGGACGCAACCAGCCGATTGCAATGCCGGCGCCCAGCAGGACGAGCGCAAGCACGCCGTAGGAGAACAGCGCCGGCTGTTTCGGCGCCGCTGCCGTCGCCTGCCCCAGCAACAGCGTAGGCGCCGCGCCGCGCTGGCGCAGCTGATCGGATTTGCGCAGAGCATCGAGGATATACGACATGCCTATTTTTCCCCTTGCTTGCGCGACAGTTTCGGCGCCGTTGTATCCGCCACGCCGGCGAGGCGCAGCAAGGTCCGGGGTCCGACCAGTCCGTCGGGTATCAGCCCCTCGGCGAGTTGAAACTGTTTCACCTGGCGCAACAATGCCTGATCAAACAGCGGATCCTTGCCCGGTTCGGCCGCGCGACCCTGCGCCAGCGCGAGTTGCCGCGCGAGCCAGGCCACCGCCGGTCCGCGCTCACCGGAGCGGATATTTTCGTGCGCATCCGGCGGCAAGCGCCAGAGCAGGGTGTACTGCCCCGACCAATACGCCGCCAGCGCGGCAGTAGCGACGGTCCTGGTCTGCGCGCCGAGGGTGAAACCGGCGCTCCGGGCGTCCAGCGCGCTCAGCGTCGCGTAGAACTCCCGGCCTTGCGCGTCGCGCAGCAACAGCACGGCGGGTCGGTTCAATTCGCGCAGTTCGTCCAGTCCGCCGCGGGCGCTGTGGCAGCGCAGACCGAGGCCTTCGGCCTGCCGGCAGGCATCTCCGCCTTGATAATCGGCGCCCCAGGCGCGGAACAAGGCTGCATATGCCAGCGCGCGGCTGCCGCCCGGCGCCAGATCCGCCGGCCATTCCAGCGTGGCCGGCAGCGCCGCCGGGGTCTGGGCAGCAGGTCGTGCCACGGTCGCAGGCAGCGTTGCTTCTCCGGTCTCACGCAGTTCCGGCCGATACAGCGTCATCGCCAGCACCCCGCCGAGCACCAAAATGAGGATCACCAGCAGCGGCCGCAGCACGCTGCGGCGCTGCGCCTGGTGGAACACCTCACGCGCTGCCTGCGCCAGCGTCGCGCGATCAACCCGCTCCTTGCCTTGCACGTAGGTGCCGAGCAGCGAGCGGTCGCACAGCACGTTGATGACCCGGGGAACG